>NZ_NEUB01000994.1 GCF_002910825.1 Streptomyces sp. SM1 | reverse complement strand
AGTGGAATATTGCGCCCTTCGCGAGCCTGCGATTCCGTGCCGCGTTGCGGACGGCCCGGGCTATCAGCGGCGTCTGGTAGTGGTCGTCCATCGCATAACCGATGACCTCCTTCGTACAGCAGTCGATAACGGTCGCCAGATACAGCCACCCCTCGCCGGTGGGTATGTAAGTAATGTCGCCGACGAGCTTTTCGCCAGGAGTTTCTGCGGTGAAGTCGCGGCCGACGAGATCTGGCACCGAGCCTGCGACTGCCTGGGTGAGGGACCACCGCTTCGGACGGGGCTGGCAGGGTACCAGGCCCAGCTCACGCATCAGCTGACGGACGAGTTCGGGGCCGGCGGCGTGGCCCCAGCGCAGCAGCTGGGCGTGGATTCTCCGGTATCCGTAGGTGCTGTCGGACATGCCGAACGCTCTATTGACAAGCAGCTTCAATTCCTCGCGCCGCCGGGCCGTCACTGAATCGGGACGGCACCGCCAGCCGTAGTAGCCCGACTTGGACACGCCGAGGTGTTCGCACATGAACTCGACGGGGTACGCGTACTCCGCGGTATCGAGTCGCATCGTTTCGATGAACTCGTACTTGCTCGCTACCGGGGATCCTTCGCGAAGTACGCCGCGCATTTTTTTAGGAAGGCGTTCTCCATCTCGACCTCGCGAATGCGGCGTTCGAGTTCCTTGAGCCGGGCCCGCTCGTCCACGGCGAGCGGCTCGGTCTGCTTCCCGTGCTCGCGCTCGTGTCGGCGCACCCAGGTGCGGAGCGTCTCGGGATTCATCTCGAGTTCCCGGGCGACCTGGGCGATGGGCTTGTTTGATTTCAGGGCCAGCTGGACCGCTTCTTCGCGGAACTCCGGCGAGTACGGACTTGGACGTGCCACTTGCTTCTTCCCTCGATTCCTTACAGGACAACCCTATTGGGTCCCTGTCCGGGATCTTCGGGGCCCCTCACTAGGCGTAGTTCCACTCTTCACTGGGCAGCGAGTGCCACAGATCGAGCCAGTCATGGAGCAGGAAGAGCGGTCGGGTCAGGACGATGTCGCCAGCCCGTTGGGATCGGATTGCGAGGCCGAAGTCGACGAAGACCGGATCGGCGGCTGGACTGTACGTCAGGCTGCCGGACTGCAGTGTCGTGCGGTGGACGAGCCAGTCCTCCACCTGGGAAGGCGCGCAGCCGGTCAGCGGGGCTGCCTCCAGTCTCACTTGGGGGCCGGTGAGGGCGTTCACGGCGACACACCCCAGGCGGCCTTCCTCGAAGAGGGCCCTGATCCCAATCTCGGCGAAATCGACGTAGTTGAGCTGTTGGCCATCGCCGTGAGCGAAGTAGGACGAGACGGCCGGTCCTTCACTGAGAGCATGGGTGATCTCCTCCAGTGTCATCCCGAAGTGCAGAGGGCCGACTCCTACGTACGGCGTGAACGTCCACTCGGCGCGCTCCTCCTGCCTGGCGATTCGCCACGGGCCTTGGTACCCCGCCTCGCTCCCTGGGGCGGGTACCGGCGGTTCGGGTGCTGGTTCCGGCGGGGCCGCATGTGTGGGCGCGGGCGGGTCCTCACGTCGGCGGCCGCGTTGTTCCGGAGCCGCGGTGTCCTCGGGCTGCGCTTCCAGCCAGCGGATCGCCTGCTCCTGGCCCTCCCCGAACGGGTCGTCCGCCAGAGCGTGTGCCCGGTCCAGGGCTGCGCGGAGTTCCTCCTCTGCGGCGACAAGACCAGTGACGCTCTCGCCCCAGGCAGCCAAGCGCTCCCGGGCGATCCACCGGTAGTACGAGTCTGCGCTCACGGCAAGGACCGCACGAACGGCAGGTGCGTACCGGGGGACGGACGAGACGAGGCCGGGGTCGGCAAGGAGCAGGGCGGTGGCCGCGAGCGCGGCCTCCCTCACCAGTGGATCATCGGCGTCGCAGAAATCCGCGATGCAGTCGTGGAGCACCGGCCGTGCCGCACGGGCAGCGGCCAGATCCCGCGCCGCCCCGACACCGTCCTCGATGTCCAGTCGGGCAATGTCGGCGAACGAAGCCAGCCAGTTCAGCAGTTCGGCACGGAGCGGCCGCCGACCGGCCCTCCGCTCCCACCGGCGTTCGGCGAGGGTGCGCGGATCGTCGAGAAGACGAGCGAGGACCAAGGCCGCCGGGGCGGTCGCCGGAAACACCCGCGCCTGATGGAGGAGTAGCCGGTACAGATCCCCGACCGCCCGCACCCGGTGGGCCGGGTCGGCGGCGAGCACTGCGCCGAGGATGTCCGGGGTGTCGGGCACATCGTGCCGGCCCGTGCAGAAGTGCGGCAGCTCCTCCCAGGCGGTGCCTGTGAGTTCGGCCTGCGCTGCGGGTGGCAGGGAGTCTGCGGGGCCATCAGGAAGGTCCGGGGTTGATTCGTTGATCACGGTCGCAGTGTTCCAGCCGCCTCCGACATCAGCGGTGCCGATACCTGCCACAGACCACAGACGGCTCAAGCTTGAGCAACACTCTGATGCCCTCGCTGCTCATGGCAACAAGGGCGCCAGCCCTCATGTGGCGTGGGCTGTGGGTAACCGCGAAACCCACGTCCTGAGTTCGGTCAGATGCTCGGGCTGCAGCCCGAGGTGTGGGTCTGGCTGAACGAGGAGGGTCGGCGTTCCCCTGGCTGTGCGCTCTGCCGCCCATGCGTGGTCGAGGCTGGTGAAGTCGTCGTCGATCCAGACGGCGGGGGCGTCTGCCAGCCAGTCGTTGACGTGGTCACGTTTCCAGAGGTAGCCGTCGGGGTGGCTGGTGGCGATCTGGGGGCGAGGCAGGTCGAGGTAAGGGAAGTCGGGCAGCCCCAGGAGAGGGCCGATGATCGTGGTGGCGTCCTTGCGCCAGCTCGTGCACCACACGGGGGTGACGAGTCCGCTGGTCACGAGGTCGGTGAGAATGCAGCCCTGGCTGGGGTCGAGCCAGATGGGGACGGGGTCGTCGGGGTGCCGGCCGGTGGGCAGGACGGTGTGGCGGACGTGGGTGGGCGGGGTGCTGCCGTCGGCGGCCGGGAAGGGGATGAGGACGCCGTCGATGTCCAGGAGCAGGTAGGGCAGGGGCATCGTTGCCTCCGTCGGTCAGCGTTTGCGTGCGGTGATCAGGAGGGTGGTGGGCCACGGGTCGCGGCGCGGGTGCCGCAGCTCCACCGCCGAGGTGGTGCCCAGGCCGGTCCGGGAGAGGTGAGCTCCCCAGCGGCGGGCGTCGAACTCCCATCGAGTGAGGGGAAGTCGGGTGCGGTCGGGCATGGTGACGTAGTCCTCGCGCGGACGGTCGTCCGTGGATGGATGTCTTCCGGCCCGTGCCGGGTGAGGGACGGAGAAGGCCAGGACACCGCCCGGTTTCAGGCGTCGGGAAATGGCGGCGAGGAGGAGCTCGGGGGCGACGAGGCCGACGGCGCCGAAGACGGAGTAGATCGTGTCGAAGGTCTGGCCGGTGGCCTGAAGGTGGTGCAGTGCGTGGCCGGCGGCGAACGTGGCGCCGTCGATGTGCCCGTAGTGGGAGCGGGCCCGGCGTACCTGGAGGCCGACCAGGTCTACGCCGGTGACGCGGGCCTGGTGGTGCTTCGCGAGGTGGGCCACGTTGTGGCCGGGACCGCAGCCCAGCTCCAGGACGCGTTTGCCGCACAGGTCCCGGCCCAGGGTCTCGGCGCCGGGACCGATGCCCGCGTGGGTGCTCCATTCCATCCGGGCCGGCGCGGTGAGGGCGTGCGCGGGGGCAGCGGCTGTGCGCTGGGCTGCGTGGGCGTACCAGGGGGAGACCTGGGCGAGCACCTAGACCTCCAGGAGTTGGACCACGTCGTTCAGGTGGCGGCGGACAACGGGGATGTAGGCGGGGTCCTTGGCCGGGTCGTCGATCCAGCGGATGGCCTGCTCCATGAACCACTCCACGGCCCACATCCGATGCCAGCCCAGGGCCCATGCCTCGGCGGCCAGGCCGCCCCGCGCGGCGAGGGCGTCTTCATGACCGCCTGCGGTGACGTACTGCTCCAGGAACACCCGCATGCGGAAAGGGCTCGGTACGTCGGTGGTGCCGTGGTACGAGGCGAGGTCGATAAGGCCGGGTCCGGTGAAGGCGCGTGCGAAGTCGAGGAGGCGCCAGCCGTTCTCCCCGATGTGGACGCTCGTGGGGTGAAACTCGGAGTGCACCCAGCCGAACGGGTCCAGCGTCGCCCCCTGGACACGGGCCTCGGCCGCGGCGGAGATCTTCCCCAGCGCGGTCTCGATGACGTCGCAGTCCGTCCATCGGTCGGCTTTCCGCAGCCGCTGGAGGTGATCGAGGGCTTGGCCGGGCAGGGCTGCGAGGCCCGCCCCGTCGAGGAGGGGCAGACCGCCCGCAGGGCGGGCGGCATGGAGCATGACGGCGGCGGCGACGCCGTCGAGGTCGTCGGCGTCCCGTACGGGAGTGCCGAGGTCGTCCATGAGCATCCCGATCCACTTGTCCTGCATCGCGGTGGCGTGGAGCGCGGGGACCGGGAGCCCGCGCTGGTATGCCGCCCGCAGGGCCTGGGCCTCGCGGTCGAAGGGCTCCTTGGCATACTTGAAAACGGCTGTGGTGCCGTCGGGGAAGGTGACGCGTTCGACGCCGGACATGCCCCAGACACGAATCTCGGCACGGTCGGGGAGGGGCTTGCCGACGAGGGTGCACAGGTCGTCCAGCAGGGTGGCGGACAGGCTCTGGTCCATGGGGGTCTCCAGGGGGCTGGTGGGCTCCGGGGCGGGCGCGCGCGAGCTGGCCCGCCCCGGAGCCGTACTGGGGGCAGGGTTACTCGGCTGCGGTCACGCGGCGGGCGTAGACCTGCTCGATCCAGCCCGCCTTGAACTCGGACAGGTCGTCACGGAAGTTGGCCATCGAGGCACCGTAGGGCGCGACGACGCCGCCGGACTGGTCCGGAACGGACTGGCAGCCGTGCACGAGCCTGCCGCCGAGCGCGGTGTGGGCCTTGATCGACTCGATCCGTCGGTGCTCGTTGAACCAGCCGCCGTGGTAAACCTCGTCCAGCATTCCGCCCGTCTCGTCGTCCACGTCGAAAACGACGGACGTGGCGGCGGGGAAGAACCAGCACGGACCGACGTTGGAGATGTGCCCGTCCAGCTCGACCTTGTTGAGCGCCATCAACGTCGCTGCCTCGCGCAGCATGCGCAGATGATCGGCAGTGATCTGCGGCAGGCCGAGGCCGGCCAGGTGCTCCTCGCGGAAGAGGTACGAGTACACCCCGTACGCCGTCGCCAGCACGCGGGCCGCATCGGAGGTGGACTCGCCGTGGTCCTTGATGAAGCCGAGCGCGAGCTGCTCGACCGCGCTCTCGGTCGTCTCGTCAACGTCGAGGAGCTGGGCCTTCACCAAGTCCCAGTCGGCGACGAGCCAGGTGCTGGACTCGAAGCGGAAGAAGTACTCGGCCGGGTTGATGATGATGCGCCGGCCGTCCACCTGGATGCCGGGCAGGCGGTTCCAGCGCGGGTCGAAGGCGTCGGGCAGCTCGACCGTGATGGTCGCGGTGTCGATGGTGGTCACCGTGTCTCCGTCTCTGATCGTCCGGACCGGGGCACAGGAATGCCCGAGCCCGTTAGGGCGTACGGAATTTGGGGCCGCCCGGCCCGAGAGGGGGGCGGCTGTCGATAAGTGAACCGTCCGCTACGCAGGGTGGGTACGGTGTGACCGAGGTCAAGCGGTATACACGGTTTACGGATCCGGAGCGGAGGCGATCATGCCGACACCGACCAGCGCCAGCTCCCGCCTGCGCGACACGATCAACGCCGCCGGGTGCACGTACGAGGCACTCGCCAAGGACGTACGCCGCATCGCCGCCGAGAACGGCGAACTGCTCCAGACCAACAAGTCGGCCATCTCCCATTGGGTGGGCGGTGCCCGCACGCCGTCCGGCCAGGCAGGCCAGTACCTCGCCGAAGCCCTCTCCCGGCGGCTGGGCCGCGTCGTCACCCGAACCGAGCTCGGCCTCCACTCACCCGACGCGGAGTCGCCACCAGACACGGACCCCATCACCACGGTCACCGACCTCGGCCGCGCGGACGTCGAGCGCCGCCGCTTCCTCGCCATCGCCGCCTTCACCACAGCCGGCGTGGCCATGCCGCTCCTGCACGATCACGAAGCCACCTCGCGGATGCTCCGTGCCCGCACCGCCCGCTCCCACGTCGGCAGCGACGACATCGACGTCGTACGACAGATCACGGCAGCCTTCAGCGCCGCCGACGAACGGCTCGGCGGCGGGCACGGCCTGACCACTGTTACTGCCTACCTCGCCGACACCGCCGCCCCCATGCTGCGCGGACGGTTCCCCTCGGAACCCTTACGCCAGGCCGCCTTCGGCGCTGTCGCTGAACTCGCTTACCTCGCAGGGTGGAAGCACCACGACCTCGGCCACGAAGGCGCCGCCCAGCGCTACTACCAGGTCGGCTACCAGCTCGCCTGCGAAGCCGACCCCCACGGCCATGCCGCTTGGATGATGCGCGCCCTCGCCCACCAGTCCCTCAGCCTCAAGCAACCCCACCACTGCGTGGACCTCGTCAAAGGCGCGCTCGCCCGCGGCCTCGGCCACGTGGACGGCCAGACCGAAGCGCTCCTCCACATCACGCACGCCCGCGCCTACGCAGCCGTCGGCGAGAACCCATTGGCAGCTCGTGCTCTGCTCGCCGCCGAAGACGCCCTCCTGCGCGAGGACGGGCCCCAGCCCAGCTTCTCCCGCGTGAGCGGCCCCGCCGCCGGCACCGTGGCCAGCCACACCGCCCGCACGCTGACCGACCTCGCCGACCACATCGGTACGGAACAGCAGCACCGTGACGCGCTCACCCGCTGGGACCCGGAGAAGTACAAGCGAGTCCACGCACTCACCCACGCCGACCTCGGCGACAGCCTCGCCGCCCAGGCCCGAGCCGACGAAGCCGTTGCCGCCTGGACCCAAGCCCTGGTCCTCATGGAGGGCATGACCTCCGACCGCACCCGCAAGGCCATCACCTCGATCCGCTCCACCCTCGCTGTCTACCAGCGCCGCCGCGTCCCCGGGGCCGCAGATCTCGCCCGCCGCGCCCGCGAGGCCCTCGCCTAACATGCCCAACAACCTGCCCGACGAAGGGAACCCCGTGGCCCAGCAGACCGACAACCGCCCCTCAGCCCTCAAGCCGGCGCTCGACTCGATGACGCTGCTGGTCGCGGCCGTCATCGTCCACGACAAGGCCACCAACCGCGTCGTGCTCCTCCAGCGCAGCGAGAACGCGAAGTTCGCCCAGGGGATGTGGGACCTCCCCGTTGGCAAGAGCGAGCCCGGCGAGCCCATCACCGAGACCGCAGTCCGCGAGCTCTACGAGGAGACCGGCCTCACGGTGGCGCCCGAGTTCCTCAAGGTCGCGCATATCATCCACGGAGCCTGGGGCGTTGAGTCCCCCAATGGATTCCTCACGGTCGTATTCGCCACCCACCAATGGACCGGCGAACCCGAAAACCGCGAACCTCACAAGCACTCCCAGGTCCGCTGGGTCGACGCCGACGCCATCCCTGCCGCCTTCGTGGGAACAACCTCCAGCGCCCTACACCATTACCTCGCAGATGGCCCGGAAGTGTCTCTCGACGGTTGGGGATAGGAAGCACCCGGGTGGAGCTAGAGTCAGCCGAAACGGCGGATCCACGGTTTGGGCACCTGCTCCTCGCAGCCGATTTAGGTTCATTCACGGACCAACTAGCGGACAGCCCAACCTGATCAACAAGTATCACCAAAAGGACCTTGGATGAGCACGAGCGCCAGCCTCAAGAACGTTATAGCCACCAAGCTGCTCGAAAGCGACCTCATGGTCGCTCGTCGCTTCCTCGGGAGCATACTTGCAGACCAGGAAAACTCGGTCATTCCGACATTCTGCATGAATAACTACCTCTCGCTCTTCATCTACGAGTCGTATAGGATCCTAAAGGTCATCGACCCGCAGCGAGCGGCGCTCTTGGCTTACAGCAACGAAGCCGTGATTGAGAAAGCGCGACATAGCGTCAAGCTGTTCGATGGATCCAAGGTTGGCCACGCTGGCGTCCTCGGTGACTTCACAGCGATCATCTCCGCCGGTCGAGAGAGGTTCCTCAACAACACCTGGTTTCCACCGGCCAGAGTGTTGGAAACCGACCTTGGCGAGTGGCGGTACCAAAGTCGGCTAGTAACGACAACTCAGGTGGCCAGTTTCTTCATGGGCATTCCCACTATTGCCACGTCCGACATCCCTGCCATCGGCCGCACTCTCATGACCGTGGCCGAGTCCCAAGCGCGCTATGTGGACCAGGCAACCGAGTCTCTGCCGTGGCACGGACCGTCGTTCATGACCACCATGAAATTCGGAGAGCTCAAGAGCAGGGACCGGCGGTCTGAGCGATACTTCAAGCGCCTCTACGATCCGACCCTATCAGATGAGCTAACGGCTTCACTATCCGCATTTCGATGCTCGCTTAACTTTCTCGACGTAATGCTGTCGGCTGACCGGACAGCCGCTTCGGCCGAAACCATGCTCAAACTCAGGTTCATCACGCTTTACCACGTACTCTCAAGTCTCACTGAACTTAAGGCCGAGTACGGCAGCAAACTGAACAGCACGTCCCTGGGCCTCTTGAACGCCATTTTGAGTCATAAGTCGAGCGCCACTATCATGCACGCAGAGGGGCGAGGTTTCCGTAACACGCTCGTTCACTACACCCCCGAAGAACGGGTTGCACCCCGACTGTCTTTGAGCTTGCCGTATTACGGGCTGATCGAGGAATATTACCCGGAGCACGACTTCGCCACGCTGGGCCAAGAGATCTGCGAGCACACGACGCGTTTGGCAATGCTTCTCGATGAGTGGGAGCGAAATTAAGCGTACCGTGAAGATATGCGCCTGCTCAGCCTGGATCCACCGCGTGACCGTCGGGCTATGGACGGAGGAATACAGAGAGGTGCCCGCTGGCCTGGGATGATGGGAGTTCTCACGCTTCCGTCAGACCCGAGTAGCAAGGCACCTCGTAAGTGAAATCTTCGCACAGCCCGGCGGCGGTGTTCGCCGCGTTCGACGACCCGAATCTGATCGCGCATGCCGGGCTGGTCCCGGCGGTCCGGCTGGCCGAGCGGTGCGGCTGGCCGAGCGGTGCGGCCTGGGCCAACGTCGCTTCCTTGCCGGGTGATCGTTTGGGATCCGGGGCTTGTGGCTCGTGATCATGTGGTGGGGGATGGCTTCCCGGAGCGGATACGGATCGGCGCGTTGGCACGGACGTTCACGCCGGAGCTGGTGGACTTCGCGATCGAGGAGGCCGGTGCGCGGGAACGCGCGGTGAAGTCGTTGCCCGCGCGGCTGGTGGTTTACTTCACCCTCGCCATGTGGCTGTTCACCTCGGTCGGGTACGGCGGGGTGCTGCGGGAGTTGGTGGAGCACTGGCCGCTCAAGCGGGGCGAGAAGCGGCGTCCGGCATCGACAGGGTCGCTGACCAAGGCCCGCTCCCGGCTGGGGGCGGGGGCGCTTCGGGTGCTGTTCGACCGGGTGCGCGGAGCGCAGGGCACGCCGGCCACGCCGGGGGTGTTCTGGCGGAACCTGCGTCTGACCTCGCTGGACGGCACCACCTTCAACGTCCCCGACAGTGCGGCGAACTCCGCCGCGTACACCCGGCCTGTGACCGAGGCCCGGCAGGGGCCCTATCCACAGGTGCGGCTGCTGGCCCTGGTCGAGTGCGGCACCCTGGCCGTGATCGCAGCGGTCTTCGACTCCCTCGCGGTCGGGGAACGCACCCTGGCCACACGCCTGTTGCCGGTGATCGAGCGGGGCACGCTGCTGCTGGCCGACCGGGGCTTCCCCTCCTACGACCTGTTCACCGCAGCCGCGGGCCGGGGCGCTGAGCTGTTGTGGCGCGCGAGCGCGTCGTTCACCCTGCCCGTCATCGAGGTACTCCACGACGGCACCTGTCTCTCCCGCCTCAACGGGCCACGCGGACAGCGCATCACCGTCCGGGTGATCGAGTACACCGTGCACAGCACCGCCGAGGGCGCCGACGGCTCCACCACCGAGTCCTCGGAACTGTTCTGCCTGATCACCACCCTCCTCGACCCGGACACCGCCCCGGCCACCGAACTCGCCGAGCTCTACGCACGTCGCTGGACCAGCGAAACGATCTACCGGTCGATCAAGGTCGAGCAACGCGGCGGCCGCACCGCGACCCTGCGCTCCAACAGCCCCGAAATGGTCGCCCAGGAACTGTGGGCGATGCTCTGCGTCTACCAGTCCGTACGCCACCTGGCCACCGACAGCGCGACCCAGGACGGCATCCCACCAGCCCAGATCAGCTTCAAGCACGCCCTGCACGCCGCCCAGCGAACCGTCGGGGCGGACTTTCCCCCCTCCACGCCTGACCACCAAGATCCGTGACATCGGCGCCGACCTGATCCGCACCGCCACCCGGCCACGGCCCGGCCGCCGATCACCCCGCGCCACCAAGGCCCGACACGTCAACTGGCCCACACTCCAACCAGATCAACCCGCCACCGAACGCGTCACCTACACCATCCAGCTCCACACACTCACACCACGACCACAGTCACCCTGAAACGATCAAAGAAGCGACGTTG
>NZ_NEUB01000993.1:3156-13326 GCF_002910825.1 Streptomyces sp. SM1 | reverse complement strand
GTCGTCCCGCTGATGGTCACGGGCCTGCTCCTGGTGCTCGCCGGACGCGGTCTGCCCCCGGGATAGCGGCCGGACGGAGACCGGCCCGCCCGGCCTCGGCGCACCCTCCCGGGCGCTTCGTTCCCTCGGTCCGTCACGAGCCGTACGGCAGGAAGCGTGAACGGCCGTGCAGGGACGGTGGGTTCGTGGGCCGGTCTCCGAACGCGCTCCGACAGGCCACCCGGTGACGGGGGACCGCGACGCGCTAGCGTAACGCCATGGAGAACAGGGGGAACCGGCGCCGCGCGTCATGGCGGTGGGGCATGGGCGTCTGGACGGCCGCGGTGGTCCTCGGGTCCGGCCTGACCCTGTGGTTGCAGGACGCGGCCGAGCCGCCGCCCACGGCCGGCTGGGAGGACACGCGGACCCGGCCCGTACCCGGCGTCCCGGAGGACCGGGAGTTCCGGTGCGTCCCGCCCGAACTCCCGCCGGACCTCGAGGACGGCGCCGTGGCCACCGCCTGCCGCTACGCCTATGACGCGTCAGGCGGGTTGGTGAGCAGCCCCGTTCCGGGATGGCGGCCGGTCAGGCAGTAGACGCCGCCCGTCGGATCCCGCATCACCGTCCAGTGGCCGAACTCGGCCACGCACACGGCCCCGTACCCCTCGTGCCGTGCCCGGGTGGCCGCGATGTCGGCACAGGCCAGATCCGGATGGGCAGAGACGGGCCGGTCCTCCCCGATCCGCTGGAGCAGGATGCGTACCGGCAGCCCGGCCGGAGGCCGGACCACATGGAACTCCGGGAGTGAGCCGGGCGCGGCACTCCAGCCGGCCAGCAGTCCACTCCAGAAGGCGACTTCCGCGTCGTAGCGGGACGGCGGGACGTCGAGGCACACCTGGTCCAGCCGGCTGCCGCGCACGACGGGCGGCCGCACCGACTCCCCGTGCCAGGGAATCGCACAGAACAAGTGCCCGGCCGGTGAGCGCAGTACGGTCCACCCCTCGTGCTCGGCGACCGTACGCGCCCCCAGCCGCCGGGCCGCCGTGACGAACTCCGGGATGTCGTCGACGGAGAAGCCCAGATGTGTACCGCCCGTGCCCGAGACGATCCGCTGCATTCCCACACAGGCGTCGGCGCCCGCCACCGACAGGGTGACGAACTCCCCTTCCTCACCGCTCGGTTCGGACGGCCGGGCTTCCGTGACGGCGGCCCAGAACGCACCGGCCCTCTCGGCCAGTGCGCCGGACCGGTCGATGAAGGCGTAGGTCCAGCGGACGTTCACCGCACGGGGCGTTCCATGAAGCGCAGCATGTTCCCCGCCGGGTCGCGGAACGCGCAGTCACGTACCCCGTACGGCTGGTCCACCGGCTCCTGGATCACATCCACCCCCGCCGCCCGCACCCGCTCGAAGAGGGCGTCGCAGTCCGTGGTGGTGAAGTTGACCCCGCGCAGCATGCCCTTGGCCAGCAGCTCCGCCGTGGCCTGCTTGTCACCGGGGGAGGCGTCCGGGTTCGCGGCGGGCGGTTCCAGCACGATCTCCACGTCCTGCTCCGGCGAGGCGACCGTCACCCACCGCATTCCCTCGAAGCCCACGTCGCCCCGCACTTCGAGGCCCAGCACATCGCGGTAGAAGGCCAGCGCCTTGTCGTGGTCGTCGACGGCGATGAAGCACTGGGCGAGTCTGGCGTCCGTTCCTGTGTCCATGTCCCCACGCTAGAAGATTCCGCCGGGATCGGCCCGGGGCCTGCCCCGAACCGGACGCGTGTACATCCGTGCCGCACACGGCGGAATCACCGCGCTCTCCTCGTGCGAGCGGGCCCGGTAGGCGCTCGGCGTCTCCCCGACCAGCTCGGTGAAGCGCGAGCTGAACGAACCGAGCGAGGTGCAGCCGACCGCGAGGCACACCTCCGTCACGCTGAGATCGCCCCGCCGCAGCAGCGCCTTGGCGCGCTCGACGCGCCGGGTCATGAGATAGGCGTACGGAGTCTGCCCGTACGCGGCGCGGAAGCTGCGCTGGAAGTGGCCGGGCGACATCAGCGCGGTCCGCGCCAGTTCCGTCACGTCGAGCGGCTCGGCGTACTCCCGGTCCATCCGGTCCCGGGTCCGCCGCAACCGCACCAGATCCTCCAGCTCCATCCGCCCAGCATTCCACGGCCCGCACGGCCGCCGCAGCCGTCTTCCGGCGCCCGTACGGCCGGCCGGGGCGCCGCCGGCACGGTGCTCCACGCCGCCACCGGTCCCGGTGGCCCCGTCCGGCGGCCCGTCACGGTCCGTCCGCGGTGACGCCGAGCCGGCGTATCTCCTCCAGTGGGTACGGGGTCCGCCTGCTCCGGTCCTGGAAGGCGCGGTGGAAGTCGGACATCACGGCGGCGACCGGCGCGTGCCGGGTGAGGATCGCCGCGATGCCGTCCGGGACGCCCGTGGGACGCTCGCCCTCCGCGTAGGCCCGCACCAGTGCGCGGCGGCCCTCCCGGTCCTCCCGCCGGTACCCGTACAGCGCGGTGACGAGCCAGTTGACCAGATAGGTGGCGGTGTGGCAGCGGTCGTACGTCCGATGCCGGCCGAAGAAGCCGGTCTCCTCGGCGGACAGCTCGAACCCGGAGGAGAAGGCGAGCCCGTAGTCCGCGAAGTAGAGGCGACGGCCGTCGGTCAGGATGTTCTCGAAGTGGGTGTCGAAGTGGAGCAGTCCGCGGCCGTTCATGAACGAGATGCCGTCCGTCAGGCCCCTTTCCACGAGGGCGCAGGCCCGGTCGGCGGCCTCACCTCCTGCCGCGATCCGGCCGCCGAGCCACTGGTGCAGGGTCTGCGGGATGTACTCCAGGAACAGCGCGAGACCGGCCGGGGACTCCCCGAGGGCCCGGATCCGGCGGCGCACCTGTGGTCCGCCGCCCCAGTAGGCGACGGCCTGTTCGACGTCGGCGAGTTCCTCCGGCAGGGGCGCCGAGCCCGGCAGTACCCGCCAGTGGTACATCAGGGGGAAGCCCTCGTGCTCCCCGGCGAGCACCCAGTCCGTCGTCATGGTGTGCACGGCGAGTTCCCGCCAGGCCCCGAAGCCGGGCCCGCCGAGGGCGCCGACGCCGTAGTGGCAGAAGACCGGCAGCTCGAACAGGTTCGCGGTGGACCCGGTGTTCTCCGGCCGCAGCTCCAGGCCGGTGAGGGGGACCCGCTTCACGAAGACCGTGGTTCCGGCGACCTCCGTCAGCGCCGACGTCCCGCCGATGCCGGATCCGGCCGGTACGGCCCGGTCCACGAGCGCGCGCAGGGCACGGTCGTCGCACCGGGCCAGGGCCGCGGAGACGGCGGCATGAGCGGCCTGCCGCGCTCCGCGCGACGGATCGGTTCCTGCCACTGTCGCCTCCACCGGGGGTGTCGCAACGGGACCGCCCCCGGACCGTCATCGACGCGGTGGCCGGTGCGCGGGCCGGGACACGGCAGGCCGTAGGGGTTCGCGGGCCGGAAGGCCTGAACGGGCCAGGTCTTCGGCGCCCCACGGTAGTGGGACCGGCGTGGGACGCCGTCGGGTCAGGCGGCGGACAGGGCGGCGAGGGCGGCGTCGAGACGGGCGGTGGCGTCGTCGGCGACGGGCTTGAGGGCGTCCAGGCCGGTGAGGGTGACCATGGTTCCCGGGTCGAGGGCCTGGACGAGCGTGCTGTCGCCGTCCCGGCGGACGACGACGTTGCAGGGCAGGAGCAGGCCGATGCCGCGGTCGGCCTCCAGGGCCTGGCGGGCGAGCGGCGGGTTGCACGCCCCGAGGATCAGGTAGTCCTCCATGTCGTGGTCGAGCTTGGCCTTGAGGGTGGCCGTCACGTCGATCTCGGTGAGGATGCCGAACCCCTGGTCGGCGAGGGCCTCGCGTACGGCGGTGACGGCGGTGTCGAAGTCGGTGTCGAGGCGGACGGTGCGGTCGTAGGACACGGACACTCCCTGGGGGTGCGGAACGGCTGATTCCTCCATACCCCGACGGGTACCCGTTCGCCACTGGGCGACGCCCCGCGTGGGTGCTGCCCGCCCGTGAGTCACGGAATACCCCCCTAGGTATGGATGCTAAAATGGGTACTGTATACCCCCCAGGGTAAACCGTCCGAGAGGAGTCGTAGTCGTGTTCTTCGTCGAGACCCTGGAGTCCGAGGGCCTGGGCAACCGCAGCTACCTGGCCGGCGGACCCGACGCCGCGGTGGTCGTCGACCCGCCGCGGGACATCGACCGGATCATCGCCGCGGCGGCCCGCCGCGGGGTGCGCATCGCCTACGTGGCCGAGACCCATGTGCACAACGACTACGTCACCGGCGGCCTGGAGTTGGCCCGCGTCACCGGCGCCCGGTACCTGGTGCCGGCCGGGGCGGACGTGTCCTTCGCCCGCACCCCCGTTTCCGACGGCGCCACCGTGACGGTCGACGAGGGTCTGGCGCTGCGCGCGATCGCCACCCCCGGCCACACCCCGCACCACACCTCCTACGCCCTGACCGAGGACGGGCGCGGCGTGGCGGCGTTCACCGGCGGGTCGCTGCTCATCGGCACCGTGGGCCGGCCCGATCTGGTCGAGCCGAGGCTGACCGAACAGCTGGCCCGCGCCCAGCACGCCTCCGCCCACCGGCTGGCCGCCGAACTGGACGACGAGGTGCCGGTGCTGCCCACCCACGGGTTCGGCAGCTTCTGCTCCTCCGCGCAGGCGGAGGGGGACGCGACCACGATCGGCAAGGAGCGCGAGACCAACGACGCGCTGACCCTGGACGTGGACCGCTTCGTCGCCCGGACGCTCGCCGGACTGGACGACGTGCCCGCCTATTACGCGCACATGGGCCCGGCCAACGCCGCGGGCCCCGCGCCGGTCGACCTCACCCCGCCGGAGCGTGCGGACGCCGAGGAGATCGCCTCCCGGCTGGCCGCGGGCGAGTGGGTGGTCGATCTGCGCAGCCGCACCGCCTTCGCCGGGGGGCACGTGGCAGGCTCGTTCAACTTCGAGGGCGAGGGCAAGCTCGCCACCTACCTGGCCTGGCTGATCCCCTGGGGCAAGCCCGTCACCCTGCTGGCCGACACCCCGGAGCAGATCGCCGCCGCGCAGCGGGAGCTGGCCCGGGTGGGCATCGACCGCCCGGCGGCCGCCGCCACCGGCGACCCGGCCGCCTGGGTCCGTGAGGGCGAACGGCTCGCCTCCTTCCCCCGTGCCCGCTTCACCGACCTCGCCGACGTCCGCCGGCGCGGCGACACGGTGGTCGTCCTGGACGTACGCCGGGACTCGGAACGTGCCGGCGGCTTCATAGAAGGCTCGGTCCACATCCCGATCCACCAACTGCACGGCCGCATGGGTGAGGTGCCGGACGGGGTGGTGTGGGTGCACTGCGCGGGCGGGATGCGCGCGGCGATCGCCGCCTCCCTGCTCGACGCCACCGGCCGCGACGTGGTCGCCGTCGACGACGGCTTCGACGCCGCGGCGGATGCCGGGCTGTCCCTGACCTCCGGCTGACTCCGGCCGTTCTCCTCGCACACAAGGAAGCACGTGATGTTCCTCTTCCGCCGAAACGGGCCCCGCGTCACCGTCGACGAGGCACGCGCCCGCACCCGCGGCGATCAGCCCGACGCCGTCCTGCTGGACGTCCGTGAGAAGCCCGAATGGGGCGCGGGCCACGCCCCGGGCGCCGTCCACGTGCCGCTGACGAAACTGCTCGCCGGCGGCACCCTGCCGGCCGGGGTGGAGGGCAGGCCGCTGGTGGTGATCTGCCGCAGCGGACACCGCTCCCAGCAGGCGGTGAAGCTCCTCACCGAGCGCGGGGCACAGGCGGTCGACGTCGAGGGCGGCATGAACGCGTGGGCCGCCGCGGGACACCCGGTCGTCGGCGAACGCGGGAACAGCGGCCGCCCGGCGTGACCGTACTCGTACTCGCCCTCGTCGCCGGGGCCGTCGTCGGTCTCGCTCTCGGAGCTCTCGGCGGCGGTGGCAGCGTCATCGCCGTACCGGCGCTGATCTACCTGCTCGGCTTCACTCCGGCCGCCGCCGCCACGGCCAGCCTGATCATCGTCACCGCCACCTCCGTCACCGCCCTGTACGTCCACGCCCGTGACGGGAACGTGGCGTGGAGGACGGGGACGCTGTTCGCCGCGGCGGGCATCGTCCCCGCCTTCCTCGCCGGG
This sequence comes from Streptomyces sp. SM1, assembly GCF_002910825.1. Classification (GTDB taxonomy): domain Bacteria; phylum Actinomycetota; class Actinomycetes; order Streptomycetales; family Streptomycetaceae; genus Streptomyces; species Streptomyces okerensis. The sequence goes on along the minus strand of NZ_NEUB01000993.1, from coordinate 7,218 downwards.
GCCGTCGCGGGGCGCCTGCACGAAGCGGTGCTGACCGCGGCGTTCGCGGTCGTCGCCGCGCTGGCGGCGCTGCGTATGCTGCGGCCGTCCGCTTCCGGCCCGCCGGACCGGATCCGTCCCGGCAAGGTGGCCGGTGCGGGTGCCGGGCTGGGCGCCGTCACGGGTCTGCTGGGAGTCGGCGGCGGGTTCCTCGCCGTGCCCGCCCTGGTGAACGTCCTGGGACTGGCCATGCGGCGGGCGGTGGGTACCAGCCTGCTCGTCATCACGTTCAACTCGCTGGCCGCGCTCGCCGCTCGCACCGGTACCGGCGGCGGACTCCCCTGGGAGATCATCGGCCCCTTCACCGGAGCCGCGATCCTCGGCGCGTGGGACGGGAAACGGCTCGCGACGAAGATCTCCGGCACCACCCTGCAGAAGGTCTTCGCCGGCGTCCTGCTGGCGGTGGCGGCCCTCATGCTCGTCGACGTGATCGTCTGAACGAACCGGGCCTGTCCCGGACCCGCCCGTGAGGCCGAGGCGGCCGTCCGGCGTCACCGACCTCCTCCTCGACCGCGCGCACCACCCCGAAGGTCCGCCCGATTGCCCGGCCCGCCCGGTGCGAGGACCGCCCCCGGTCCGGCTTCCGCCGGAACGGCTTCCACCACCATCCCGACACGTAAGGACGACATCCACCATGACCCCGCCCACCGCCCTCGCCACCGAAGAGGCGCGCACCCGCCTGCACGAACTGATCATCATCGACGTGCGCACCCCGGGCGAATTCGCCGGCGGCCACCTCCCCGGCGCGCTCAACATCCCCCTCGACCGTATCCAGCGCGCGCTGCCCGACATCCGGCACGCCGCGGAGCGCGGTGACGTCCTGGTCGTCTGCGCCTCGGGAGCCCGCTCCGAGAACGCCTGCCGGGTCCTCGCGGAGAACGGCGTCACCGCCGCCACCCTGTCGGGAGGCACCGGCGCCTGGGCGGCCGACGGCCACGAGCTGCACCGCCCCCAGGGCGCCTCACGCGCCACCTGGGGTATGGAACGGCAGGTGAGGCTCACGGCGGGAGCGCTCGTGCTGCTCGGCCTGCTGCTCGGGCTGGTCGTCCACCCCGCCTTCCAGATCGTCTCCGCGGGCATCGCGGGCGGCCTGGTCTTCTCCGCCCTGACCAACACCTGCGGCATGGCGGCCATGCTCGCCAAGCTCCCCCACAACCGCCCCCGCACCGCCGACCTCGACAGCACCCTGGCAGCACTCCGCGACCGCTGACAGGACCGCTGACACGACCGCTGACACGACCGCCGAACCGCGCGCGGAGGGAGAGGGGTCCCACCCGGGATCCCTCCCCCTCCGCGCACGCGGACCCACGACTTTCGCCGCGGACACACGACCAGGATCCGCTACCCCCGCGAAGACGGCTCCCCTTCCGGCGACGACTGCGGATCGCGCCTGTCCACCGGCCGCAACAGCACCACCAGCGCGGCCAGCGCCGCCACGGCGGCCAGGACCAGCACGACCAGCCGGTCGGACACCGCCCCGCCGAGGCCGGACAACCGCTCCTCCAGGGCGAACCCGGCATCGGTGCTCAGCACCGACGGCAGCGCGGACGTGCCGTCGAAGGCGAGGAACGCCACCCCGAGCGTGATGAACAGCGCGCCGCCGACGGCCGAGGTGCTGTGCAGGGCCACCGGCCCCACCCGGAGGATCCGCCCCCGCAGCCAGCGCCTGCGACCCAGATCGAACCGGTCCCACAACGACGCCGGCACGAACATCGGCACCGCCATCCCCAGGGCGTAGACGGCGAGCAGCACCGCGCCGTGCACGGGGTCGCCGTCCACGGCCGCCACGGTCAGGATGCCGCCGAGGATCGGCCCGGCACAGAACCCCGCCAGCCCGTACACCGCGCCCAGCGCGAACACCGACAGTGCCGAGCCCGAGCGGTGCCCGCCCGCGGCCCGCGCCATCCGCCGCGAACCGAAGCCCACCCCGGCGATCTGGGCCACCCCCAGGGCGATGACGGTCCACCCTCCCACCGCCACCAGGGTGTCCCGATGGCCGTAGAAGAGCCGGCTGGCGAACGAGCCGGCCACGCCGAGCGGTACGAGTGTCGTGCACAGGCCCACGTAGAACAGGCCGGTGCGCGTCACCAGCCGGGTGCGGCTGGTGAAGGAGTAGGCGAAGAAGGCGGGCAGCAACAGCGCGCTGCACGGACTGAGCAGGGCCAGCAGACCGCCGAGGAAGGCCACCGCCAGACCGGCCTCGCTCATCGCCCGGCCGCCTTCGCCGCCTTCGCCGCCGTCGCGACGGCTTCCGTGAACGTGGCCACGGGCTGCGCCCCGAGGACCGGCCGGCCGTTGATCAGGAACGCCGGAGTGCTGGTCACGCCGAGGCGGAAGCCCTCCTCCTGGTCCTCCCGCACGGCGCTTCGGGCCTTGTCGGACGCCATGTCCGCCTGGAACCGCCCGATGTCGGTGATTCCGGCCTCGCGGGCCATGCCGGTGAGCTTCTCCTCGCTGAACTCACCGGCGTTGCGCTCACGCGGCTCGCCGTAGGCGACGTCGTGGAACTCCCAGAACCTGCCCTGCTGCCCGGCCGCCCAGCCGGCCAGCGCCGCCTGCTCGGATTCCTCGCCGAAGACGGGGAAGTTGCGCCATTCGATACGCAGCACCCCTCTGTCCACGTACGACCGCAGCAGTTCGGGTTCGGTGTTCTGGGCGAACTGGCGGCAGAACGGGCACTGGAAGTCGGAGTACTCGATCATCACCACCGGTGCGTCCGCCCGCCCGACGGCCAGGGCGTCGGAGGGATCGCGGCGGGCGAGGGCGAGCAGGCTGTCGTCCGCGGGAGGCGGAGCGGCGGACCCGGTGACCACCGCGGAGGGGTCCGGGGTGTCGTCGCGGTTCGCGGAGTCGTCGAGCGTGAGTGCGAAGGCCGCGGTCACCGCGGCGGCCACGAGGACCCCGACGGCCGCGGTGCGCCTGCGGGCGCGGCGGGACGGGGAAGGGACGGATGGAGTCATGGGACACCTCAGACGATGAGGGAGAAGGTGAGGGAGAAAGGGGGCAGAACCGGGCCGCGGGTCAGGCGGACGCCGTGACCGGGCACACGGTCTGCAGGGACAGGCGGCGCAGTGCGGCCTCCGCCAGCAGTCCCGCCGACAGGACAGCCAGCAGCGGCTGCAGGGGAGCCCAGTAGCTCATCGCCCCGGACGCCCCGAGGAGCACCAGAACGAGCTTGTTGCAGACCGGGCAGCCGACGGCGAAGAAGGACAGCGCGCCGCCGACCGCTCCCAGGCGGCCGCCTCCGCGGGCATCCGGTGCCGGAAGGGCGGAGGACGGGCGGACATAGGTGCTCAGGACGATGCCCGCCAGGAGAGCCGTGACGGCGAGGGCCGGGTAGTTCCACCCCTGCACGGGGACCGACCGGCCGAACAGCGGATTGGGCACCACGTCGGTGGGCGCGCCGACCACGATCGCCGTGACCAGGGCTCCTGCGCCGGCGACGGCCCACTGCCGGGTTCGCCAACCACGCAGTGCGGTGCCCGCCCGACTCCATGAGCGCGGGGAAGAGGACATGCTGAACAGCTCCGTTTCCAAGGATTCTGGGACACGACCGACAGACCGGGTCTAGATCCGCAGAACGGAGTGGAGTGATGCGGGTGGCGGCGGAGCGGGGCCGCCCGACGGCGTTCCGCAGTGCTGGGACAGGGGCGACGCAGGCGCGGTGTGAAGGGCCGCGGAGCCGGGTGGGGAGGCAGCCGGCGGCGGAGCCGAAGCCCGCTGCCCGCTGTGATCGGCGATCACCTTCTTGCTGCACGGCGCCGCCGACCCGTCCGAACCCTCGGCGGCGGCCATGGCGGCAGGGGCGGACACCTGCCGCGCGACGGACGGGGACGAGCCGGCCGGCCCGCCACGCTCCGCATACCCGAACACGCACAGCAGCGCCACGACGGCGACGAGCAGAGCCAGCGCACCACGAAGCCCGGCACGTGCCGGACCGTGCGCTGCCGCTCGCCTCAACGTCGCTCCCGTGTCTGCTCGGAGATACGGGACAGCCTAGGACACCCTCTCCGGCCCGAGACG
>NZ_NEUB01000993.1:0-3128 GCF_002910825.1 Streptomyces sp. SM1 | reverse complement strand
CCCCGCCGTCCCCGGCTCCCGGCGGACCTGCCGGCCACCCCGCCTCAGGCCGCCCGGCGTGGCACCACCGCCGACAGGCGCAGGGCGGCCGTCGGCCCGTCCGTCCGGGTGCCCGGCTGCGGATCAGGCTTCGCCGGGCAGAAGAAGACCGCACCCGGGCCATCAGGGACGCCGTGCTCGGCGGACTGCGGACCGGGTGCGGTCAGCCAGGCGATGCGACCCGCGAAAGCGCAGGTCAGGCCAGGCAGAGGTCAGGCCTTCTTGGTCTCCAAGTAACGGGCCGGGTCGGCGACCTGCGGGGATCGTCCCTGTGGGTCGCTGACCTGGCCTTTTGGTGTTGGCCAGCGATGGGGTGCGACGGTCCCGATCGGGTGTCCTGCGGACTGTGTGCGGACTGGGCCGAGAGCCCCCGCTTGCGTCTCAGCGATCAATAGCATGACGCAGCGTAGAGACGACACCGGGAGCGATGGATGTGATCCGGCAAAGCCGCAGTCGCCGGTTCCAGAAGGTAGGCATGGAGCTCCGTCTCCTGAGCCTCGATCCACCGCGTGATCTCTGATTGCGCGGTGTGATCGCTTTCGGGGTGGATCTTCGGATTTGGGCAGTGGTGTTTTCCGGATGGCCGTTCCGGTGGCGGGTTCTCCGAGGTCTTTCGGGTCGTGGGCGGGCGGTCGGTCCGGCGGGTCAGGTCTGGGCGCGTTGTCCGGTGGCCGTCCACAGGTCGGTGAAGTCGTCGGCCCAGCGCCAGCGTTCGGGGAGGTGCAGGGTGATGGTGCAGGCGCGGGTGGCGAGGCGGGCCGGGATGTGGATCAGGTGCCGGCGGATGGTGCCGGTCCGCGCCTTGGCGTGGAAGACCGAGGCGAGGCGGCCGGCGGCGCGGGTGAGGTTGTAGGCGGCGGCCGCCAGGGTCAGCCAGGCGGCGTTCGCGGTGAACTTCCCCGAGGGCAGGTGGCCGAGGGCGGAGTCCTCCAGATCGGCAAAGACCTGCTCCACGCAGGCGTGTTCGCGGTGCATCGGCTCGGCCTGGGCCAGGACGAACGGACTGTCGGTGAAGATGACGTGGTGGCGCCAGACCCCGAACAGTTCGGCCTGCCCGTCGGGCACCGACTTCGGGTTCAGCCGCTTGACCCGGCGCACGATCAAGCGGGCCGTGGTGTGGAAGGTCTTCTTCTTGCTGGTGAACGCGGTGAAAGGGATCTCGGCGATCTCCGCGTCGGAGATCCAGCGGTCTTCCTCGCTGTCCCAGATCGCGTTCGTGTATGCGATCGCCGTCCAGGCGTCGGCGGGTATCTGCTCGATCGCGGTGCGGATGGTCTTCTTCACCGCGACCGCGAGGGAGAAGCGCACGCCGGCCTTGCGGCAGACGTCGACGACCTTGTACGAGAAGTACGCCGAGTCGGCCCGTACGACGATCTGCGCGGTGATGCCCATGGCCCGCACCGTGGACAGGGCCTCGCGCAGCAGACTGGCCGCCCCCTTCCCGGAGTTCGCGGAGCCCTTGCGTAGCCGGGTGGCGACGATGACTGGCGCACAGGTGACCGTCTTGACGGTGACGATCTGGAAGTGGAGGCCGCGGACCTTGGTGTAGCCGAAGGAGGCGCCCTGCTTGGCCGGGCCGTAGACCTGCTTGACCTTGGAATCGATATCGACGAACACCACCTCGTCCCCGGCCGGAACGAACCCTGTGTGCGTGGCCAGGTTGCAGGTGAACGACCGTATGGCGGACTCCAGTTGCCGTACGTGTCCCCAGGTGAATGCGCGCAGGAACGTGCCCAGCGTCGAAGGTGCCCGCACCCCGCCGAACAGCTTGGGCAGCCCGCCCTGACGCAGCACGTCCAGGTCCTCGATGGAGTCGGCGCCTGACGTCATCCCGGCCACGATGCTCATCGTCTTCGCGTCGGCGGCCGTGCCAGCACCATTCTTCGCGCCGGTCAGCGTCACCTTCCCGGCGACCAGCCGGCCCAGACCGCAACGTCGCTTCTTTGATCGTTTCAGGGTGACTGTGGTCGTGGTGTGAGTGTGTGGAGCTGGATGGTGTAGGTGACGCGTTCGGTGGCGGGTTGATCTGGTTGGAGTGTGGGCCAGTTGACGTGTCGGGCCTTGGTGGCGCGGGGTGATCGGCGGCCGGGCCGTGGCCGGGTGGCGGTGCGGATCAGGTCGGCGCCGATGTCACGGATCTTGGTGGTCAGGCGTGGAGGGGGGAAAGTCCGCCCCGACGGTTCGCTGGGCGGCGTGCAGGGCGTGCTTGAAGCTGATCTGGGCTGGTGGGATGCCGTCCTGGGTCGCGCTGTCGGTGGCCAGGTGGCGTACGGACTGGTAGACGCAGAGCATCGCCCACAGTTCCTGGGCGACCATTTCGGGGCTGTTGGAGCGCAGGGTCGCGGTGCGGCCGCCGCGTTGCTCGACCTTGATCGACCGGTAGATCGTTTCGCTGGTCCAGCGACGTGCGTAGAGCTCGGCGAGTTCGGTGGCCGGGGCGGTGTCCGGGTCGAGGAGGGTGGTGATCAGGCAGAACAGTTCCGAGGACTCGGTGGTGGAGCCGTCGGCGCCCTCGGCGGTGCTGTGCACGGTGTACTCGATCACCCGGACGGTGATGCGCTGTCCGCGTGGCCCGTTGAGGCGGGAGAGACAGGTGCCGTCGTGGAGTACCTCGATGACGGGCAGGGTGAACGACGCGCTCGCGCGCCACAACAGCTCAGCGCCCCGGCCCGCGGCTGCGGTGAACAGGTCGTAGGAGGGGAAGCCCCGGTCGGCCAGCAGCAGCGTGCCCCGCTCGATCACCGGCAACAGGCGTGTGGCCAGGGTGCGTTCCCCGACCGCGAGGGAGTCGAAGACCGCTGCGATCACGGCCAGGGTGCCGCACTCGACCAGGGCCAGCAGCCGCACCTGTGGATAGGGCCCCTGCCGGGCCTCGGTCACAGGCCGGGTGTACGCGGCGGAGTTCGCCGCACTGTCGGGGACGTTGAAGGTGGTGCCGTCCAGCGAGGTCAGACGCAGGTTCCGCCAGAACACCCCCGGCGTGGCCGGCGTGCCCTGCGCTCCGCGCACCCGGTCGAACAGCACCCGAAGCGCCCCCGCCCCCAGCCGGGAGCGGGCCTTGGTCAGCGACCCTGTCGATGCCGGACGCC
>NZ_NEUB01000992.1 GCF_002910825.1 Streptomyces sp. SM1 | reverse complement strand
CGGGACGCCTCAGGGCGGGGTGATCTCGCCTTTGCTGGCCAACGTCTACCTGCACGTTCTGGACTCCGGGCTATCGCGGCGCGGAGTGGGTGAGCTGGTGCGGTACGCGGACGACGGCGTCGTCCTGTGCCGTTCGGAACGCCAGGCCAGGGCTGCTCTTGACGCGGTCGGGGAGATCCTGACTTCGCTGGGGCTGCGACTGCACCCGGACAAGACGAAGATTGTTGACCTCAGAGAGGGCCGGGAAGGACTCGACTTCCTCGGCTGCCACTTCAGAGCACGCTTCTCGGGCAGGTCGTGGGAGAAGTACGGGACCGTCCGCTTCTACCTGCACCGCTGGCCCTCGAAAGCGGCGATGAAGAGACTCCGGGACAAGGTCCGGGAACGGACCGACCGCCGTCGGACTGGAATGGATATTCGGGACGTGATTGCGGACCTGAATCCGATCCTGCGCGGCTGGGGTAACTACTTCAGAACCGGGAACGCCGCTGACAAGTTCCAGACCGCTGATCGATATGTCGTATGGCGGCTCCACAGATTGATGGCCAAGAAGCGCGGCCGCAATCTGAGGTCAGGCCAGCGGGCGGAATGGACTGAGGAGTGGTTCAACGGGCATGGCCTGTATCGGCTGGGTGGCACGATTCGCTATCCGAAGGCTGCGTAACCATGTCAAGAAGATCATCGGTAAGCCGTGTGCGGGAAAACCGCACGCACGGATTGAAAGGGGGATGGGGAAACGGGTCCGCGAGGACACCGCGCCCCTGACTACCAATGCATGACCAGCCCGCCCCTCCCGCCCCGCCGGGGCCCGTTCCCCCACTGTTCAGCTGGGAGTTCGCCGCCGATCCGTACCCCGCCTACGCCTGGCTGCGCGAGCACGCGCCCGTGCACCGGACCCGGCTGCCCAGCGGGGTGGAGGCCTGGCTGGTCACGCGGTACGCCGACGCCCGGCAGACCCTCGCCGACCACCGGCTGTCCAAGAACCCCGCGCACCACGACGAACCCGCCCACGCCAAGGGCAGGACCGGTATCCCCGGTGAGCGCCAGGCGGACCTGATGACCCATCTGCTGAACATCGACCCGCCGGACCACACCCGGCTGCGGCGGCTGGTCAGCAAGGCGTTCACCCCGCGCCGGGTCGCCGAGTTCGCCCCCCGGGTGCAGGAGCTCACGGACGGGCTCATCGACCGGTTCGCGGCAGACGGCTCGGCCGACCTCATCCACGACTTCGCCTTCCCCCTCCCCATCTACGCCATCTGCGATCTGCTCGGCGTCCCGCGGGAGGACCAGGACGACTTCCGGGACTGGGCGGGCATGATGATCCGTCACGGCGGAGGGCCGCGCGGCGGAGTCGCCCGGTCCGTGAAGAAGATGCGGGGCTACCTCGCCGAGCTCATCCACCGCAAGCGCGAGGCACTGCCCGCCGAGCCGGCCGTCGGCGAGGACCTCATCTCCGGTCTCATCCGCGCCTCCGACCACGGTGAGCACCTCACCGAGAACGAGGCCGCCGCCATGGCGTTCATCCTGCTGTTCGCCGGCTTCGAGACGACCGTCAACCTGATCGGCAACGGCACCTACGCGCTGCTCACCCATCCCGGGCAGCGCGAGCGTCTGCAGCGTGCCCTCGCGGCGGGCGACCGCGGGCTGTTGGAGACCGGCGTGGAGGAACTCCTGCGCTACGACGGCCCGGTGGAGCTCGCCACCTGGCGGTTCGCCACAGAGCCGGTCACCATCGGCGGACAGCGCATCGCCGCCGGTGACCCGGTGCTCGTCGTACTCGCCGCCGCGGACCGGGATCCGGACCGGTTCGACGGCCCGGACGTCCTCGATCTCGGCCGGCGCGACAACCAGCATCTGGGATACGGCCACGGCATCCACTACTGCCTGGGCGCCCCGCTGGCCCGCCTCGAAGGGCAGGCCGCGCTCGCCACGCTGCTGACCCGTCTGCCGGACCTGCGACTCGCGGCGGATCCGGCCGAACTCCGGTGGCGCGGCGGGCTCATCATGCGAGGACTGCGCACGCTCCCGGTGGAATTCACGCCTCCGCGAAAATGACGGATCAGTCGCTGCTTTCCGTGCCCCCGCGCCGATCAACGCAAGCATGACACGCCCTCAACTCTGTGATCTTCACGTGATCTGTGCGGCATGAACTTGTGACAAATGATCGACTGCCGATACCTTCACCCATCAAGTGCGGTGGCCAGGGCTTCACTCGCCGCGCTGGTCGATGCTGTCTGCGAAAGGTCTTCCGCATGCTCTCCGGGAACGGTCGACACCGTCGCCCCCGCCAGGCTCCGGCGCTTCTCGTCGCCGCTGGAGTGACCGGATCCGCCATCGCGATCCCGCTCCTCGGGGCCGGCAGCGCCGGCGCGGCCGACGGTTTGAACTGGGACCGGGTCGCCGAGTGCGAGAGCGGTGGCTCGTGGAGCCAGAACTCCGGCAACGGCTTCTACGGCGGACTGCAGTTGACCCAGGCGGACTGGGAGGAGTACGGCGGCCTGGACTACGCGTCGAGCCCCGACCAGGCCAGCCGCGGCCAGCAGATATCCGTGGCCGAGAAGATCCTCGCGGACCAGGGGGTCGGCGCATGGCGCACCTGCGGCCTGCTCGCGGGCCTGGGTCAGGAGTCACCCGCCGCGGAGGCCTCCGGCTCCACGGGCTCGTCCGCGTCGCCGGGCTCCGGCGCCGCGTCGTCGACGCCGTCTCCGTCGGCCACCTCCGACCCGTCGTCCGCTGCGGGCGCCGGGGAGAGGACCCTGGCCGACACGGTGGGCGAATCGGCCGATCCCGGCGGAACGGCTGATTCCGGCACCGGTTCGGGCCGGGGCGAGAGCGACGGTGCGACGACGGCCCCCGGCGCCTCTCCCTCCGCCGCGGCCGGCTCCGGAACCGACGAGTCGGACAAGGCGGGACGGACCGACGGGTCCTCGGCGGCCACGGGCGCCGAAGACGCCGGCGGCGGCCGTCACCGCGGCGCCGGCGCCGAGGAGGGCAAGGGACGGGACCGTACGTCCGACGCGTCCGGCCGGCACGCCTCGCGCGGCATCAACGCCTGGGGCGGCACGGTCGCCGGCTCCTCCACGGCGCCCGAGGGGGACGCCGCCGCCTCCGTTCCCGACTCCCTTGCGGTCGGCGGCGGACGGGGCGTGCTCCACGCGGTGGACGGCCAGCTCGTCGGTGGCGGCCCGGACCTCGTTCTGCCCGGTCAGTAGCTCACGGCCGGTTCCGTGGCGAGCGGGAGGCGGCGTCCGAAGGTGTCTGTGCGCGGCGGCAGTTGGCGTCGCGATTCGAGCTGAATGTCCGATTTAAAGACTGTGAGAGATAGGTCTCAGAAGCCGTGATCGTCTTTGATATTCCGCGGATCGCGTGTCTACGGTCGTGACCGCTCGCCATCGCGGGCCCCGGCTGCCGCCACGCCGAATCCTGCCAGTGGCAGCACGGGAACAGTCGTCGCGTCATGCGCCGTAGGCAGGAGCGGGGGACCCAAGGTAGGCGCCGGATCCGGGCAGTTGACGCCGGATACGGCTTGGGGTGAAGCCGCGTCCCGGGAGGGGCGCGGCCGGGCAACTCAACCGGCCCGAACCCGACAGCTCACCTCGTAGGCGTCGGTGAGGGGATCCATCCATGCTGTTTTCCGGCAAGGGCAAGCACCGTCGTCCGTCCAAGGCCACCCGCGCCATCGCCGTCGCCGGCGTCGCGTCCGCCGCCGTCGCCGCTCCGCTGATGGCGGCAGGCAGTGCCTCCGCCGCCACCGCCTCCGAGTGGGACACCGTCGCCCAGTGCGAGTCCGGCGGCAACTGGTCCATCAACACCGGCAACGGTTACTACGGCGGTCTGCAGTTCTCCGCCTCCACCTGGGCCGGCTTCGGCGGCACCAAGTACGCCTCCACCGCCGACCAGGCGACCAAGGCCCAGCAGATCGAGATCGCCGAGAAGGTCCTGGCGGGCCAGGGCAAGGGTGCCTGGCCGGTCTGCGGCAAGGGTCTGTCCGGCGCCGGCTACACCGGCCCCTCGGCCGGGGACTCCTCGCAGGACTCCGGTTCCGGCGAGACCCGCGAGAGCGAGCAGAAGGCCTCCCGCTCCGCGGACCGTCCGGCCGCCGAGCCGAAGGCCGAGAAGAAGGCCGAGAAGAAGGCCGAGCGCAAGGCCGACAAGACCGTCACCACCCCGACCGGCAAGAAGGTCGAGAAGGGCGACGGCGAGTACGAGGTCGTCACGGGCGACACGCTCAGCTCGATCGCCGAGGAGCACGACGTCAAGGGCGGCTGGGCCAAGGTGTTCGAGCTCAACGACGACATCGTCCAGGACGCCGACCTCATCTACCCGGGCCAGCAGCTGCATCTGAAGTAAGCAGGGCAGCCCGCAAGGCCCCCTCCCCGCCCCCCACGGGCACCCCGCTCCGGTGCGTCTTCCCCCGTACGCACCGGAGCGGGGCTTTTTTCGGGCGCTTTCCGGTCACGGTTCACCGAAAGGTTTTTGTTCCGTGCGGAAACAATCTACTCTCGGTTCTGTCCACGGGACGGTCGGCCGCCTGCCGATCGCCCCGAGCCGGTTAGGCTCGGACCCGCAGGACCCACCGCGGTCCCGCTCACCCGCGTCACATCCATGAAGGAGATGCTCGTGCCGTCCATCGACGTCGTCGTAGCCCGGGAAATCCTGGACTCCCGAGGCAACCCCACGGTCGAGGTCGAGGTCGGCCTCGACGACGGCAGCACGGGTCGTGCCGCCGTCCCGTCCGGCGCCTCCACCGGCGCCTTCGAGGCCATCGAACTCCGTGACGGCGATGCGGGCCGTTACCTGGGCAAGGGCGTCGAGAAGGCCGTACTGGCCGTCATCGAGCAGATCGGCCCGGAGCTCGTCGGCTACGACGCCACCGAGCAGCGCCTGATCGACCAGGCCATGTTCGACCTGGACGCCACCGACAACAAGGGCTCGCTGGGCGCCAACGCCATCCTCGGCGTCTCGCTCGCCGTCGCCCACGCCGCCTCCGAGGCCTCGGACCTGCCGCTCTTCCGCTACCTGGGCGGCCCGAACGCGCACCTGCTGCCGGTGCCGATGATGAACATCCTGAACGGCGGCTCGCACGCCGACTCCAACGTGGACATCCAGGAGTTCATGATCGCCCCGATCGGCGCGGAGTCCTTCTCCGAGGCCCTGCGCTGGGGCGCCGAGGTCTACCACACCCTGAAGAAGGTCCTGAAGAGCAAGGGCCTGGCCACCGGCCTGGGTGACGAGGGCGGCTTCGCGCCGAACCTCGGCTCCAACCGCGAGGCCCTCGACCTCATCCTCGAGGCGGTCAAGGAAGCCGGCTACACCCCCGGCGAGCAGATCGCCCTCGCGCTCGACGTCGCCGCCTCCGAGTTCTACAAGGACGGCGTCTACACCTTCGAGGGCAAGGAGCGCTCCGCGGCCGAGATGACCGAGTACTACGCCGAGCTCGTCGAGGCGTACCCGCTCGTCTCCATCGAGGACCCGCTGTTCGAGGACGACTGGGAGGGCTGGAAGGCCCTCACCGGCAAGCTCGGGGACAAGGTCCAGATCGTCGGCGACGACCTGTTCGTCACCAACCCGGAGCGTCTGGCCCGCGGCATCGACGAGGACGCCGCCAACGCCCTGCTGGTCAAGGTCAACCAGATCGGCTCGCTGACCGAGACCCTGGACGCCGTCGAGCTGGCCCAGCGCAACGGCTTCAAGTGCATGATGTCCCACCGCTCCGGCGAGACCGAGGACGTCACCATCGCCGACCTCGCCGTCGCCACCAACTGCGGCCAGATCAAGACCGGCGCCCCGGCCCGCTCCGAGCGCGTCGCCAAGTACAACCAGCTGCTGCGCATCGAGGAGATCCTCGACGACGCCGCGGTGTACGCCGGCCGCAGCGCGTTCCCGCGGTTTCGCTCCGCGAACCAGTAGGTACAGCGCTCCGCGAACCAGTAGGTACAGCAAGGGCTGAGCCGTCGAGGCTGAGCACCGCTTCCGTAGGCAGCGTCGTACGTACGTCCCCGTACCCGGTCCCGTACCGTGTGCGGGGACGTACGCGCGTATAAAGGCGAACCGGAGGCGGGAACATGGCGGTCAAGGACCGGGACCGTTTCTCCACCGCGACCAGGATCCGGCTGATCGGTGAGCAGACCGCGGCCCGGGTCTACCGCTCGCAGACCCGGCGTCAGGCCCGCCGCTCCCGGCTGACCGGCCGGGCGGCGCTGCTCGCCCTGGTGGTCTGCTCGCTGGTCGTGGCCCTCGCCTACCCCATGCGGCAGTACGTCTCCCAGCGGGCGGACATCGCCGACCTCCAGCAGGAGCAGGACGAGACCCGCCGGCGGGTCGAACGGCTGCGCGACATGAAGGCGCGCTGGCAGGACGACGCGTACGCCGAGCAGGAGATCCGCCGGCGGCTGCACTACGTCATGCCCGGCGAGACCGGCTACATCGTCGTCGACCCGGGTACGGCCAGGAAGTCCCGTACGGATCTCGAGGCCGCCGACCGCCCCTGGTACGCGAACGTCTGGGACGGCGTCGACAAGGCCGACGCCGCCGACACGGTGGACGCCGCCGACCGGGCCGGCACCGCCGGCCAGTGACCCCTTACCGAAAGCCGCAGAAAAGAACAGGTATGGAAACCCCTCCGCCCACGACACCCCGCACCGAGCCCACCGACGCGGACGTCGAGGCCTTCAAGCAGCAGCTCGGGCGGCCCCCGCGCGGGCTGCGCGCCATCGCCCACCGCTGCCCCTGCGGACAGCCGGACGTCGTGGAGACCGCGCCGAGGCTGCCCGACGGCACCCCCTTCCCGACGCTGTACTACCTGACGTGCCCGAAGGCGAACTCCGCGATCGGCACGCTGGAGGCGAACGGCGTGATGAAGGAGATGACGGAGCGGCTGGCCACCGATCCGGAGCTGGCGGCCGCGTACCGCGCGGCGCACGAGGACTACGTCCGGCGACGCGACGAGATCGAGGAGCTGAAGAACTTCCCGAGCGCGGGCGGCATGCCGGACCGGGTGAAGTGCCTGCACGTGCTGGTCGCCCACTCGCTGGCCGCGGGCCCCGGGGTGAACCCGCTGGGCGACGAGGCGCTGGCGATGCTGCCGGAGTGGTGGCGCAAGGGAACCTGCGTGACACCTCCCGCGAAGGAGGAGGACCGATGACCAGGGTCGCCGCCGTCGACTGCGGTACGAACTCGATCCGGCTGCTGGTGGCCGACGCCGACCCGGTGACGGGCGAACTCACCGACCTGGAGCGGCGGATGACGATCGTGCGGCTCGGCCAGGGGGTCGACCGCACGGGCCGGCTGGCGCCCGAGGCGCTGGAGCGGACCTTCGCCGCCTGCCGCGAGTACGCGGAGCTGATCAAGGAGCACGGTGCGGAGCGCCTGCGCTTCGTCGCGACGTCCGCGTCACGTGACGCGGAGAACCGCGACGTGTTCGTCCGCGGGGTCCTGGACATCCTGGGCGTGGAGCCCGAGGTCGTCACCGGCGACCAGGAGGCCGAGCTCTCCTTCACCGGTGCCACCAGGGAACTGACCGGGCGGACCGATCTGCGCCGCCCCTTCCTGGTGGTGGACATCGGCGGCGGCTCGACCGAGTTCGTCGTCGGCGACGACCACGTACGCGCCGCCCGCTCCGTGGACGTGGGCTGCGTGCGGATGACCGAGCGGCACCTGGTGCGGGACGGGGCCGTCTCCGACCCGCCCACCGGGGAGCAGATCGCGGCGATGCGCGCGGACATCGAGGCCGCGCTCGACCGGGCCGGGGAGACGGTCCCACTGCGTGAGGCGCACACCCTGGTCGGACTGGCCGGCTCCGTCACGACCGTGTCGGCGATCGCCCAGGACCTCCCCGCGTACGACTCCGAGGCCATCCACCACTCACGCGTCTCCGTCGAGCGGGTCCGCGAGATCTCCGCGTGGCTCCTGCGCTCCACCCACGCCGAGCGCGCGGCGGTGCCCTCCATGCATCCGGGCCGGGTCGACGTGATCGGCGCCGGGGCGCTGGTCCTTCTCGCGGTCATGGAGCGGATCGGCGCGCAGGAGGTCGTGGTGTCGGAGCACGACATCCTCGATGGCATCGCCTGGTCCGTGGCCTGACTCTCCTTTCTTACTGGTGGGTAGCACTCCGCTGAGCAGTGGGTATAGCGTTTGAGCAGTGCTCGGGGGGGCCTTGCGGGCCCCCTCGGGCGCCCCTCGGGAGGGGCCCGCCGGGAAAGTTCGTGAAGTTCTTCACAAGGAATTGGCCCCGGTAGAACGAAGAAGTGGGTCGTGTTGACCCGTTCGAGGCCTCAACACCTCTTTGAACGCGTTCAGAAGGGGGGTGTGGAGGGGGTCGCCGGCGACGGTCGCACGAGTCCGCCGGCCGGTCTCACACCGGCCGGAAATCGACAGAGAGGCAGCTCACGCGGCATTGACAACGCCTCGGACCGGGTCCCGGTTCCCATCCGGCAGTGTGATGTGGATCAAGAAACGCGGGATGGTAGCACAGGGCCTGCCGAAGCTTGTGAAGGGGCGCACGAGGTACCCCCCCTGAGCGGGTGGATACTCGATGGCATGAGCACCACGGAGCGTCCCAGGATCCTCGTAGTAGGCGGTGGGTACGTAGGCCTGTACGCAGCTCGGCGCATCCAGAAGAAGATGCGTTACGGCGAGGCGACCGTCACCGTCGTCGACCCGCGGTCGTACATGACCTACCAGCCCTTCCTCCCCGAAACCGCCGCCGGCAACATCTCCCCCCGGCATGTCGTCGTCCCGCTGCGACGCGTGCTGCCCAAGGCGGAGGTCCTCACCGGCCGGGTCACCACCATCGACCAGGACCGCAAGGTGGCCACGATCGCGCCGCTGGTCGGCGAGGCGTACGAGCTGCCCTTCGACTATCTGGTGATCGCGATGGGCGCGGTCTCCCGTACCTTCCCGATCCCCGGCCTCGCCGAGCAGGGCATCGGCATGAAGGGCGTCGAGGAGGCCATCGGCCTGCGCAACCACGTTCTCGAGCAGCTCGACAAGGCCGACTCCACCACGGACGAGGAGATCCGGCGCAAGGCGCTCACCTTCGTCTTCGTGGGCGGTGGCTTCGCCGGTGCGGAGACCATCGGTGAGGTCGAGGACATGGCCCGGGACGCGGCCAAGTACTACAAGACGGTGTCCCGCGAGGACATGCGCTTCATCCTGGTCGACGCCGCTGACAAGATCCTCCCCGAGGTGGGTCCCAAGCTCGGCGCCTACGGCAAGGAACACCTCGAGAGCCGCGGTGTCGAGGTCTACCTGTCCACGTCGATGGACTCCTGCGTCGACGGTCACGTGGTGCTGAAGAACGGCCTCGAGGTCGACTCCCACACCATCGTGTGGACGGCGGGCGTCAAGCCCAACCCGGCGCTGTCCCGCTTCGGACTGCCGCTGGGTCCGCGCGGTCACGTCGACACCCAGCCGACCCTCCAGGTCACCGGCACCGACTACATCTGGGCCGCGGGCGACAACGCCCAGGTTCCGGACCTCGTGGGCCGCAAGGCCGGCAACGAGAACGCCTGGTGCCCGCCGAACGCCCAGCACGCGCTGCGCCAGGCCAAGGTCCTCGGCGACAACGTGATCTCCGGTATGCGGGGCTTCCCGCAGAAGGAGTACAGCCACGCCAACAAGGGCGCGGTGGCGGGCCTCGGCCTGCACAAGGGCGTCGCGATGATCGTCGTCGGCAAGGTGAAGATCAAGCTGAAGGGCCGTCTCGCCTGGTACATGCACCGCACGTACCACGGCATGGCGATGCCGACCTTCAACCGCAAGATCCGCGTCTTCGCCGACTGGACCCTCAGCATGTTCCTCAAGCGCGAGGTCGTGTCCCTGGGCGCGATCGAGTCCCCGCGCGAGGAGTTCTACGAGGCCGCGAAGCCCGCGCCGGCGCCCGCGGCGGCGAAGCAGGAACCGAAGAAGGCCGAGGCCAACGCCTCTTGACCGCCGGTCACTGAACCGCCCGAGGGGGCCGTCCGCCATCCGTGGTGCGGGCGGCCCCCTCGGCGTTCCCGAGGACCGCGCCGGACGCCCGCCCGGCCCGGCGGGGTGAGACGCACCGGCCCCTGGGCGGCGACCCGGACCCGGGTCCTGGCCCCGTCTCCCGGCCCCGGTTCGCGGCCCCGCCTTCCGGCCCCGCGTTCCGGCCCCGGTTCGCGGCCCCGCGTTCCGGCCCCGCCTTCCGGCCCCGGATCGCGGACCGCCTTCCGGACCAGCCTCCCGGACCCGGATCGCGGACCCGCCTCCCGATCCCGATCCCGATCCCGGACCCGGATCAGGCCATCCGCCCGCTGGATCGAAGCACCCCCTCTGGCGCTGTGCCCGGCCCGTGGATTCCGCCCACCTGCCCGCCCGGCTCGGCGGATCGGGGGATGGGGACACGCCCTCGCCCCCGGGG
>NZ_NEUB01000991.1 GCF_002910825.1 Streptomyces sp. SM1 | reverse complement strand
ACGATCACCAGGACGGTGCCGAACTTCGCGGTCAGCTTGTCGAAGACGGCCCGCAGCTTCGGCTCGCTGTTGGGCAGTTGCTTGTCGAAGACCTTCTTCCCGGCCGGGGTGAGTCCGTGGCCGTGGTGAGCACTCTTGCCGACGTCCAGGCCCAGGAACACGCCCACGTCTTCGGTCTCGAACATCGCGCCCCTCCCAAGGGGTGTTGACGGTGCCGGCCTCGGCATCGGTGTCGTACTCGCGCATCCACGTTATGCAGACCTGCCGCCCGCGAGCTGTCCGGCATTGCGCCGGACCGGACGGTGGCCGGACCTCTCATCAGCGTCTCCGACGGCACCTCCCGGGCCCGGTGACACCACCCCCCAGGTCATGCCTTCGACAGGGGGCAACAGTCATGCCGGGCCCGGAGGCCAGCGGCCCTCTTGCAGGACCGCGGAAAACATAACGGGGAGGAGCAGACACGTCAGTCCCGATCTCCGGGTTCCGGGGTGGGCGGCAGGGTCGGGTAGTCGGGGATCGGATACAGACCGACGGCGAAGCCGTGGACGGTCTCACTGGTACGCGGCAGCCTGTCGAACTCGTGGATCACCTGCTCGATGCGCTCCCAGAACTCGGCCGCCTGCTCTTCGGAGATCCGGGCCCGCCGGATGAACTGACGCAGCCGCCCGAGTTCGTACGCGGCCGCCGATTCCCTCGCCGCCACCTCGAAGTCGTTGAAGTCGGGCGGCAGGGCTCCGCCGGCCGCCTGCCGACCGAGGCCGACGAAGAACATCCGTGCGGTGCGGCCGTAGTAGCGCTCATCGATCGCCCGGACCCTGCGTGTCCGCACCACGCGCAGCAAACCTGCCTTCGTCAGGACCGCGACATGATGCGCGACGGTGCTCTTCGGCCGCTTGACCGCGGCGGCGAGCTCGGTGACAGTCGCGGCGCGTTCGTGCAGCAGCCCGAGAATGGTGGTGCGCAGGGGGTCGCTGATGGCCCGCACCTGCTCGGCGGTGGTGAGCTCGATCGTCTCGTCGAGGTCGTAGTCGGGGGTGTTGCTCGACATGATGGCATGAGACTAACATCGCCGATTGTTCGAGAAATATGGATCGTTCGATGAGCCGGAAGCGGGCAGGCCATGGCCGAGGTTGTACTGTTCCACCACGCTCAGGGGCTGACACCCGGAGTCGAGGCTTTCGCGGCCGAACTCCGCCGGGCGGGCCATACCGTCCACGTGCCGGACCTCTACGAAGGGCGCACGTTCGAGACCCTGGAGCAGGGCATCGGCTACGCGAGCCGGACAGGGTTCGGCACCGTGCTGGAGCGGGGGATCGCCGCTGCTGAGCCGCTCGGTGACGAGGTGGTCTACGCGGGCTTCTCCCTCGGCGTCATGCCGGCCCAGCGGCTGGCCCAGACGCGCGCCGGCGCCAAGGGTGCTCTGCTCGTCAGCGCCTGCTTGCCGGTGTCAGAGTTCGGTGAGGCATGGCCGGCCGGTGTCCCGGTACAGGTGCACGGGATGGACGGTGACCCGTTCTTCGCCGACGAGGGAGACCTCGACGCCGCCAGGGACCTGACCGCCGGCGTCGACCATGCCGAGCTGTTCCTCTACCCCGGAAAGCAGCACCTGTTCGCGGACTCCTCGCTGCCGTCCCACGACCGGGCTGCGGCGGACCTGCTGACCAGGCGAGTCATCGAGTTCCTGGACGGCCTGCGGTAACAGGGGTCTCTCGTCGGGCGCGCCGCTCGAAGCAGGCCGGGTCCTCGATCAGAAACTCCAGCTCGGGGCGTTCCCACGCCACCGCGGGCGGGTTCGCTGAAACGGTCCCGGTGAGCCGTGCGCCCACGCTGAGGTAGAACCCCTCGGCCGGAGGGTGCGACACCACACGCACGCGGTCCAGTCCCACCGCCCGCGCCTCGGCCTTCATGTGCCCGACGAGCAGCCGCCCGATGCCCCGACCCTGGGATCCGTCCGCGACGAAGAGCAGGTCCAACTCGGGCGGCGCGAGGATCAGCGAGTAGAAACCGACCACCCGGCCCGCGGGATCACCGGTGTCGACGGCCACGAAGACCCGGTGGGCCTCGATGTAGTCAGGACCGACGCGATACCCGGCGACCATCGCCGCGTACGGATCCCTGTAGGCCCGCGAGCCCCGCACGAGCCGCGTGAGCCACTTGGCGTCCCGGGCGACAGCCTGTCGTACGGCGGTCGCGCCAGGTGCGGGCGTCATGGTGGGCATCGTGTGAAGGCTACTACGCATCCAGGGCGCGGCCCCCCTCTCTGACAGCCTCGGCTGAGACACCCGGTTTATCGGGTTAGTCTGGATGGGCGAGACAGGAGATCCCTTCAGCATGGCCAGAACCACCCCGATACCCGCCGGTGACGATCCGGCGCCGAAGCCGAAGCGGCGGACGTTTTCCGCGGAGTACAAGCTGCGGATCGTTGCCGAGTACGACGCCGCCCCGGCCGGGGAGAAGGGCGCGATCCTGCGGCGTGAGCGGCTGTACCACTCGCACGTCATCGAGTGGCGCCAGGCACGCGAGGCCGGCGCGCTGGATGCCCTGGTCGACCGGCGGACCTCGGCGGTGCGGCCGAAGAAGGCGACCGAGCAGGCCGAGTTGGAACAGGGCTTGATCAAGTTCCGTGAGTGTCTGGGTTGTTGGTGATGCCCAGGATGGCGAGTGCTCGTTCGGGTTCGTGGCGGATGGCGCGGGTGGTCTTGGCGATGTTGTCGGCTCCGAGGATCTTCAGGGTGCCGATGGCGAGGTTGCGGATGGTGGCCATGGCGCGGGGTGCGGTGCCGGTGTGAATGGTCGAGGCGTCCTCGGCGAACGTGACATCTCGGATGTAGTGGGAGGAGTTTTCGATTCCCCAGTGCCCCCGGATGGCGGTGGCGAGGTCGATGGGGCGGGTTTGATGGGCGGCGAGGCTGGTGACCGCGTAGACGTTCTCGCGGGTTTCGGGCCGGCCGGTGGGCTTGCGGCGGCGGTGGACCCGGATGGCGAGGTGGGCGTGGGGGAAAGCGATGCCGCCGAGGTTGTCGGCGATAGTGCAGGTTTTGATCGAGCGGGACTCGCGGCGGCCGTGGGCGGTGGCGGAGGCGGTGTGCTGGACCTTGATCGAGGTCCAGGGCAGGGCGGCGAGCTGGGCGTAGGCGGTGGGCTGGTTGGCCTTGA
>NZ_NEUB01000990.1 GCF_002910825.1 Streptomyces sp. SM1 | reverse complement strand
CAAGGCCATGAAGTTATGGGCTGATGGGCCCTGTCAACAGGATGTCGATGCTGATGGTGGCCTTGTAGGTGCGTCGGTCCATGCGCAGGCTCTTGTACGCGTATCGGGACAGTGGTCGCTTGACGGCGCGGGGACTGACGCGGAGTCGGCGTGCTGTCATCGGCTGGTTCAGGACGGCGCGGCCGATGGTTCCGACGAGGTCGACGGCGGTGTCGGCGATCACGCCTGCGGCCTGGATGACCTGGTCGCGGGCGGTTTGGAGGGCGATGCTGGAGCTGGCCCGGTCGGGGTCCGCGTCGGGGAGGGTCGCGGTGGCGTCGGCGATGGCGATCCGGATCAGCTGGTAGGCGGTCAGCAGGGCGTAGACCTCCTGGGCGATGCCGGCCATGGTCCGGGCGCGCAGGACCCGGCGTCCGAGCATGGACTTCTTGATCGCGAAGAAGGCGGATTCCGCTTCCCACCGCTCGTGATACTGCTTGACCAGCTCGAATGCCGGGTGGCGGTGGTGGTCGAGCAGGGTGGTGGCCAGGCGGTAGACGCCGGTGGTGCGGCCGGCGGTGGTGGCGATGGTGATCTCGCATTCGATGATGCGGACCTCCAGCGTGCCGATCCGGGACAGGAACGAGCCGTCGTCGAAGCGGTGCAGGACCGGTGGCTTGCGGGTGGCGGACAGCCGGGCGAGGAACGCGGCGCCGGTGTCCGCGACCGTGGTCAGGAAGGCGTTGGAGGACAGGCCGCGGTCCAGCAGGACGATCATGCCCTCGTGCAGGGAGCGGGCCAGGCGCTTGCCGTGGGTGGTCTCGCCGCTGGTGCGCGGGCCGAAGACGGCGTCGATCACTGCCCGGGTGCCGCAGGCGACCAGGGTGACCAGGCAGATCTGCGGATAGCCCGAGGTGGCGTACTGGTTGGAGCCTTTGCCCAGGTGGGCTCGGGTGGCGGGACCGTCGGGGACATCGAGGTACGTGCCGTCGACGGCGACGACCAGCAGTCCCGCCCAGCGGGCCCCGGTGGTGCGGATCGCGCTCGCCGGGCCGCGCAGCAGGTCGAACAGGGCCCGCATGGGGCGAACGCCGAGCCTGGCGCGGGCGTGCCACAGTGCCGTCGCGGTGATCTTCGGGACAGGCAGGGAGCGCAGTGCGGAGGTCATCCTGGCCCACACGGCCGGATAGCCGCACTCCTCGAACAGAGCAGCAGCCAGGAGGAGGTAAACGACCACCCGGGCAGGGAGTTTCCGCAACCGCTGCTGGACGGCCCCGCACTCGGCCAGGGCGGCGTCGGCCATCTCGAACGGGACGATCTGCGTCAGCTCACCCAAGTGACCCGGAGCGAAAAGACCGTCGGCTACCGCGATCTCGCGGCTGATGACACACTGACCCGACAGCGGAGCCTCCGGTGCTGTGAACGGCTTGTCTTGGCGGACCAGCCAGTTCTACCGGGGCTCCGCTTCTCGCGTCCGGCGTTCCTCCAGATCAGACCCCACCTGCAGCCACGAACCCGACCCATAACTTCATGGCCTTGCGGTTTAGGAACGCGAGGTGAACGTGATGGGCAGCACAACCGCCCCCGTGTTGCCGGAGTCGGGCAGCCACTCGGCGTCCTCCCCCACGCGCAGGTCGGTCAGCCGCGTGGCCAGCGTCGAGAGGGCCACGCCGATGTCCGCACGGGCGACGAAGTGCCCAAGGCAGTGGTGCAGTCCGCCGCCGAACGCGAAGTGCGGGGAGCGCTCGGCGTCGAGGTCGATGCGGTCAGGGTCGTCGAACGCGGCCGGGTCGGTGGCCGACGTCATGGTGAAGAGGTGGAGCGTGGTCCCCTTCTCGATCGTGCGCTCCTTGTACTGGAACGTCTCCGTCGCTTCGCGCGAGATCCAGCGGCCGATCGGGTTGACGCGCAGCGCCTCCTCGACCGCCGCGGCGGAGTAGCGCTCGGGGGCCGATGCCAGCTTCTCCCACTGGTCGGGCTGCTTGGAGAACGCCTTGACGCTCAGGGCCAGTTGGTTCCGGGTGGTGTCGATGCCCGCGAAGATCAACAGGATGATGAGGTTGATGAGCTCCTTGTCGGAAAGCTTGCCCGCGTCCTCGTCCCTCGCGTCCACGAGGGTGCTCAGGATGTCGCCCTTGGGGGACTCCCTGCGGCTGCGGACCAGGGACTCGGCGTACTCGGTTAGCTCGACGATGGCCTGGTCGATCCGGGCGATGTTCTCCTGGATGGTGATGCCGAGGCCGATCGTAGAGGCGAGTTCGTGGATCTTCTTCCAGTCGTTCTCGTCGATGCCCAGCAACACGCACAGAATCCTGGTCGCGTACGGTGCGGCGAACCGGCTTGCGAACTCGGTGCGCCCGTCCTCGATCCACTCGTCCACCAGGCCGTCCGCCAGATCCTGGAACTTCGCGTGCAGGGGCGCTATCCGGCGAGGCGAGAAGGCGGGGTTCACCAGGCGGCGAATCCTGTTGTGCTCGCCGCCCTCCAGTACCAGCAGGGTCTTCTGCCACCACTCGTCGAAGTGTCCTTCGACGACCCCGTGCTGGGCGGGCCACTTGGCCGATCCTTGCGTCAACAGGGGGCTCTTCAGGAGGGCGCTGCTGTCCCCGTAGCGCAGGACGGCGATGCCCCAATCCGTACGTGCGTACCAGTGGGCGTCTCGTGCCTTCCGCACCTCTTCGGAGTCCATGCGGAAGTAGGCGTTGCTGATGTCGAGGTGCAGTGTCGTGGGTTGCGTGGCCATGGCGGTCGGCTCCCAGTCGTCGGATGCGGTGCTGCTCGGACCAGTGACGGGCGGCCCGGTTCAGCCGGCGGTCAGCGGGCCGATGCGGTACAGGACCTCGTCGTGGTGGCCCTCGCTGTCGGCGAAGAGGGAGCTGGGGAAGAGCACGCGGGTCTCGACGGGGGCCGAGTGCTTCTTCGCGTACTGCTTCAGCACCATGATGATCGCCTTGTTCTCGGCGGAGACAGTGGCCTCGACGTACCGGGCGCCGTTGGCAACCTGCTGGTCGGCCGCCTCCTGGAAGAGCTTGACGCCGAGGAACGGGATGCCATGGCGCGGGTTGACGGCGGTCTGCCACACGAAGTAGGTCTCGGGCTCCTCGGGGCGGCGGTAGCCCGTGAGGAAGCCGACGAGTTCGTCGTCCACCGTCGCGACCAGCGAGCCGTCGGCGAAGTCCCGGAACCACAGTGAGTAGTAGTAGAGGCTGTTGGAGTCCAGGCCGGGAGTGTCCTCGACCATCTTCCACACGGCGGGTCCGTCCTGAGGGACCGGTGCGCGGAAGACGGCCCGCTTCTTCTCGGCAGTGTTCGGCTCCGTGGAGGCTGCAGTGGGCATGGTGATCGTCATGTCGGGTCGGGGCCTTTCTTTCGTGTGTCTCTCATGTCGGTGGCAGGGCTTGATCAAGTTCCGTGAGTGTCTGGGTTGTTGGTGATGCCCAGGATGGCGAGTGCTCGTTCGGGTTCGTGGCGGATGGCGCGGGTGGTCTTGGCGATGTTGTCGGCTCCGAGGATCTTCAGGGTGCCGATGGCGAGGTTGCGGATGGTGGCCATGGCGCGGGGTGCGGTGCCGGTGTGAATGGTCGAGGCGTCCTCGGCGAACGTGACATCTCGGATGTAGTGGGAGGAGTTTTCGATTCCCCAGTGCCCCCGGATGGCGGTGGCGAGGTCGATGGGGCGGGTTTGATGGGCGGCGAGGCTGGTGACCGCGTAGACGTTCTCGCGGGTTTCGGGCCGGCCGGTGGGCTTGCGGCGGCGGTGGACCCGGATGGCGAGGTGGGCGTGGGGGAAAGCGATGCCGCCGAGGTTGTCGGCGATAGTGCAGGTTTTGATCGAGCGGGACTCGCGGCGGCCGTGGGCGGTGGCGGAGGCGGTGTGCTGGACCTTGATCGAGGTCCAGGGCAGGGCGGCGAGCTGGGCGTAGGCGGTGGGCTGGTTGGCCTTGA
>NZ_NEUB01000989.1 GCF_002910825.1 Streptomyces sp. SM1 | reverse complement strand
GAGTTGGACTCCCTGGCCCTATCCGCGCACTTGGCGCTCGGCGACTACTCGACCGCCGAGTACCACGCCCACCGCTGCCTGTCCGCCCTCCGACCCCACATAGTCCGGTCCCGCGCCATCACCACGACCCGGCTCGCCCACGCCCAGCTCGCCCAGGGCGACCCCGACGCCGCCACGGCCACCGCGATGTAGGTCCCCGCCGAAGCCGCCACCCAGCACGCCCGGGTCACGCGCATGCTGCAGGAGTTCGGGGCCGCACTGCGCGCCACCGCGCCGGGCAGCTCCACCGCACAGACCTGGACCGAGCACACCGCCACCTGGAGGATGGCCGCATGACCACGGCGCCCGCCATCGAACTGCGCACCTTCACCACCCTCGACACCGCCCGCGGCGACCTCCTCGACGTGTACGCCGACGTACGCGCCCCACTCCTCCACCTGCCGAACTACGCCGTCACCGCGTTCGGCGAACGCCTGGACCGACACGGCACCGAGCCGGGCTCACGGCCGTCCTCGCATACGCAGACGGGCACCCGATCGGCTACGCCTACGGCAACACCATCGAGCACGGCGACCGCTACTGGCAGCGCACCAGCCCGACGCCGGCCGAGAAGTACACCGAGCGCCCAGCCGTGGCCCTGAAGGAGATCGGCGTCCGCCCGACCTGGCGAAAGACCGGCACCGCCCGCCGCATCCACGACGCCCTCCTCGCCACCCGCGACGAACCGTTCGTCACGCTCATGGTCAACCCTGCCGCCAGGGACGGAAAGGTCCACGCGCTCTACAAGTCGTGGGGCTGGGAGGACATCGAGCAGAGCCAGCCGTCACCGGCCTCACCGGTCCTCACGGTGATGATCCGCGCCCGCCGCTGACCGGCGTCGGCTGCTGCTACGGCACCCCCCGGCCTTGTCGCCAGGGAGTCGCCACCCGCGCCCTATGCGACGTAGACCGCACGCATGGCCGAGCGAGCCTTCCTGCACCACCTGGCCGCCCCCTCCAACCCGACCAACTCACCCACCCTGGCCCGTACCACGGCATCAACGGCCTGCTGGGGCGGGGTCTGCGGCATTGCCGGCGCCTTCACCTGAGGGGCCTCGCGTTTTTCGGACAGGGATCTGACCGGGGTCAATTCATGCGGTGAGTCGCAAATTCTCCAATGCGGCGTGAACTTCGCGCGGAGGGCGGTAACCCACTGCCGAATGAAGGCGTTTGAGATTGTACCAGAGTTCGATGTATCTGATGATGTCCCGTCGGGCTGCCTCGCGAGTGGGGTAACTCATGCGCGATACCCGCTCATTCTTCAGGGCTCCGAAGAACGATTCGGCCATGGCGTTGTCGAAACAGATTCCGGTCCGGCCGGCCGACCTCCGCAAGCCGAGCTCCTGAAGGACGCCTGCGTACTCGGCCGACATGTAGTTGCTGCCGCGGTCCGAGTGAGTCTTTGTCAGTAACGGATCATTACGTTGCGTGACTAATCAGATGGTGCGGTCGTACTCGAGCTGGAGCAGGACGAGGGCTGCGGCGGCGATCTTCGTGATGCGGCTGGGGTCGAGGCTGACCCGGCGTAGTGCCTTGAAGGTGGTCTTGAGCAGGGAGTTGGCGCGCTCGCAGACGCCGTGGACGCCGCGGATGACCTTGTTGTAGGTCTGCTGGGCCTCGGTCAGCTCGCCTCCGGCGGGCTTCTTGTGCGGGTGGCGAAAACCGTCGCCGGCGTTCTCGTAGCCGAGGTCGACGAGGGTCGGCATGTCCAGCTCGGCAGCGATCCGGTTGAGGGCATCGATCAGGCCGTGGTGGCGGGCGCAGG
>NZ_NEUB01000988.1:730-3502 GCF_002910825.1 Streptomyces sp. SM1 | reverse complement strand
GCCCGGCGGCGTGCCCGCCTCCGTGCCGGCTGGCCGCCTCCGTGCCCGCACGTCTGTCCGGTGGTGCCCTTGACGTGTTCGGCCGTCTGGCCGGTGGCGTGCCGCTCGGGTGTCCGGCTGCCCGCCCGGCCCCGCTCGGGGTGATTCCTGCACGTGCTCGTCTGCCCTGCGGCGTGCCCGTTCAGGTGCTGGTTGGCCGCTCGCGAGCCCCTTCATGTGCCGGATGCCCGTCCGCCTCTCTGCCCGCACGTCCGTCGGTTGCGTGCCTGCTCACGTGCTCGGCTGCCCGTCCACCTGTGTGCCGCTTGCCCGCCCACCTGCCCGGGGTGCGGTGTGCCCGGCCGCGTCGTCAGTGGCTCACGTGTCCGGCTTGTCGGCGGGCTTCGCCGTCTTCGCGGCCTTCGCCGCCGCCTTCAGCTCCTGTTTGTGTGCCCGCACCTTCGACAGTGACTCCGGGCCGGTGATGTCGGCGACGGAGCGGAAGGACCTCTCCTCGCCGTAGGCGCCGGCGGCCTCCCGCCAGCCGGTGGGGCGGACCCCCAGCTGCTTGCCGAGCAGGGCGAGGAAGATCTGGGCCTTCTGCTTGCCGAACCCGGGCAGCTCCTGAAGCCGCTTCAGCAGTTCCCTGCCGTCGCTGACGTCCCGCCAGACGGCCTCGGCGTCACCGTCGTAGTGCTCGACGAGGTACCGGCACAGCTGCTGGATGCGGCCCGCCATCGAGCCCGGGTAGCGGTGCACGGCCGGTTTGCCGGAGAGCAGCGCCGCGAACGCGTCGGGTTCGTACGCGGCGATCTCGTGTGCGTCCAGGTCATCCGCGCCGAGCCGCTGGGCGATCGCCGCCGGGCCCTTGAACGCCCACTCCATCGGGATCTGCTGGTCCAGCAGCATCCCGGTCAGCGCGGCGAGCGGGCTGCGGCCCAGCAGCCGGTCGGCCTCGGGGTCCTGGGCGAGGTGAAGGGTGACGTCCATGCCCCGATGATCGCGCGTCGTGGCTCAGCTCGCGCGCCAGTACCCCAGCGCCTGCATCCGCTGCTTGGGAACGCCCAGCTCCTTGCGTACGAACGCGGAGAGCGTCCGGGTGGTCGCGGTGTCGCAGGCGATCCACACGTACGGGTCGGAGCCGGACCGCAGCAGTTCGGGCAGCTCGGCCCGTACCCGCTCGACGAGCGCCGCTCCCGCCTCCTGCCGGGGCACCTCGCGGACCTCGTGCCGGGCGGGGTCGGCGAGGCAGGGCAGACCGTCGAGGGTGCCCTCGAACCAGATGGTCGCCGGGGCGTCGCCCAGCGCGCCGAGCAGGGAGTTGATGGCCGGCAGCGAGGCGGGGTCGCCGACCGCGAAGACGCGGGAGGGGGCCGGGGCGGGTGCCTCGAACCCGGTGCCCTGCACGGTCGCCTCGATGGTGTCGCCGGGCTTCGCCGTCCGCGCCCAGTCGCTGGCGCAGCCCTCGTGCAGCGCGAACTCCAGGGTGAAGGTGCCCGCCGCCGGGTCCGGGTCGACCAGGGTGTACGCGCGCTGGTGGGGTTTGCCCGCGTTGTCGAACCACAGCCGCACCCACATCGTCGGGTGCACGCCGGCCGCCGCCAGCAGCCCGCCGTCGGTGAAACGCACCCGCCGGTAGTCGGCGGTGACGTCCTCGCTCCCCGTCACCGTGCATGTGAAGTCCTTCGCGCGCAGCAACTTGAGGACCGCGCCCTCCCAACCCCGCCCCTGCCCCATCGTCTTTGCGCCCTTCGCGTACGATTCCGACACGATTTACTTAGGGGAGCCTAACCTAAAGTGAAATGAGGGCACAGTGACCGGCGAGATCTTTCGGGACCCCTGGGGCATCCCGCACCTGCGCGCGGACGGAGTGCACGAACTCGCGCGCGCCCAGGGCCGGGTCACCGCCCTCGACCGGGCCTGGCAGCTCGAGGTCGAACGCCATCGCGCCCAGGGCACCTCGGCCTCCTTCCTGGGCCCCGAAGCCCTCCCCTGGGACCGCTTCGCCCGCCGCGCCCTCCTGGCCGACACGGCCCGCCGCTGCTTCGCCGGACTGGAGCACCGGGACCCGGAGACGGCGCAGTGGGTACGGGCGTACGTGACGGGGGTCAACGAGGGTCTGGAGTCCGCCGGGACCACGAGCCCCGCCCCCGAGTTCGAGCGGGCCGGGCTCGCCCCCGGCCGCTGGGAGCCCTGGACCCCGCTCGCGGTCTGGCTCGCCACGCACATCCTCTTCGCGGGCTTCCCGGCCAAGCTCTGGCGCGAGCACGTCACCACGCACCTCGGGGCCGACGCGGTCGGCCTGTTCGCCGCCGACGGGCCGGGTACCTCCGGCAGCAACGGCTGGCTGGTCGCCGGAGAGCGCACGGTCACCGGGCACGCGGTCATCGCCGGGGACCCGCACCGGTTCATCGAGGACCCGGGCGTGTACCAGCAGATCCGCCTGTCCTGCCCGGAGTTCGACGTCGTCGGCCTCGCCGTGCCCGGCGTCCCCGGGATCGCCCACTTCGGCCACACCGGCACGGTCGCCTGGGCCATCACCAACGCCATGGCCGACTACCAGGACCTCTACCGCGAGCGGCTGCGGCGCACCGGCGCCGGGGTGGAGGCGCTCGGCCCGGACGGCACCTGGCGCCGGGCCGCCCGGCACACCGAGACCATCGAGGTGGCGGGCGAGGAGCCGGTCGAGGTGGAGGTCATCGAGACCGACCGGGGCCCCGTCGTCATCGGCGGCCCGGAAGGCCTTGACGGCGGCGGCCCGGAAGGCCTTGACGGCGGCGGCCCGGAAGGCCT
>NZ_NEUB01000988.1:0-673 GCF_002910825.1 Streptomyces sp. SM1 | reverse complement strand
CGGCCCGGAAGGCCTTGACGGCGGCGGCCCGGAAGGCCTCGACGACGACGGCCCGGAAGGCCTTGACGGCGGCGGCCCGGAAGGCCTCGACGACGACGGCCCCGAAGGCCTCGACAACGGCGTGTCCGGGCCCGCCGGTCCCCCGCTCGCCGTCGCCCTCCGCTACCCGCCCCGCGTCACCGGCGACCTCGGCTTCGCCGCGCTGCTGCCGCTGCTGCGGTCCCGCCGGGTCGCCGACGTGGACCGGGCCGTCGACCGGTGGGCCGAACCGGTCAACGTGATCATGGCCGCGGACACCGGCGGCGGCACCCTCCACCGTGTGGCCGGCCGGGTCCCGCTCCGCGCCGACGCCAACCGCACCCGACTGGTCCCCGCGTGGGAGCCCGACCACGCCTGGCAGGGCCGGCACGAACCCCCGCGCGCCGGACTGACCGACGGTGTCGCCGTGATGGCGAACCAGCGCGGACCGGCCGCCCCCCTCGGCGTCGAGTTCGCCCCGCCGCACCGCGCGGAGCGCATCGCCACCCTGCTGGGCCGGCAGTCCCGCTGGTCCGCCGCCGACATGGCGACGATCCACACGGACACCCACCTCGCCTCCGCCGCACCCCTCCTGGACCACCTCGCCGCCCTCGACGCCCCGGCCCTCACCGGGCCGGCCGCCGCCCTGCGGGAC
>NZ_NEUB01000987.1 GCF_002910825.1 Streptomyces sp. SM1 | reverse complement strand
GATTCACCGGGTTCCTTGGCGCCGGGCCAGGCCTTGGCGACCCGGGCGGCGAGGACGAAGTCCTTGCGCAGGGGGTGGCCCTCGAAGTTGTCCGGCAGGAGGAGGTGGTCCAGGCCCGGGTGGTCCGTGAAGCCGACGCCGAACATCTCGTGCGTCTCGCGTTCGTGCCAGCCGGCGCCCGCGTAGACGTCCACGGCGGACGGCAGCACCGGGGCGTCGTGCGGCACCGTGGTGCGCAGCAGCAGGCGCCGTACGGGGTGCAGGGCGGCGACGTGGGCCGTGACGCGGAAGCCCGTGCCGGGTTCGTCGACCGCGCTCAGCCAGTCGAAGAAGGTGCAGCCGAGACGGTCGCGCGCGGTCTCCAGGGCGGTGATCCAGGAGGCGGGCGGCACGTCGACGGTCAGGACGCCGTACGACTCCTCCGCCGTGGCCTCGGCACCGAACAGTTCCCCGAGGTCGGCGGGGAGCCAGCCGGCCGCGGTCACCGGTCCTCCCCCTCACCGGCCGCCGGCGCCGGCGGCCGGACCAGCCCGCTCCGCAGCGCCGCCGACGACGGCCGCCCGCCGCCGTGTCCGTACCGCTCCCCCAGCGACTCGCGCGCGATCTTCTCCTGGAGTTTCAGGATGCCCTGGAGCAGCGCCTCGGGCCGGGGCGGGCAGCCGGGGACGTAGACGTCGACGGGGATGATCTGGTCGACGCCCTTGGTGACGGAGTAGGAGTCCCAGTACGGACCGCCGCAGTTGCTGCAGGCGCCGAAGGAGACGACGTACTTCGGCTCGGGCATCTGCTCGTACAGCCGCTTCACCGCGGGCGCCATCTTGTCGGTGACCGTGCCGGAGACGACCATCAGGTCGGCCTGGCGCGGTCCCGGCGCGAAGGGGATGACGCCGAGGCGGATGAAGTCGTGCCGGGCCATCGACGCGGCGATGAACTCGATCGCGCAGCAGGCGAGGCCGAAGTTGAAGACCCAGAGCGAGTAGCGGCGGCCCCAGTTGAGGACGACCTTCATCGGCTCGGGCGCCAGCCGGGAGAGCGCGCCGAGCCTCCCCCTGGCTTCGCCGGGGGGACCCCCAGGCTCCGGAAGCAGGACCGGCTCGGGGGCGGCAGGGTTCACGTCCATGTCAGGACGCCCTTCTTGTATGCGTACAGCAGGCCCACGGCGAGGAAGCCGAGGAAGATGAACATCTCCACGAGGGTGGTCGCGCCGTAGCCGTCGGCGGCGAAGACGGTGGCCCAGGGGAAGAGGAAGATCGAGTCGACGGCGAAGATCACGTAGAGGAAGGCGTAGACGTAGTAGCGGACCTGGGTGTGGGCCCAGCCCTCGCCGACGGGGTCGACCCCGCACTCGTACGTCATGAGTTTCTCGGGTGTGGGGACCACCGGCCGCAGCAGGCGTCCCGCCCCGAAGGCGACGGCGACGAACAGCAGGCCGACGACGGCGAGCAGTCCGACGACCGAGTAGGACTGGAAGTAGTCCGCCGCGACGACGGTCGTTTCCCGCACGTCCGCCCCTCACTCCCTCGGATCGGCACCCGGGCCCCTGTCCGTCCCGTGCCCTTGATCCGTGTCGTTGAACGCCGAACGCCACGGTTCGACGATCTGTACGCACGGGAGTCTAGGCCCTCGTAAAGGAGCGGTAAGCAGCCTGTCACCACTCGGGATACCGGTGGTGGGGTTTTCCTCAGTGCGTCCGGGCGGTCCGCCTCATGGCGCGGGCCCCCCGGCGCCGGGCAGGCTTGGCCCATGACCGAACCTTCTCCGCCCGCGGGCACGCCCCCGACGGCGGATCCCGCACCGGCCGGGCCCGGCGACCGCCCGCCGCCGGTCCGCTCCGCCTACGACGCTCACACCTGGAAGGAGATCGCCCATCTGCTGGTGAACCTCCCGGTGTCGATGGTCGGCTTCACCTACACGGTGACCATGCTGTTCGCCGGCGCCGGACTGACCGTCACGGTGATCGGGCTGCCGCTGCTCGCCGCGGGACTGCTGGGCGCGCGGCTGCTGGGCAGGCTGGAGCGGGCGCGGGCCAGGAGGCTGCTCGGGGTGCGGGTGGAGGAGCCGAGCCCGCTGCCGCACGGGGCCGGGGGGTTCTGGCCGGGTCTGTGGCTGGCGCTGAGGGACCCGGTGGGCTGGCGCACGGTGCTGTACGAGCTGATACGGCTGCCGTGGGGTGTGCTCACCTTCACCGTCGCGCTGACCGGGCTGTTCGTGCTGTGGCCGGTGCTGCCGTTCGTCGCGCGGGCCCTGACCAACGTCGACCGGGCGATGGTGCGCGGCCTGCTGTCGCCCTCCGACGAACTGGAGCGGCGCATCGCGGAGCTGGAGTCCGACCGGGGTGTGGTGGTCGACACGGCGGCGGCGGACCTGCGGCGCATCGAGCGCGATCTGCACGACGGGGCGCAGGCCCGGCTGGTCAATCTGGCGATGGGGCTGGGCCTGGCCAAGGAGAAGCTGCTGGAGGACCCGGACGCCGCGGCCACGATGGTCGAGGAGGCGCACGGCGAGGTGAAACTGGCGCTGCAGGAGCTGCGGGACCTGGCCCGCGGTATCCATCCCGCGGTGCTGACCGACCGGGGCCTGGACGCCGCCCTGTCGTCGGTCGCCTCGCGCTGCACGGTACCGGTGAAGGTGACGGCCGACCTGGACGAGCGTCCCGCCGCCGCCATCGAGGGCATCGCCTACTTCACGGTCTCGGAGCTGCTGCAGAACGTCAGCAAGCACAGCGGGGCCCGGTCGGCCTCGGTCGACGTGTGGCAGTCGGAGGGGCGGCTGTTCCTGCAGGTGTGGGACGACGGGCGCGGGGGCGCGAGCCTGGAGGGCGGGTCGGGTATGCGGGGCCTCGCCGACCGGCTGGGCGCGGTGGACGGTCTGTTCGTCGTGGACTCGCCGGAGGGCGGTCCGACGGCGGTGACGGCGGAGCTGCCGTGGCGGGACCGTTCCGGTGTCCTCGCCCCGCAGGCGCGGACGGCCAAGGGGGCGTCCGCCCGCGGCCATAGGTAGGGAAAACCCCCCGGCCAAGACTGCGACGGCCTCCATGGTCCGCCGACCTGCGGCGGAGCAGTCTGGAGATACGACAGCACAGCCTCCGGACGAGACGAAGGACGACAGCGATGGCCACGGAGTACGGACAGGGCTACGGGCTCCCCGCGGAGCCCGGTCATCCCGGGAACGCCGAGCGACGGCGGCCCCGGCTGCCGGCCGCGCTGCGGGCACCGGTCGAGGGGCGCACCTGGCGCGAGCTGGGATATGTGCTGCTGAGCCTGCCGATGAGCATTCTGCTGTTCACCTACGCGGTCACCATGGTGTCGCTGGGCGCGGGCCTGCTGGTGACGTTCCTGGGAGTCCCCGTGCTGGCGGCGGCGCTCGCCGGGTGCCGCGGTCTCGGGTCGGTGGAGCGGGCGCGGGCGCGGGGGCTGCTGGGGCTCGAGGTGGGCGAGCCGGAGCCGCTGCGGGTGAAGCGGCAGGGGGTCATGGCGTGGGTGGGGGTGGTGCTCAAGAGCGGCGCCTCGTGGCGGTCCCTGCTGTACGCGGTGCTGCAGCTGCCGTGGGCGGTGCTGTCCTTCGTCGTCACCGTGACGCTCTGGTCGGTGGGCTGGTCGCTGCTGACGTATCCGCTGTGGTTCTGGGTCTTCCCGATGTACGGCGGCCGGGACGGCCTGCAGCTGTACGGCGACGACCGGCACCGGATCTATCTGGACAACCCGTTCGAGATCACGGTGACCGCGGGGGTGGGTCTGCTCTTCACGCTCGCCACGCCGTGGATCGTCCGGGCGCTGACGACGGTGGACCGCGTGATGGTGCACGGGCTGCTCGGGCCCTCCCGGCTGGCGACGCGGGTGGTGGAGCTGGAGTCGGACCGCGGGGTCGTGGTGGACACGGCGGCGGCGGACCTGCGGCGCATCGAGCGCGACCTGCACGACGGGGCGCAGGCCCGGCTGGTGGCGCTGGCCATGGATCTGGGTCTCGCGAAGGAGAAGCTGCGGGAGGACCCGCAGGTCGCGGCGCAGATGGTGGACGAGGCGCACGGCGAGGTGAAGACGGCGCTGCAGGAGCTGCGGGACCTGGCCCGCGGTATCCATCCCGCGGTGCTGACCGACCGGGGCCTGGACGCCGCCCTGTCCTCGGTGGCCTCGCGCTGCACGGTGCCGGTGCAGGTGGAGGTGGACCTGACGGAACGCCCCGCGCCGGCCATCGAGGGCATCGCCTACTTCACGGCCTCGGAGTTGCTGCAGAACGTCAGCAAGCACTCCCGGGCGACCTGGGCGGCCGTGGAGGTGTGGCGGACGGAGAACCGGCTGATGCTCCAGGTGGTGGACAACGGGGTGGGCGGCGCCGACACCTCCGGGGGTTCCGGGCTGTCGGGTCTGGCGGAGCGGCTGAACTCGGTGGACGGGATCCTGGTGGTGGACTCGCCGGCCGGCGGCCCGACCCGGGTGACCGCCGAGCTGCCGTGGCGCGCGGAGCGGACACGCTGACCACGCGCTGAGACCCCGGACGGGATCCGGGATCGGGACGGGAACCGGGATCCGGGATCGGCGGGTGNAGAGGCTCGCACCCGCCGACCTGTGTGCCGCTCGGAGCGCCTGGGGCCACTGAACCGGCTGAACCGGCTGAACCGGCTGAACCGGTCGATACCGGACGGACCGCACGGACCGGGCGGAACCGACCGGGGGACAGGCCCGGCCGGACGGGCGGCGGCCCCGACGACACCCCCCAATCACGTTGCCACGGCCCGTCCCCCACCGGATGCTGGAATGCTGGACCTGTTGACCGGGCCCGCCAGGAGGGCGGGACCGGAGCAGGGGTGTGGGGGACGAGGGACGTGGAGGACAGGGTGCGGGTGGTCATCGCCGAGGATTCGGTGCTGCTGCGGGAGGGCCTGACGCGGCTGCTGACCGACCGGGGGCACGACGTCGTGGCCGGTGTCGGTGACGGAGAGGCGCTGATCAAGACCATCGCCGAGCTGGACGGGCAGGACCTGCTCCCGGACGTGGTGGTGGCGGACGTACGGATGCCGCCGACGCACACGGACGAGGGAGTGCGGGCCGCGGTGCAGCTGCGCAAGTCGCATCCGGGGGTCGGGGTGCTGGTGCTGTCGCAGTACGTGGAGGAGCGCTACGCCACGGAGCTGCTGGCCGGTTCCAGCCGAGGCGTCGGCTATCTGCTGAAGGACCGGGTGGCCGAGGTGCGAGAGTTCGTGGACGCGGTGGTGCGGGTGGCCGAGGGCGGTACGGCGCTGGACCCGGAGGTCGTCGCGCAGCTGCTGGGGCGCAGCCGCAAGCAGGACGTGCTCGCGGGGCTCACCCCGCGCGAGCGGGAGGTTCTGGGGCTGATGGCCGAGGGGCGGACGAACTCGGCGATCGCGCGGCAGCTGGTGGTCAGCGACGGTGCCGTGGAGAAGCACGTCAGCAACATCTTCCTGAAGCTGGGGCTGTCCCCGAGCGACGGCGACCACCGGCGGGTGCTTGCCGTTCTCACCTATCTCAGCTCCTAGAACTCCGGTGGGGGGGACGTCCCGCCTCCGCTCGAGGACGTCTCGAAGTCGTGTCCAACATGCGAATGACCCAAGGAAGGCGACCCTTACGGACGTAGGGTTTATGCGGGGAAGGCCTGCGGGAAGGCCGTCCCGGACAGCCGCCTCGAGGAGGTCCAGTTCAGTGACCAGTCAGGTCAGCAGCACTGCGGAGCAGGCCGACGGAGCAGTCGTAGGAGAGCAGCGCAAAGCGGCGGGTGCGAAGGACATCCGCCGCCTCGACCGAGTGATCATCAGGTTCGCGGGGGATTCGGGTGACGGCATGCAGCTCACCGGTGACCGTTTCACCTCGGAGACCGCGTCCTTCGGCAACGATCTTTCCACGCTGCCGAACT
This sequence comes from Streptomyces sp. SM1, assembly GCF_002910825.1. GTDB lineage: Bacteria > Actinomycetota > Actinomycetes > Streptomycetales > Streptomycetaceae > Streptomyces > Streptomyces okerensis. Next base: position 8,020 of record NZ_NEUB01000987.1, on the reverse strand, counting down.
TCCCGGCCGAGATCCGCGCCCCTGCCGGCACCCTGCCGGGTGTCTCGTCCTTCCAGCTCCACTTCGCCGACCACGACATCCTCACCCCCGGCGACGCCCCCAACGTGCTGGTGGCGATGAACCCCGCCGCGCTCAAGGCCAACATCGGCGACCTGCCGCGCGGCGCGGAGATCATCGTCAACACGGACGAATTCACCAAGCGGGCGATGCAGAAGGTCGGCTACGCGGCCAGTCCCCTGGAGGACGGCTCGCTGGACGGGTACCACCTGCATCCGGTGCCGCTGACCACGCTGACCGTGGAGGCGCTGAAGGAGTTCGACCTCACCCGCAAGGAGGCCGAGCGCAGCAAGAACATGTTCGCGCTCGGTCTGCTGAGCTGGATGTACCACCGGCCGACGGAGGGTACGGAGAAGTTCCTCCGGACGAAGTTCGCGAAGAAGCCCGACATCGCGGCGGCCAACATCGCGGCCTACCGGGCGGGCTGGAACTTCGGTGAGACCACCGAGGACTTCGCGGTCTCCTACGAGGTGGCCCCGGCGGCGAAGGCGTTCCCCGCCGGTGTCTACCGCAACATCTCCGGGAACCTGGCCCTGTCCTACGGACTGGTCGCCGCGTCCCGGCAGGCGGACCTGCCGCTGTTCCTGGGCTCGTATCCGATCACCCCGGCCTCCGACATCCTGCACGAACTGAGCCGGCACAAGAACTTCGGTGTGCGGACCTTCCAGGCGGAGGACGAGATCGCCGGTATCGGGGCGGCGCTGGGGGCGGCCTTCGGGGGTTCGCTCGCGGTGACGACGACGTCCGGTCCGGGTGTGGCGCTGAAGTCGGAGACGATCGGCCTCGCGGTGTCGCTGGAGCTGCCGCTGCTGATCGTGGACATCCAGCGCGGCGGCCCGTCCACCGGTCTTCCGACCAAGACGGAGCAGGCGGACCTGCTGCAGGCGATGTACGGGCGCAACGGCGAGGCACCGGTCCCGGTCGTCGCGCCGCGCACCCCGGCCGACTGCTTCGACGCCGCCCTGGAGGCGGCCCGGATCGCGCTGGCCTACCGCACCCCGGTGTTCCTGCTGTCCGACGGCTATCTGGCCAACGGCTCGGAGCCGTGGCGGATCCCCGACCTGGAGGAGCTGCCCGACCTGAGGGTGCAGTTCGCCCAGGGTCCGAACCACGCCCTGGACGACGGTACCGAGGTGTTCTGGCCGTACAAGCGTGATCCGCAGACCCTGGCCCGTCCGTGGGCGGTCCCGGGCACGCCGGGTCTGGAGCACCGGATCGGCGGCATCGAGAAGCAGGACGGCACGGGCAACATCTCCTACGACCCGGCCAACCACGACTTCATGGTCCGCACCCGGCAGGCCAAGATCGACGGCATCGACGTACCCGACCTGGAGGTCGACGACCCGGACGGCGACGCGCGGGTGCTGGTGCTCGGCTGGGGTTCGACGTACGGGCCGATCACGGCGGCCGTGCGGCGGCTGCGGAACGCCGGGGAGTCCGTCGCCCAGGCGCATCTGCGGCACCTGAACCCCTTCCCGCGCAACCTCGGAACGGTTCTCGGGCAGTACGACAGGGTAGTGGTCCCGGAGATGAACCTGGGACAGCTCGCCACCCTCGTCCGGGCGAAGTACCTGGTGAACGCGGAGTCGTACAACCAGGTCAACGGTATGCCGTTCAAGGCGGAGCAGCTCGCCACGGCGCTGAAGGAGGCCATCGATGACTGACGCCAACACGCTGCTCCAGCTCGTGCCCAAGGCCGAGGGCAAGCAGTCCATGAAGGACTTCAAGTCCGATCAGGAAGTGCGCTGGTGCCCCGGCTGCGGTGACTACGCCGTGCTCGCCGCCGTGCAGGGATTCATGCCGCAGCTGGGCCTGGCGAAGGAGAACATCGTCTTCGTCTCCGGCATCGGCTGCTCCTCCCGCTTCCCGTACTACATGAACACCTACGGGATGCACTCCATCCACGGCCGTGCCCCGGCCATCGCGACCGGCCTCGCGTCCTCCCGCCGCGATCTGAGCGTGTGGGTGGTGACGGGTGACGGCGACGCGCTGTCCATCGGCGGCAACCACCTCATCCACGCCCTGCGCCGCAACGTCAATCTGAAGATCCTGCTGTTCAACAACCGCATCTACGGCCTGACCAAGGGCCAGTACTCCCCCACCTCCGAGGTCGGGAAGATCACCAAGTCGACGCCGATGGGTTCGCTCGACGCGCCCTTCAACCCGGTGTCGCTGGCGATCGGCGCGGAGGCGTCGTTCGTGGCCCGCACGGTGGACTCGGACCGCAAGCACCTCACCGAGGTGCTGCGCCAGGCCGCCGACCACCCGGGCACGGCGCTGGTGGAGATCTACCAGAACTGCAACATCTTCAACGACGGCGCCTTCGAGGTGCTCAAGGACCGTCAGCAGGCCGAGGAGGCGGTGATCCGGCTGGAGCACGGGCAGCCGATCCGCTTCGGGACCGACGGCTCCAAGGGCGTCGTGCGCGACCGTGCCACCGGCGACCTGGCGGTGGTCACCGTGACACCGGAGAACGAGGCGGACATCCTCGTGCACGACGCCCACTCCGCGTCCCCGACCACCGCGTTCGCCCTGTCCCGGCTCGCGGATCCCGACACGCTGCACCACACCCCGATCGGCGTCCTGCGCTCGGTCGACCGGCCGGTCTACGACACCCTCATGGCCGACCAGCTCGACACCGCCGTCGAGCAGAACGGCAAGGGGGACCTCGGCGCGCTGCTGGCCGGCGGCGACACCTGGACCGTCGTGGGCTGAGCGTACGGAACCGCACGGGCACGGGGAGGGCCCCGGCATCCGAGGATGCCGGGGCCCTCCCCGTGCCCGTATCCGTGCCCGTGCCCGTGCCCGTATCCGTGCCCGTGGACGTGGCCCGACGGGGGGCCGGATCCCTCTGGCACTTTCCAAAAGTTAGCGCAGCATTTATGGTTAGCACATAGGCGTCTCCACCTCCACCGCCACCCCCGCCTTCACCGAGGAGCCCTCACATCATGAGCATCGTCGTCACCGGGGCCACCGGACACCTCGGCCGTCACGTCGTGGAACAGCTGCTGGACAGGGTTCCGGCCGAGCAGGTCACCGCCGTCGTCCGCAGCGCCGCGAAGGCGGCGGACCTCGCCGGGCGCGGGGTGCGGATCGCGGTCGCCGACTACAACGACCCCGCGACGTTCGACGGCCTGTTCGCGGCCGGCGACAAGGTGCTGCTGATCTCCGGCAACGAGTTCGACAAGGGCAGGGTGGGGCAGCACCGGGTCGTCATCGACGCCGCGAAGGCCGCCGGTGTCGCCCTGCTCGCGTACACGAGCGCCCCGGGCTCCCTGACCGCCGCGCTCGCCGACGACCACCGCGGCACGGAGGAGGCACTGCTGGGCTCGGGCGTGCCGTACACGCTGCTGCGCAACGGCTGGTACCACGAGAACTACACCGAGAACCTCGCCCCGGTGCTGGAGCACGACGCGGTCCTCGCCGCCGCCGGCGAGGGCCGGATCTCCTCCGCCTCGCGGGCCGACTACGCGGCCGCCGCCGTCGCCGTACTGACCGGCGAGGGACACGAGAACAAGACGTACGAGCTGGGCGGCGACGAGGCGTGGAGCTTCGCCGAGTACGCGGCCGAGCTGAGCCGGCAGACCGGCAGGGAGATCGTCTACAACGCGGTCACGCCCGAGGCGCTCACCGGCATCCTGGCCGGCGCCGGGGTGCCCGGGCCGATGGCCGCCGTACTGGCGGGCCTCGACGTCTCGATCGAGAAGGGTGAGCTCGTGGTCGACAGCGGCGACCTGTCCCGGCTGGCCGGGCGCCCGGCCACCCCGATCGCCGAGGCCGTCGCCGCCGCCCTCAAGGGCTGACCCGGACGCCGCCCGGACCGCCGGCCGCCTTCGACCCCCGCGTGTCATGACCGTATTGCGATACGGACATGACACGCAGGGCTCTCCGGCGTTACCGTCGTCGACGGACATCGCGCGCGTTCGGTGAGTGCCGCGGAAGACAGGGCACGCGTCAGGCACGAAGGAGGACCCGTGACCGGGAAGCCGGCCGCAGAGCGGCGCACAGGACTGCTGAACGGCTTCGCGGCGTACGGCATGTGGGGGCTGGTGCCACTGTTCTGGCCCCTGCTCAAGCCCGCGGGGGCCGTGGAGATCCTGGCCCACCGGATGGTCTGGTCGCTGTTCTTCGTGGCCGCCGCCCTGCTCCTCGTACGCCGCTGGGCCTGGCTCGGCGAGCTGCTGCGGCAGCCGCGCAGGCTGGCGCTGGTCACGGTCGCGGCGGCGGTCATCACCGTGAACTGGGGCGTCTACATCTGGGCGGTCAACTCCGGGCACGTCGTCGAGGCCTCCCTCGGCTACTTCATCAACCCGCTGGTCACCATCGCGATGGGTGTACTGCTGCTGAAGGAGCGCCTGCGGCCCGCACAGTGGGCGGCGGTCGGGGTCGGCGCCACGGCGGTGGTCGTCCTCACCGTCGGCTACGGCCAGCCGCCGTGGATCTCGCTCTGCCTCGCCCTCTCCTTCGCCACCTACGGGCTGGTGAAGAAGAAGGTCAACCTCGGCGGCGTCGAGTCCCTGGCGGCCGAGAGCGCGATCCAGTTCCTGCCCGCGCTCGTCTATCTGGTGTGGCTGAGCACCCGCGGCGACGGCACCTTCGGCGCGGAGGGGGCGGGACACGCGCTGCTGCTCGTCGCCGCCGGGATCGTCACCGCGCTCCCCCTGGCCTGCTTCGGCGCGGCCGCCATACGGGTGCCCCTGTCCACGCTGGGGCTGCTGCAGTACATGACCCCGGTCCTCCAGTTCCTGCTCGGCGTCCTCTACTTCAAGGAGGCCATGCCGCCCGAGCGCTGGGCCGGCTTCGCGCTGGTGTGGCTGGCGCTCGCCGTGCTCACCTGGGACGCGCTGCGCACCGCCCGCCGGACCGCCCGCACGCTCGCCGCGGACCGGGCGAGGCACGCGGAGCGCGGCCCGGAGGGCGTGCCCACCGCTCCGGAGCCGGACGTGCTGAAGGCCAGGCCGTAGAACCCGGGCCGTGGAACCGGGCAGGCGGAAGAACCGGTTCGGGGCGGCCAGGGCGGTGCGATCGGCCGGAGCGGTCGGGGCCCGGCGTCCCGCCGGAGAGCGGATATCGGCGTCGATGTCAGTGCAAGGCCCTATAACTGATCGCATGACGCAGACACCCACTCCGGCCACGCCCGTGCACTGGAAGGTCGTCATCGACACGGCCGACCCGCACGCACAGGCCGACTTCTGGGCCGCCGCCCTGCGGTACGTGGTCGAGGACAACAGCGCCCTCATCGGGAACCTGCTCGACGCGGGAGCCGTGCCGGCCGAACTCGTCGTGGAGTCCCACGGACGCCGGGCCTGGCGCGACCTGGTGGCGGTACGACACCCGGACGACCCCTACGACGAGGAGAGCGGCACCGGCCGCGGGCGGCGGCTGCTGTTCCAGCGCGTCCCCGAACCGAAGACGGTCAAGAACCGGCTGCACCTCGATCTGCATCCCGGTGAGGGCCGCCGCGAGGAGGAGCTCGCGCGGCTGGAGGATCTCGGGGCGCGTGTGCTGCGGCGGGTGGAGGAGCCTTCCGGGGGGTGGATAGTGATGACCGACCCGGAAGGGAACGAGTTCTGCCTGCACTGACTGCGGCGAGGACGCCGGCGCGGGCTCAGGGCTGTCGCGTGCGGGCCCGCCCGGTCAGGCGGCCCATGCGGGCGCGGGCGGACTCCAGTTCCTCGATCTCGTCGGCGGCGGCGCCGCCCTCGGTGGCGAGCTCGGTCCACAGCGCGATCAGCTCGTGGCCGAGCTCCAGGCCGAGCAGCGGGTCGCGCACCGCTCGCCATGCGGTGGCGGCACTGCGGACGTTGCCGTAGGCCGCCTCCGGATCCGTTGTCCGGCGACAGATCAGGGCCAGGTCGAGGGAGAGCCGGAAGGCGCGCAGCGGCTCACCGGCCAGGTAGGCGATGTACGCGGTGAGTTCACGCAGGCGGAGCACCTCCGGGTGCTCCGGGCCCAGGGTGGCCGACGCCCGCTCCACGGTCTCCTCGGCCAGGTGGGCGGCGGTGTCGATCCGGCCGGAGCGGACGGCCTCGTTGACCCGGGACATGGGCTCGGCGAGGTGGTACGAGCCGGAGGTGGTGAGGGGCTCGTCGCCGAGTACCGCCTCCGCCACGGCGTCGAAACCGCGGGGCGGGGTGGGCTCGGGGTCGGGGTCGAACGCGAGATCGGACCCCGGAGTGGCTGCGGAGGGCAGCGGCCGGGACGGCCGGGACGTGGGCCCGGAGGACGGCAGCGGCGTGGGCCCGGAGGACGGCGGAAGGCCCGGCCCGGTGGACGGCTCCGCGGGCTGCCGCGGTCCGGCGTCCATGGACGGGGGCGGGCCGAACGCGCCCGTGGGCGGCGCGACGGTGCCGGGCGGGGTGCCCTCCACCGGCTCGGGTACGGATCGCAGCACGAAGGTCGGTACGACGTCCGGGGAAGGCTCCGCCGCGGAGACCGGGCGCAGCCCGACGGTCGGGGTGGCGTCCCCCGCTCGGGCCGGGTCCGCCGGTGCCTGCGGTTCCGGAACGGGGCGCAGGAGGTGGGTCGGCCGGTCCTCGTCGGGCTCCCGCTCGGGCCCCGGCGCGTCCGCCGCCGGTTCCCGCTCCGGCGGCACCGTGCTCAGCCGGTCCGGTTGTGCCGTGAACCGGCTGGAGCCGTCCGGTTCGACCTGGAGCGGGACGACGTAGCCGATGCGTTCGTCGCGCACGACGGCGAGGACGGCGGCCCCGGAGGCGATGGCGATGCGGTGCAGGCGGGCCAGCACCGCGTGCTGGATCTCCTCGCCGGGACCCGCGACCACCGACACCCCGTCGACCGACGCCGCTCGTGCTCCGGCTCCGGCTCCGGCTCCGGCTCCGGCTCCGGCTCCGGCTCCGGCTCCGGCTCCGGCTCCGGCGGGGACATGGACGTCGATCGGTGCCGCCGCGCGGTTCGCCGGCTGCGCGGTCTGCTGCTGTTCCCGCTTCTTCTCGCGGCTGAGTCGCGACATCGTTCCCTCATTCGGGTCGTACACCTACCGTCGAGTCTGTCCGCTCGCCCGCGCTTCTCACGTCACCGCGTTGTCACAGGCTCGTCCCAACGGCCGTCGGCCCCGGTCCACCACCCGTTCGGCCGCATGAGGATCGAGGTGGCGAGCAGGAGAAGGGCATGCGGACAGCGATGCGACAGGGACCGGAGATCTGGATCCGAGGGCCGGTGCCGTCACCGGACGCGGAGGTGGCCCCGCCCGAGCACGCCCCCGCGCACGCGACGGCACGGCGCTTCTCCTGGGTCGGCCTGCACGGCGGTGCCGGCGTCTCCACGCTCGCCGCTGTCTACGGCGGTCATGACAGCGGACGTGCCTGGCCCGGAGCCTGCGGTCCGCGGTCGGTCCTGTTCGTCGCCCGGACGCACGCGGCCGGACTGGATCGCGTGGTTCCGGCCGTGGAGGCGTTCCGGAGCGGGGAGGCTCCCCGGGGACTCGACCTGGAGGCCGTCGTCCTGGTGGCGGACGCGCCGGGGCGGCTGCCGCGCCCCCTCGCCCGCCGGATCCGGCTCATCGAGCCGGTGATCGACGTGTACCGGGTGCCGTGGGTGCCCGAGTGGCGCGTGGGTGACCTGGCCGGCCGGCCGCCGCACGGCACGGAGACCCCTGCCCGGCTGACGGGTGCGATGCGCTGAACGCGTACGGCGTCAAGGAGATCGCCTCCGCCGTGCGCGGGGGCGCGCTCCGGGCCGTGGAGGTGGTCGCGGAGGCGCTGGAACGGATCGAACGGGCCGACCCGGTGCTGTGCGCCTTCCTCGAGGTGTGGGGCGGGGAGGCGCTGCGGCGGGCGGACGAGGTGGACGCGCGCGTCGCCGCCGGGGAGCGGCTGCCGCTGGCCGGAGTGCCGATCGCGGTCAAGGGACGCCACGGACTGCGTACGGCGGGCCCGTTGCTCACGGCCGGCTGTGTCGCGGTGGGCGCCACCTCGGTGCCCGGCCCGGGAACGCCGTGGCAGAC
>NZ_NEUB01000986.1 GCF_002910825.1 Streptomyces sp. SM1 | reverse complement strand
GCGCTCGTCGCCTTCGAGGTGGCCAGGCGGATCGAGCGGGCGGGCGGCCGGGTCGACCACCTCTTCGTGTCCGGCCGCCGGGGCCCTGCCACGGACCGGCCGGAGCCGTCGCACCCGCTTGACGACGAGGGGACAACAGGAGGGTGCCGAGGGTGACACCGATATCCACCGCCGGCGGCATCCTGCCCGCGCACGGGCCGCCGCGGACCGGGCGCGCCGCCGACGCCGGTCCGGCGGACGGGGGGCCTCCCGACGACGCGGGAATCGGGCGGCTGACCGCCCTGGACGACCGCACTCTGGAAGGCGTCGCGTTCGGCACCTCGACCGTCCGGCTGGCGGCGTCGCTTTCTGAGCCGACAGGGAGTCGAATACCGCATAGGTTTGATGCTGCGTCATTTCCAGGTGGTTAAACCGGGCGGCTCTGGTCTCCCGGGCACACTCCCTCGGTGTGCTGAGCGTCGGGACATGGCCACCCCGCGTCCTCCCGGAATTCATTGAGCCGTAGGGAGAGGATGCGGGCTGTGCGCTTCCGGATCATCCTCCGTAATATCCATCCCGAAGGGCGGAGGGAACCCTCCGGCGATATGCGTCCGGCGGATTTTCCCAGACCGGAATAGCGTATCGATATCGCGCCACGAGACGGGTACCCGATCATCCGGTCTAAGGACGGATTCTGCGGCATTGTGCTGGTAGAGAGGTTTCCACTGCACTACGGTTGGGCCGCACCGTTCCCTCATTTCACACAATTCCCGGGAGCTGTCATGAGTGTGGGGTACCTGCTCGGCGGAAGCGTCGGAACCGAGCCGCACGGCCTGGGCGTCATCCTCACCGGTGCCACGGCACTGTCGTGACCGCCGCCACCCGCGCCGACCCGGACGTCCAGGTCGCGCGACGGCCGGCCACCCGCGCCGGCGTCGGTCCGACAACCCGGCCGGCCCCGTCACCCACCCCCTTCACGAGAGCAGCACACTGGGCTGCACCGGCAGCGCCAACCTGCTGGTCCGCCACCTCCACCAGGGCCGCGCCGAAGGCGACCGCCCCGTGACAACCGCCCGCAGCCCCGCCCGGCTCCTGCTCACCCACCCCGAACACCCCGCGGACCAGGGACACCGACCTGCTCGGCCTCCTCACCGACACCTGCTCGGCCTCCTCACCGACACCTGCTCGGAGATGACCGCCCTCGCCCGACCCACCGGCGAGTTCGCCGCACTCCTGACGTCGGCTCAGGCCAACGACAACAACAAGCACACCCAGTGGGTCACCACGGTCCGCACCGCCGACCTGCCCCACCCGCACAGCTTCCGCAACGGCCTCGAACTCGACCGCGCCGCCGTGAATGCCGGTGTCACCCTGCCCCACCACAACGGCAGCGCAGGAGGCGTCAACAGCCAAACCAGGAAGATCCTGCGACAGGAAGACCGTACGGACCCCTGGCGGCAGCGAGTACCGCTCCAGTCGCCGACAGATCAACACCGAGGCAGCAACGCCATTCACAGCTCGGATCGGGCCACCGCCCGAAGCGGCACCTGATCATCCTCGCAGTCATAGCCCGAGCCGACCCCGCCCATGGTCCTGCGGATGCAGTACCAGTCGTGGACCTGGGCGAACGCTGCCGAAGTGCACTGCGATCCGAGATCCGCACGGAAGATCACCCCGGAGACGACCCCTCGTGGAAAGGCCAACGCATGACCGCCCTCACCGGAGAGCACGAGAACGGCCGGCACATGAACAGCTCGCAGCACCATGGCTCGCACGAGGACAACCTGCGTCGGATCCACGCCCTGATCCTGGCGGCGGACGGGCCCGAGGAGCAGCTCGCGGCGGTGATCAGGTCGGCGGGCGCCGAGCTGACGGCCGCCGACCTGGTGGACGAGCTGGCCAGCAGGGCCGACCTGAGCGAGCAACTCGCCGCACCGATGGCAGTGCAGTTCGAGCTCGCCTTCGACGGCGTGGTGCTCCAGCACCACCTGCTGGCCGGGCCCAAGGCCGAGCACCGCACCGGGCCGGCCGACGCGCCCAGTGCCAGCGTCGAGTTGGACCTGCTCGACCTGGCCCGCGCAGTCTTCGGCGCCCGGCACACCGCTGGCCACCGCACGCCCCGGATCAAGTGGCACGGCATCGAGGACCCGGCTCGTGTGTTGCCCGCGATGGCGGCCTTCCCGGTCGTCCAGCAGTTGCTCCGCGGGTTGGCGGAACAGCCACTCGACCTGGCCGAGTTGTCGCTGCGTTACGGTTCGGACAAGTGGGGGCTGCACTACTACACCGACCACTACGCCCGGCACTTCGCCCCTTTGCGGGACCGGCCGCTCACCGTCCTGGAGCTGGGTATCGGCGGCTATGCCGACCCGGCGGCGGGCGGTGGTTCGCTGCGGATGTGGAAGCGCTTCTTCCGGCGGGGCCTCGTCTACGGGGTCGACGTCTACGACAAGACGGCGATGCGTGAGCAGCGGATCCACACCGTCCAGGGCGACCAGGCCGACCCAGCCTTCCTCACCGCACTGGCCGAGCGGATCGGGCCGATCGACATCGTCATCGACGACGGCAGCCACTACTGCCCGGACGTCATCACCGCCTTCGGCGCGCTCTTCCCGCACGTCGTACCGGGTGGGCTCTATGTGATCGAGGACTTACAGACTTCCTACTGGCCGGGCTTCGACGGCAGTTCACAGCGGCTCAGCGACCCGACCACCAGCATGGGGTTCCTCAAGCAGTTGCTCGACGGCCTCAACCACGAGGAGCACGAGCCGCCGGCCGCGCGCCGCGCGGGAGAGGCCGACCGGACACTGGCCGGTGCGCACTTCTACCACAACCTGGCGATCCTCGACAAAGGCCGCAACGAGGAGGGCACGGTCCCCGTCTGGATCCCGCGCCGGCGGTTGAGTGCCGAGGAGATCGCAGGCGCCCAGTGGGCCGCCGAGCCGCAGCCGGAGGCCGACCCGGACTAGGCCGTGTCCGACACATCCCGCCTGGCCCCGGGCGCCTGGCACGCGCGCTCCCCCAGCTACCGCCGGGAGGTGCCCCCAGCGGTCGGGCCCGCCCCCGGGCGGACGCCGCTATCTGCCAGACACGCCCTGAAACCCGCGCTGAGCCGCGTGGTCCCCTTCCCGGTCCCTTCTCCCCGACGGAGTAGCAGTGAGCCATATCCTGATGGTCAACATCCCGGCCCGCGGCCATGTCTTCCCCACCCTGGCGATCGTCGGCGAACTGGTACGCCGTGGCCACCGGGTCACCTACGCGGCCGTCGACGACTTCGCCCAGGCCCTGGCCGAGGTCGGCGCCGAGCATCTGCGCTACGAATCCACTCAGCCCCTGGACAGTGTGGGCGATCCCGAGAACGGGCGCGCCCCGCTGATCTTCCTGGACGAGAACATCGCCATCCTGCACGCGGTGCGCGAGCAGTTCGCCGACGCCAGGCCCGATGTGGTGGTCTACGACGCCGTGGCCTTCCAAGCCGGCCGCATACTGGCCGACACCTGGGAGCTTCCGGCCGTCCAGTCGACCCCGTTCTTCGCCTCCAACGACACCTACTCCTTCGTGCAGAAGATGATGGAGGCGGACGGCGCGGTCCCGCTCACCGAGGAGGTGGTGGTCGAGTTCGGGGTCCGGATGGCGCAGTTGCTTGCTTCGCACGGCATCGACGAGCCGGCGCATGAGTTCCTGATGCGCACCGAGGACCTCAACCTCGTCCATGTGCCGCGCTTCTTCCAGCCGTACGGCGAGAGCTTCGACGAGCGCTTCGTCTTCGTCGGGCCGTGTCTTACGGACCGTTCCTTCCTGGGGGAGTGGCAGCCTCCGGCGGGCGGTCTGCCGGTGGCGCTGGTCTCGATGGGCACCGTGCACAACAAGCACCCGGAGCTCTTCCGGCTGTGCGTGGAGGCCTTCGCCGGGTTGCCTTGGCACGCCGTCATCTCGGTCGGCGAGGGAACGGACCCGGCCGGACTCGGTCCGCTGCCGGGCAATGTCGAGGTACACCGCTGGGTCTCGCACCTGGCGGTGCTTCGGCACGCCAGGCTGGTGGTCACCCACGGCGGCATGGGCGGCGTGTTGGAGTCCCTGGACGCCGGCTGCCCGATGGTCGGGGTGCCGACCTGGCCGGACGTCGCGGCCAACACCGAACGGATGGCCGAGCTGGGCCTGGGCCGGATGCTGCTGCCCGCGGAGGCCGACGTGCGCCTGCTGCGGGCCGCGATCACCGCGGTGGCCGGCGACGCGGCCGTGCGGGAGCGGGTCGCCGAGGCACAGCAGCTCACCCGGGAGGCCGGCGGGGCCGTTCGGGCCGCCGATGAGATCGAGGCCTGTTTGAAGCGCACGACCTGATCGCGCCGCGGGGTCGGCTTCCCCGACGGGTGTCGCGCAGAGAGGTGTAGCCGGCGTCCTTGACCGGAGCTGTACAGCACCTTGTTCGGCTCGTCGACGGACGTGGACAAGACGCTGATCGACAGCAGCGTGGTGACCTTCTACGGGGACAGGCTCGCGACGATCAGGACGAGTCTGCGGCAGCTGGGGGCGACGAGTTCCACGACCGGTAGAACGCGATCTACGGCTGCCGCGAGATCGACAGCGAGTGGGTCTTCATCTCCCACCTGAGCGTGGACCTCACCGACTGAGCCGTGTCACGAGCCCGTGGCACGGCACGGCTTGGCACGGCGCGGCGCGTCAGCGGCCCGCGGAGTCCAGCGCCGACTGGAGTGACTGGCGGTAGCCGTCGCTGGTGTACGTGGCTCCGGAGACCGTGTCGATGTCGGCGCTCTGGGCGGTGAGCGCCTCCCCGGTCAGCCGTGGGACGGCGTAGCTGTTGATCTGCTGGTCCCTGGGGTTGTCCTGGGGGTAGGTGACCGCGGCGACGCCGGTGAGTTTTCCGTTCTCCAGCGTGACGCGGACCTGGACGGGGCCGTAGCGGGGCTGGACCGAGTCCCCGGTGCCGCTCCGGGTGCCGGTGGCCGCTCCGCTCGACCCGCTTGTCCCGCTCGACCCGGTTGCGTCACTGGACGTGCCCGAACTGCCGGACGGCGCCGGAGCGGACGCGAGCGCGGCGACGGCCGGCGTCGTGTGCGGCTTCAGGGACGGCAGCAGCACCATGCCGGACACGGTCGCGGCGCTTGCCAGCACGATGCGGCGCAGCGGACGGTTCTTCCTCACTGAGGGGGACTCTGTCGGGAATCTTGAGGACGGGGCCGGTACGAGCCGTCGTCGGGTTCTTGAAGGCTCAGCCGCTCGACGTTGATCGCGAGTGCGGTTGGGACGTGCTGGACGTGCGTCTTGGCCAGGCCGCGGTAGCGGCACCGGTGTCCGCGGTGGCCGTCCGCGACTTCCTCGATGGTGCCCTCGGCCCCCGAGTGTCGCCCGTAGAGTCGGCGCCAGTCCGCATCCTGCTGGTCGGCGCGGTTTTTGGTTTGGAGTTCGTGCAGGCGGTGGGTGGGAAAGTACAGGCTGCGAAATGGGCCTGGAGTGCACTTGGCCCGCTCGGGGCAGCGGCCGCACTGGCGGGCGTCGAACCGGACTGCGACCTTGGTCGGCTCGGCCACCGGGAGGTCCTGCCAGTTGGCGCTGACCTGCCCGTTGGGGCAGGTCACCTCGCGCTGGTCGAAGCCGATGATGAAATTCTCCCGGCCGAATCCGTCGTTGGCCCGGTGCTGCGGGGTGGTGCTGCGGGGTGGTGCTGGGCGGAAGCGGCCCGATCAGAGTGACGCGATGCAGGCGGGCGGCGGCGTCCAGGCCGGCCACGGAGGTGTAGCCGCCGTCGACCAGGTGCCGGTCCGGCAGCAGGCGCAGCCGCCTGAGGCGGGCGTGGATGCCGGGCAGCGCCTGACTGTCCGCGCTGGAGACGGCGGTGGCCACGTCGGTGATGACGTTGATCCGCTTGTCGTCGCAGGTCTCGGTCACGTGCGCGAGGTAGCCGGTCCAGCGGGTGTCGCCGCGGCGCGTCCAGCGCGCCTCGGTCTCATACGGCGACTCGATCTGAATCCGGGAGGGTGGCCTGCCGTCGCGCATCGTGCGCGGCCTGAACCGCCCCTTGGCATCCACCAGGACGTGCTGCACCAGGATCGTTCGGAGCACCTTCGCCTGCGCCGGAGCGCCGCCGGGGAACCGGGCGTCAAGGCGTTGCAGCAGTTCGCGGGCGTCGTTGCCCACCTGCTCCTGGCGGGCGGCGGGGTGGCCGGGCTGGGAGCACAGGCGAACCGGCCGGCCGTAGCGTTGGGCCCATTCGGCGGTGACCAGCTCATCTAGCACCTCTGGCGCGTCGCGGGCCACCTCTTCCAGCACGGCGCGGACCGCCTCGGTCACCAGCTCCAAGCGGGTCAACTCCCGTGCGGCGGACAGGAAGTGGGTGGAGTCGGTGCGCTGCGTGACGACATCGCAGCCGTCCTGCGCCACAACACCCGCGACTGCCGCAGACCCCTGACCGCCCTCGGCATCACCGGATGAACCCGGACAGAACGCGATCATGCAAGGGGCCCTGCCATTCCACCAGTTCATCAACGGTGTCCAGGGCCGGGCGCCACTTCTCCCGGTGCCCGATCTCCTCCGGGATTTCGGTCTTGCGCCGGCGGACCGGATCCTGCGCCCACTCCTGCGGCACGAACAGGTGCCACTGCAGCGGACACGACGCGGTGTCGGAGACCGCGTGCACACTCACCGCGACCCGACAGTTGGCCTGCTTGCCCAGCGCTCCGCAGTAATGGGGGGGCGAACGCCACCGACATCTTCCCGTCCTTGGGGAACGACACGTCATCGACCGCCCAGGCATCCGGGCCGACCTGGGGCGCCCTCCGCTGCGCGATTCGCCGCCGCACCGGCACCGGATCCCAGGTCGACTGGTTCACGAACTGCTGCAGGTTCTGCTCGTTGCCGTCCGGCAGCCGCTCCGCCATCGGCTGGATCGACTTGCGGCGCCCGTCCAGCATCAGCCCCCGCAGATAACAGTCGCCCTTCGCCCGCTGATCCTTGCGCGGCACCGAAGCGAGCGCATCCGCCACGAGTAACCCCAACTTCGCCCGAGCCCGGTTCACTTCATGTTCGTCCACACCCGCAGCATTCCCCCAAACAGGACCGAGAGGCAGACGTAACGGAGTCCTACTGGTGTGCTGCGCCAGTAGTTGATCGTTATTTGGTGTGTGACTTCTGCTGCTGGTGCGTCAGTTCCTCGCCGGGGCCCGAAGCTGGAACCGTTGTTGTTGTCTGATGACGAGCGGGCGGTGTTGGAACGGTGGACGCGGCGGGCGTCGTCGGCCCAGGCACTGCCCCTGCGCGCGCGGATCGTGCTGGCGTGCGCGGGCCCGTCACGGCCGCCCCCCGGCGGGGAAGACCTCGCGCAGCAGCGGGTCCGGCTTGCCCCAGTGCTGCCACTCGCGCGGGTAGCCGAGGGGCACTTCCTGGTGCCGGACCCCGTCCGCGTGGATGGTCCGCGGAATGTGCAGGTGCCCGTAGACCACGGCCGACGCCCGGTAGCGCACCGGCCAGTCCGCGCTCGCCGCAGTCCCGCACCACAGCGCGAACTCTTGGTGCCGCAGCACCTCCGTCGGCTTCCTGATCAGCGGGAAGTGGTTCACCAGCAGCGTCGGCATCGCGGGGTCGCAGGCGGCCAGGCGCGCCTCGGTGGCGGCGACCCGCGCCAGGCACCAGTCGGCCCGCGTCGGGTACGGGTCCGGGTGCAGCAGGAACTCGTCGCTGCACACCACCCCGGCGGTCTCGGCCAGTGCCAGCGCGGCCCCCGCGTCCGCCACCCCGGGCGGCAGGAAGCTGTAGTCGTACAGCAGGAACAGCGGCGCGATCGTCACCGGCCCACCCGGCCCGGTCCAGACCGGGTGCGGGTCCTCGGCGTACGGATGCCCAGGCTCGGGCACAGGTCCACCAGATACCGGTACCGGTACTCGCCGCGCAGCCGCACCGGGTCCGACGGATGGGTCCACAGCTCGTGGTTGCCCGGCACCCACACCACCGTCGAGAACCGGTCGGCCAGCAGCCGCAGTACCCACTCCACGTCCGCGGCCAGCTCGCCCACGTCCCCGGCCAGCAGCAGCCAGTCCTCCTCGTCGACGGGGAAGAGTCCCTCGACGATCGCTCTGTTCTCCGGATGGGCCACGTGGAGGTCGCTGACGGCGTACAGCCTTGCCATGAGGTGTTCCTCGCCTCCTCGGCCGGATCCCCGGCGCGCGGCCCGGCCGGACCGTTGCTGCTGAGTCGGCGCCCAGTAAATCCCACAGGACTGCTCCGTACCGCATCGATCCCGCCATTCACCGCGGAAATAGCCGGAATTGAACCCGGCCTGTGGGCGGGCCGGTGTCCGAGAGTGCGCCCTTGCTGACTTTCCAACTGGCATGGCATGGTGCGATATGCGGTGCCCGTGGCCTGCCGATCACCGCACCCGGCATTAGCGCGCACCAGCCGGTGCGGATGATGTTGCGCATGATCGCCTCACCCCGTCCACCGACATCGAGCGGATTTCGAGAAAGGAATGAAAGACCGACATGACTTCCCTCTCTCTGGACAGCGACCTGTGGTGCCGCCGCTTCCATCCCTCGCCGACGGCCACCCGGCGGCTGGTCTGCTTTCCGCATGCCGGCGGCTCGGCGAGTTTCTATTTCCCGGTCTCCGCCGAACTGCGCGACACGGTCGACCTGCTGGCCGTGCAGTACCCCGGACGGCAGGACCGCCGGGCGGAACGCGCCGCCGAGGACCTGCACCTCATGGCCGACGAGGTGGCCGGGGCGCTGGACCGCTGGCACGACCTCCCCCTCACCCTCTTCGGGCACAGCATGGGCGCGCTCGTCGCCTTCGAGGTGGCCAGGCGGATCGAGCGGGCGGGCGGCCGCGTCGACCACCTCTTCGTCTCAGGCCGCCCGGGCCCCGCCGCCGACGGCCCGGAACCGTCCCGCCCGCTCGACGACGACGGCATCATCGCCGAGGTCAGGGCCATGAGCGGCACCGACGCGCGCCTCCTGGAGGACGAGGAACTGCTGGGCATGGTGCTGCCCGCGCTGCGCGGCGACTACCGGGCGCTCCAGGCCTACCGGGCCGACCACGGCTCCGCCGTCACCTGCCCGGTCACCGCCCTGACGGGGGACCAGGACCCTTGGACGCCGCTGCCCGAAGCCGCCGCCTGGCGCGCCCGCACCACGGCCGCCTTCGACCTCAAGGTCTTCCCCGGCGGCCACTTCTATCCGAGCGACCGCCCGG
Organism: Streptomyces sp. SM1; assembly: GCF_002910825.1. Lineage (GTDB taxonomy): Bacteria > Actinomycetota > Actinomycetes > Streptomycetales > Streptomycetaceae > Streptomyces > Streptomyces okerensis. The sequence continues at coordinate 109 of NZ_NEUB01000986.1, read as the reverse complement.
ACGACGTGATCGGCATGCTGCGCGAGCACTTCGCGGCCACACTGCGGGCCTGAGGCCGAGGACAGCAGGGTCAGGGGGTGCCGAGGATGACGCCGTTGTCCACCGCAAG
>NZ_NEUB01000985.1 GCF_002910825.1 Streptomyces sp. SM1 | reverse complement strand
CGGGACCGGCGGCGGATCCCGGACGGGCGGCTGTGCAGCGGGGGTCTGCCCGCCTACCGGGGCCTGGACCTGGCCCGCGCCGACTGGCCGGCGACCCGGGTGGGACGCGGCGCGGCGCTGCCGATGACGTATGTCTCGACGATCCCGCACACCGGCACGTTCCGCATGTATCTGACGAAGCCCGGTTACGACCCGGCGAAGCCGCTCACCTGGTCCGACCTCCCGGAGCGGCCGTTCGCCGAGGTGGCGGAGCCGGCCCTGACGGACGGTGCCTACCGGTTCCGGGTGACCCTGCCCGCGGACCGGTCGGGGCGTCACGTGCTCTACACGGTCTGGCAGAACAGCAGCACACCGGACACGTACTACTCCTGTTCGGACGTGGTGTTCCCGGAGAACGCGAAGGCGGCGGGGAAACCGGGCGGCGGGAAGCCGGAGAGCGGAGAGCCGGAGGCCGCCGAGCGGCGG
>NZ_NEUB01000984.1 GCF_002910825.1 Streptomyces sp. SM1 | reverse complement strand
GGGCATGCTGCTGGTGGAGCGGTTGTCGGACGCGCGGCGGAACGGGCATCCGGTGCTGGCGGTGATCCGTGGTTCTGCTGTGAACCAGGACGGTGCCAGCAATGGGTTGACGGCGCCGAACGGTCCGTCGCAGCAGCGGGTGATCCGGGCGGCGTTGGCGGACGCGGGTTTGTCGGCTGCCGAGGTGGACGTGGTGGAGGCGCACGGTACGGGGACCCGGCTGGGGGACCCGATCGAGGCGCAGGCGCTGCTGGCGACGTACGGGCAGGGGCGTCCGGCGGACCGGCCGGTGTGGATCGGCTCGCTGAAGTCCAACATCGGGCACGCTTCGGCAGCCGCCGGTGTCGCCGGGGTCATCAAGTCGGTGCTGGCGTTGCGGCACGGGGTGATGCCGAAGACGCTGCACGTGGATGGCCCGACGCCCGAGGTGGACTGGTCGGCGGGGGCCGGACGGCTGCTGACGGAGGCCCGTACGTGGGACGACGCGGGCCGTCCGCGACGAGCGGGCGTGTCCTCCTTCGGAGTCAGCGGCACCAACGCCCACGTCATACTCGAACAGGCCCCGACAGAGGACTCGGACAGGCTGGTCGAGGGATCCGGAACACCGGAGACCGCGCCCGCCGCCGTCCCCCTGCTCCTTTCGGCGCGCACTCCGGAAGCGCTGCGCGCCCAGGCGGCGGCGCTGTCGGCCCGGATCACCGACGGTTCGGGTGTCCGCGCACCGGACGTGGCCTTCTCCCTGGCCACCGGCCGCGGTGCGCTGGGACACCGCGCGGTGCTCGTGGGCACCGAGGACAACCTCGCCGAGCGCCTGAACGCACTGTCGCAGGGCGCTGTGATCTCCGGCAGCGGGCTGGTCTCGGGCCGTACGGTGCTGGTGTTCCCGGGGCAGGGTTCGCAGTGGGTGGGGATGGCTGCGGAGCTGTTGGGTGGGTCGGCGGTGTTCGCGGGTCGGATGGCGGAGTGTGGGCGGGCTTTGTCGCCGTTCGTGGAGTGGTCGTTGGTGGAGGTGCTGGGGTCGAAGGAGTTGTTGGCGCGGGTCGACGTGGTGCAGCCGGTGTTGTGGGCCGTGATGGTGTCGCTCGCGGAGGTGTGGCGGTCCTACGGTGTGACCGTCGATGCGGTGGTGGGTCATTCGCAGGGTGAGATCGCTGCTGCGTGTGTGGCGGGTGGGCTGAGTCTGGAGGACGGGGCCCGGGTGGTGGCGCTGCGTTCGCGTGCGGTGGGGGTGTTGGCGGGCCGGGGCGGGATGGCGTCGGTGCCGTTGCCGGTGGACG
>NZ_NEUB01000983.1 GCF_002910825.1 Streptomyces sp. SM1 | reverse complement strand
CGCCACGGCGGACGAACTGTTCACCCTGCTCGACAACAACTTCGGCAGCGCCTGAGAGAGAGCTGGACCCGATGTCCGACGACAAGAAGCTGCTCGACTACCTCAGGCGCGCCACCGCGGACCTCGGTGACGCCCGGAGGCAGCTGCGCGAGGCCGAGCAGGCCCGCCACGAACCGATTGCCATCGTCTCGATGGCCTGCCGCTACCCCGGCGGCGCCCACACGCCCGAACTGCTGTGGGACCTGGTGAGCCGCGGCGCCGACGCGGTGTCCGGCTGGCCGGTCAACCGCGGCTGGGACCTGGACGGCCTCTACGACCCGGACCCCGAGCGGCCCGGCACCTCTTACACCCGGCACGGCGGCTTCCTGCACGACGCCGCCGAGTTCGACGCCGAGTTCTTCGGGATCTCGCCGCGCGAGGCCCTGGCCACGGACCCCCAGCAGCGGCTGGTGCTGGAGACCGCCTGGGAGACCGTCGAGCGGGCCGCCATCGACCCCCGCGCGCTGCGGCGCACCGGCACCGGCGTCTTCCTCGGGGCGATCGGCAACGGCTACGGCGCCGGCTCCCGCCACCTCCCCGACGTCCAGGGCCTACTGGACACCGGCACCGCGAGCAGCGTGGTCTCCGGCCGGATCGCCTACACCCTGGGTCTCGAAGGGCCCGCGGTGACCGTCGACACGGCCTGCTCGTCCTCGCTGGTCGCCCTGCACCTGGCGATCCGGGCGCTGCGGGCGGGCGACTGCACGCTGGCCCTGGCCGGCGGGGTGTCGGTGATGGCGACCCCCGACGCGTTCGTTGCGTTCAGCCGGCAGCGCGCGCTGTCGGCCGACGGCCGCTGTAAGGCGTTCGGCGCCGGTGCGGACGGCACCGGCTGGTCCGAGGGCGTCGGCGTCCTGCTGCTGGAGCGGCTGTCGGACGCCCGGCGCAACGGGCACCCGGTGCTGGCCGTGGTCCGCGGTTCGGCCACCAACCAGGACGGCGCCAGCAACGGCCTGACCGCGCCCAGCGGCCCGTCGCAGCAGCGGGTCATCCGGGCGGCGCTCGCGGACGCGGGCCTGACGGCGTCCGAGGTGGACGTGGTGGAGGCGCACGGCACCGGCACCACCCTCGGTGACCCGATCGAGGCGCAGGCGCTGCTGGCGACGTACGGGCAGGGGCGGCCGGCCCGGCAGCCCCTGTGGCTGGGCTCGCTGAAGTCGAACATCGGCCACACCTCGGCGGCGGCGGGGGTGGGCGGCGTCATCAAGATGGTGCTGGCCATGGCGCACGGCGAACTGCCCCGGACCCTGCACGCTGACCGGCCGACACCGATGGTGGACTGGTCGTCGGGCGCCGTGGAACTGCTCTCCGAGGCCCGTGTCTGGGACGACCGGGGCCGTCCGCGCCGCGCCGGGGTGTCCGCCTTCGGCGTCAGCGGCACCAATGCGCACCTGATCCTGGAACAGGCCCCTGTGGAGGAGGCCGAACCGGCGGCCGAAGCCGGGACCGCGGCGGGTACGGACGCGCACCCGATGCTCTGGGTGCTGTCCGGGCGCACCGAGGAGGCGCTGCGGGAGCAGGCGTCCCGGCTGCTGACGCACGTGGGTACCCGCCCCGGACCCCTGCGGGCCGGCGGGACCGGCCGCGCCCTCGCCCTCACGCGTACGGCCTTCGAGCGGCGGGCCGTGATCGTGGGCACCGGCCCGGAGCAGCTGCTCGACGGGGTCAGGGCGCTGGCCGATGGCGGCGCGGTGCCGGGGCTGGTGCGGGGCGACAGCGTCTCGTCGGGCCGTACGGTGCTGGTGTTCCCGGGGCAGGGTTCGCAGTGGGTGGGGATGGCTGCGGAGCTGTTGGGTGGGTCGGCGGTGTTCGCGGGTCGGATGGCGGAGTGTGGGCGGGCTTTGTCGCCGTTCGTGGAGTGGTCGTTGGTGGAGGTGCTGGGGTCGAAGGAGTTGTTGGCGCGGGTCGACGTGGTGCAGCCGGTGTTGTGGGCCGTGATGGTGTCGCTCGCGGAGGTGTGGCGGTCCTACGGTGTGACCGTCGATGCGGTGGTGGGTCATTCGCAGGGTGAGATCGCTGCTGCGTGTGTGGCGGGTGGGCTGAGTCTGGAGGACGGGGCCCGGGTGGTGGCGCTGCGTTCGCGTGCGGTGGGGGTGTTGGCGGGCCGGGGCGGGATGGCGTCGGTGCCGTTGCCGGTGGACG
>NZ_NEUB01000982.1 GCF_002910825.1 Streptomyces sp. SM1 | reverse complement strand
GTCTCCCGCAGGTTGCGGTACCAGTACTCCGCGTCCAGGACCTTCGTGTCCAGCCAACCGCCCGTCACCGTCGAGAAGAACGGCACCGTGCCCGAGCGCGGCGCGACCCCCACCAGATCCGCGAGCAACCGCTCCCGGATCTCCTCCACATGAGAGGAGTGCGAGGCATAGTCGACCTCGATCAGACGCGCCCGCACCCCCTCGGCGACGAACCCGTCCACCAGCTCCGCCACCACGTCCACGTCACCCGAAACCACCGTGGAGGAAGGCCCGTTCACCGCAGCCACCGACAGACAACCGTCCGAGGAGGCGATCCGCTCCCGAACGCCGTCCACCGGCAACGGCACCGACGCCATCCCGCCCCGGCCCGCCAACACCCCCACCGCACGCGAACGCAGCGCCACCACCCGGGCCCCGTCCTCCAGACTCAGCCCACCCGCCACACACGCAGCAGCGATCTCACCCTGCGAATGACCCACCACCGCATCGACGGTCACACCGTAGGACCGCCACACCTCCGCGAGCGACACCATCACGGCCCACAACACCGGCTGCACCACGTCGACCCGCGCCAACAACTCCTTCGACCCCAGCACCTCCACCAACGACCACTCCACGAACGGCGACAAAGCCCGCCCACACTCCGCCATCCGACCCGCGAACACCGCCGACCCACCCAACAGCTCCGCAGCCATCCCCACCCACTGCGAACCCTGCCCCGGGAACACCAGCACCGTACGGCC
>NZ_NEUB01000981.1 GCF_002910825.1 Streptomyces sp. SM1 | reverse complement strand
CCTCGCCTCCTACGCCGGACTGGCCCCCACCACGAAGCAGTCGGGCACCTCCATCCACGGCGAACACGCACCCCGAGGCGGCAACCGGCAACTCAAACGGGCGATGTTCCTGTCCGCCTTCGCCTGCATGAACGCCGACCCGGCCTCCCGCACCTACTACGACCGCCAGCGAGCCCGCGGCAAGACCCACACCCAAGCCCTCCTCCGCCTCGCCCGCCAGCGCATCAGCGTCCTGTTCGCCATGCTCCGCGACGGCACCTTCTACGAACCCCGGACACCGAAAGACGTCGAGCTCGCCGCATAACCCCAGCAACACCGAACCACCCCAAACCCGACAAGGGTGCCTTGACGAAGGACATAGAGGCACCCCCCTGGGCCAGTGGCGCCAGGAGCAGAAGATCCTCACCGACGACCCGCAGGACCGCGGTCAGTTCAACCAGGTCGGTATCCGGGACGTCACCATCAGGGGCGCCGGCATGTGGCACTCCCAGTTCTACACCCTGACACCACCGCACCAGGCGGGCGGCATCAACCACCCGCACGAGGGCAACTTCGGCTTCGACGTCGACGACAACACCCGGATCTCGGACATCGCGATCTTCGGCTCGGGCACCAGCCGGGGAGGCGACGGGGGAGCCGAGGGCGGAGTCGGCCTCAACGGCAGGTTCGGCAGGAACACGCAGATCAGCAACGTATGGATCGAACATGCCAACGTCGGGGTCTGGGTGGGTCGCGACTACAGCAACATCCCCGAGCTGTGGGGGCCGGCCGACGGACTCCGGTTCAGCGGGATGCGCATCCGCGACACCTATGCCGACGGCATCAACTTCGCCAACGGCACACGCAACTCCGAGGTGGAGAACTCGTCGTTCCGCAACACCGGCGACGACGCGCTCGCGGTGTGGGCCAGCAAGTACGTCAAGGACCCCGCGGTCGACATCGGCCATGACAACCACTTCCGCAACAACACCGTGCAACTGCCCTGGCGCGCCAACGGCATCGCCGTCTACGGCGGCTACGGCAACACCATCGAGAACAACCTGATCCACGACACCATGAACTACCCGGGCATCATGCTCGCGACCGACCACGACCCGCTGCCCTTCTCCGGGCAGACCCTCATCGCCGACAACGGGCTGTACCGCACCGGCGGTGCCTTCTGGAACGAGGACCAGGAGTTCGGCGCCATCACCCTGTTCGCCCAGGGGCCGGACATCCCCGGCGTGGTGATCCGCGACACCGACATCCACGACTCGACCTACGACGGCATCCAGTTCAAGACGGGCGGCGGCGCGATACCCGACGCCCGGATCACCTCGGTCACCATCGACAGGTCCACCAACGGCTCCGGCATCCTCGCCATGAGCGGTGCCCGCGGCAGCGCCACCCTGAAGGACGTCACCATCACCGGTTCGGCGGAAGGGGACGTGGTGATCGAACCGGGCTCGCAGTTCGTGATCAACCGGTGGCACCGCACCCCGCGCACTGCTCCGTCCGGCGGGCCCGTACTCCACCCGGGGTGCGGGCCCGTCACTCGTGCGGGTGTCTTTCCGGCCCGGTCGACGGCGCACCGGGGTCGCGCAGACGGGGGGCTTCACCGGACTCGCGCGGAGAAGCCGAGGCGAATCCGGCAAGTCGAAGTCAGGCTGAGGGCATGGCTTCATCGATCGACTGCCCGCGCCGTCCGCGCCACCGAGCTCCGGCCGGGGGCGGACGCCGGGCCGCAGTCCCCGTCCGAGCAGGCGGCCGTGTGTCGCTGACGGCCGTTCTCCTCCTCGTACTGGCCGCCCTGACCGGATGCGGGGCGGGCACCGCCACGACGACGCCAGGCGCCCCGGCGGGCGGGCCCCAGGGCACCGCGAACACCGCCCAGGGCCGGGCCGACGCCGGCACGGAGACACGACCGCCCGCCCAGGTCCCCGGACTCGGCCCGCGCACGCTCGCGTGGATCCCGCAGAACGCCCGTCAGGTCCTCGTGGTCACCGGCCGGGACAGGAACGCCAACCGCTCCGCGGCCATGCTGTACGAACACACCGGCTCCGGCTGGGAGGCGGGTCCGGCCTGGCCCGCCCGCAACGCCCTGAGGGGATGGACCGACGACCACTGGGCGGGCGACCTGCGCTCACCGATCGGCGTGTACACCCTCACGGACGCCGGGGGACTGCTGCCCGACCCGGGCACCGACATGCCGTACGACCGGTCGGACGCGTTCAGCGTCGGCGGCACGGGCTTCGAGGGGGAGCCGCTGGAGGGCTCCTTCGACTACGTCGTCGCCATCGACTACAACCGTGTACCGGGCACCACGCCGCTGGACCGGACCCGTCCGCGCGGCGGTGACCGGGGCGGCGGCATCTGGCTGCACGTCGATCACCAGGGCCCCACCCAGGGCTGCGTGAGCCTCGAGAAGCCTCATATGAGAGAGCTTCTGCGCGCCCTGGAGCCCGGCCGGCACCCGGTGGTGGTGATGGGAGACGCCGCGTCCCTGAGCGAGTGACGCCGGCGGACCCCGGAACCAGCCCTTCCGGCGTCCCGGGCGCGGGCTCCGGGGCGGAGCCCCGGTGCCGGGGTGGGATGGGATGGGGCGGCGGGGGCGGAAGACGTCAGTCCGCCCTCCGTGCCCGCCCGCCCTCCTCCCGCGGCGTCCGCCCCGCCGCGGATTCCCCCGCCGTCAGATGCTCCAGGACCTCCACCAGCTCCTGGCACGCCCGCTCCACCGACCGCCGCGTGTGCTGCTGCTCGGTGATCACCGCGGACAACAGCAGCGAGGTCAAGGCCATCGCCCCGTTGAAGGCCTGCAGATTGACCATGACTTCGACCTCGGACAGGTTCTCGAACGGCCCGATCCGGTCCGTCGCCGCCGCCGTGGCCATGACGGAGGCGAACAGCGCGCACAGCATGCTCCCGGGCAGCTGGAACCGCAGTGCCGCCCAGATCAGCAGCGGAGAGACGGAGAACAGCAGACTCGCCGGGCTGCGCGTCGCGAGCGGCACGAGACAGGCCGCGATCGCCACCAGCCCCGCCGCCTCCTTCCACCTCGTCCAGTGCAGCGGGGGCCGCAGACGCAGGAGCATCAGCAGCACCGGGGCGATGAGCAGCACGCCCATCGCGTCGCCCACCCACCAGGCCAGCCACACCCCCCAGAAGCTCTCCCGTGGCAGGTCGCCCGTGGCGACCAGAAGTCCCGCTCCGGCGGACGAGCTGATCAGCATGGCGGAGAAGGCGCCCAGGAAGACCAGCGCGAGACAGTCGCGTAATCGGCTGAGATCCGTGCGGAAGCCCACCCGGCGCAGCAGGAGGTACCCGCACACCGGTGCCACGGTGTTGCCCGCGACGACGCCCAGCGAGGACAGCCGCAGCGTCGTGAGGTGCATGAGAACGAACACGACGCCCAGGGCGACCCCCACCCAGCAGCGCAGTCCGAAGACCAGCAGACAGGCGACGGCCACTCCGGTCGGCGGCCAGACGGGCGACACCACAGCGCCCGCGACGGTCAGTTCGCGCAGCAGCCCGAGCCGCCCAGCGGCGTAGTAGCAGACGGCGACGGCCAGCGTCTCGAGCACGAAGACGGCCGGTCTGCGAAGATCCTGGCGAGCCACCACACAGGCCATCAGACACCGGGACGGCCGGGTCGGCGCGGTGGGACACCGGGTGCTGTGGGCTCTATGGATGAGTGTCCAGTGTGTCGTGCCCGATCACCAGGACGGCCGCGTCGTCGTCGTGCCCCACCCGCTCCGCGCCCTTGATCACGGCCGCGGCGAGCGCGTCCGCGTCCAGGCGGGCGACGGCCGCCACGCCGGCGAGCCGGGCCACCTGGTCGAGCCCCTCGTCGAGCGGCATGGAGGGCCCCTCCACCACCCCGTCGGTGAGCATCACGAACACCCCGCCTGCGTCGAGCCGGTACCGGGTGACGGGGTAGACCGCTCCGGACAGGACCCCCAGCGGAGGGCCCCCCTCGTCCCGGGTGATGCCGGACCGGCCGTCCGCGGTGGCCCACACGCACGGCAGGTGCCCGGCGCGTGCGCTCTCCAGCAGCCGGGTCTCCGGGTCGAGCCGCATGAAGGTGCAGGTGGCGAAGAGGTCGGAACTCAGCGACAGCAGCAGTTCGTTCGTCCGGGCGAGCAGCTCACCCGGATCGCTGTCCACGGAGGCGAGGGCCCGCAGCCCGACCTGGACCTGACCCATGAAGGCGGCCGCCTCGATGGTGTGCCCCTGTACGTCGCCGATGGACAGACCGATCCGGCCGTCGGGGATGGTGAACGCGTCGTACCAGTCGCCGCCGACGTTGAGACCCTGGTAGGCGGGCGCGTACCGCACGGCCAGCCGCACACCGTCGGCGACCGGGAGCCCACGTGGCAGCATGCCGCGCTGCAGGGCGATGGCCAGTTCCACCCGGGAGCGCTGCACCTCCGCCTGCGCACGTGCCTGAGCCGTCAGCGTCCGGAGCCTGACCAGCAGCTCGTCGCCGTCGTCGGTGGAGCCGGTGCGGGACATGGATCACTCACTCGGGTGAGGACACTCAGGCACGGTGGCCGCCCTCGGGAACAAGACGCTCATTCATGTATAAATACGACGATAGTCGGCGAAGAGGATTCCAGGCGGGCAGCGCGCCTGCCGTAACCGGGCCGGAGCGGACCGGGGCGGCCGTTCCCGCCCGGCCGGCCGTCGGACGTGCCTAGGCTGTGCGCATGGAGCAGCGGGAGATCATGCAGCGCAGCGTCGGCATCCTCACCGAAGCCCTCGTGATGCGGCGGCGACTGCGGGAGAACCCGGACGCCGACGTCGCCGGGAGCGCGGCGGTCGCCACCCTCCTGGAGGAGATGCTGCCGCACGTCCAGTTGCCGGCCGAAGCGAACGCGCGCGAGGTGGCGGACATCGTCACCGGGAAGCTCGGCCCCGCCATCGTGCAGATCACCTCGGCGCTGACCTTCGCCTTCATCCAGCTCGCGGAGATCCACGACGAGGGCCGCACCGACGTGTCCTCCGCCGACGTGCTGAGGTCCATCTCCCTGCACTACGAGACCGGAGGGCAGCGGTAGTCCCGGTCGCCCGCCCGGCGCGTGCGGGCGTCCGGCGCGCGCCGGACGGCAGCGGAGCCGTGTCCGTGCCGCGCGGACCCTTGACGCCCTACGGGCCAGTAGTCATCCTCACCCCAAGTGATTGTGCAGGTCATGACAATCCATGGCGGAGAGGCGTGCCCGATGACCACGTACCGCACACGACGACACCTCGGAGTCGTCACGCTGCTCCTCCTCGTGCTGGCCGCGCTCCTCCTCCCCACGCCCAGCTCCGCGGCCGACCGGGACTGGTGGGATCCCGCCGACCGGCCGTCGCCGGACTCCGGGATCGGTGTCACCGGCGAACCGTTCAAGGGCACCGGCCCCCACGGTGAGGTGCGGGGGTTCGTCGACGCGCACAACCACATCATGTCCAACGAGGCCTTCGGCGGCCGGCTCATCTGCGGCAGGGCGTTCTCGGAGAAGGGCATCGCCGACGCGCTCAAGGACTGCCCCGAGCACTACCCCGACGGCTCGCTCGCCGTCTTCGACTTCATCACGGGCGGCGGTGACGGCAGGCACGACCCGGTCGGCTGGCCGTCCTTCGCGGACTGGCCCGCGCACGACTCGCTGACCCACCAGCAGAACTACTACGCCTGGATCGAACGCGCCTGGCGCGGCGGCCAGCGGGTGCTGGTGAACGACCTGGTCACCAACGGTGTGATCTGCTCCGTGTACTTCTTCAAGGACCGCGGCTGCGACGAGATGACGTCGATCCGGCTGCAGGCGAAGCTGACGTACGACATGCAGGCGTACGTCGACGGCATGTACGGCGGACCGGGAAAGGGCTGGTTCCGGATCGTCACCGACAGCGCGCAGGCGCGTGACGTCATCGCGCAGGGCAAGCTCGCGGTCGTCCTCGGTGTCGAGACGTCCGAACCCTTCGGCTGCAAGCAGGTCCTGGACGTCGCCCAGTGCGACCGGGCCGACATCGACGCCGGTCTCGACGAGTTGTACGCGCTGGGCGTGCGCAGCATGTTCCTGTGCCACAAGTTCGACAACGCGCTGTGCGGAGTGCGCTTCGACTCCGGGGCGCTCGGCACCGCGATCAACGTGGGCCAGTTCCTGTCCACCGGAACCTTCTGGCGCACGGAGAAGTGCACCGGCCCGCAGGCCGACAACCCCATCGGTCTGACCGCCGCACCCGGCGCCGAGAAGGAACTGCCGGCAGGCGTCGAGGTACCGGCCTACGCCGAGGACGCGCGGTGCAACGTCCGCGGGCTCACCGGGCTCGGTGAATACGCCGTACGCGGCATGATGAAACGCAACATGATGCTCGAGATCGACCACATGAGCGTCAAGGCCACCGGCAGGGTCCTCGACATCTTCGAGGCCGAGTCGTACCCCGGCGTCCTCTCCTCGCACAGCTGGATGGACCTGAACTGGACCGAACGGCTCTACGGCCTCGGCGGGTTCGCCGCTCAGTACATGAACGGCTCGGAGCACTTCGTCGCGGAGGCGAGGCGCACGGAGCCGCTGCGCGACAAGTACGGCGTGGGCTACGGCTACGGCACGGACATGAACGGTGTCGGCGGCTGGCCGGCCCCGCGCGGAGCGGACGTTCCCGGCCCCGTCACCTATCCCTTCCGCAGCACCGACGGCGGCTCCGTCCTCGACCGGCAGACCACCGGCGAGCGCACCTGGGACCTGAACACCGACGGAGCCGCGCACTACGGCCTCGTCCCCGACTGGATCGAGGACATCCGGCGCGTCGGCGGACAGGACGTGGTGGACGACCTCTTCCGGGGCGCCGAGTCCTACCTCGACACCTGGGGGGCCTCCGAGCGGCACCGGGCCGGTGTGAACCTCGCCGACGGAGCGCGGGCCACGGCCAGTTCGACCGAGTGGAACCCGTTCACCAGCTACGCGCCCGGCAGGGCGGTGGACGGCGACCGGAGTACCCGCTGGGCCGGCGACCGGAGCGACGACCAGTGGCTCCGCATCGACCTCGGCGACACCCACCGGGTCGGGCGGGTCACCCTGGACTGGGAACGCGCGTACGGCACCTCGTACCGCATCGAACTCTCCGCCGACGGCGCGGACTGGCGCACCGTCTGGTCCACCACCTCCGGTGACGGCGGTCTGGACACGGCCGTGTTCACCCCCACGCCGGCCCGCCATCTGCGGGTGCACTTCCTGGGCCGGGGGACGCAGTGGGGTTACTCGCTGTACGAGGTCGGCGTGCAGGGGCAGTGAGCGTACGCTCAGCCGCCGTGTGACAAGGCCCCGTCGGCAAGGGCGCGTACCGCCTCGAGTGCCGTGTCCCGGTCGGCGGGGACGAGCCCGATGCGGGTGCGGCGGTCGAGGACGTCCTCCTCGTCGAGCGCGCCCTCGTGGCGCAGGGCCCAGAGCAGTTCGGCCCGGGTGACCGGGTAGCCGGGCACCGCCGGTTCGCCGAGGCCGGTTTCGCGGGCGCCGAGCGCGTGGACCGCCGGGGCCTCCGTGCCGTAGAGCCGGACGAGCCGGCGCGGTGCGGGCAGGGAGGCGAGGACGTGCGGCGCCGCGGCGCCCACCAGTGGCAGGGAGGCGGTGGGGGAGGGGCCGGCCGCCAGTCCGCGGACACGGACGGCGGTGTCGACGGCGTCCTCGGCCATGCGCCGGTACGTGGTGAGCTTGCCGCCCACGACGGTGACGACGCCCTCCGGGGAGGTGAGCACCGCGTGCCGGCGTGAGATGTCGGCGGTCCTCGGCGCCGTCTCCGGGTTCCCCTGCGCGGTGTCCAGCAGGGGGCGCAGTCCGGCGAAGGCACCGACCACGTCGCCGCGGCGGACGGGGGTGTGCAGGACGGAGCAGAGGACGTCGAGGAGGAAGCCGATGTCCGTCTCCGGTACCTCGGGGACGTCGGGGATGTCGCCGTCCACGGGCTCGTCGGTGAGACCGACGTAGACCCGGCCGTCGTCCTGGGGCAGGACGAGCACGAAACGGTTGCTCTCCCCGGGGATCGGGATGTGCAGACCCGCGGACAGCGGTCCGAGGCTCTCGGGCCGCAGGACGAGATGGGTGCCGCGGGAGGGCCGGATCCGTACGCCGTCGACGAGGCCGCCCGCCCACACACCGGCCGCGTTGATCACCGCGCGGGCGCGGATGCCCCCCTCCTCGCCGGTGAGTTCGTCACGGACCCGGGCCCCCGTCGAGGTCAGCTCCAGGGCCCGGACCCGGGTGAGGATCCGTGCTCCGCGCGCCGCGGCCGTCCGGGCGAGGGCGGTCACCAGACGGGCGTCGTCGGTGAGCCGTCCGTCCCAGGACAGCAGTCCGCCGCGCAGTCCGTCGCGCCGCAGGCCGGGGGCGAGGTGACGGGTCTCCACCGCACCTAGCCGGCGCGGCGGCGGCAGGGTGGCGCGGGCAGTACGGGCGGCCAGCCGCAGTGTGTCGCCGGCCCGGAACCCGGCCCTCGCCAGGGCGGCCTGACCGCCCGAGACCATCGGGGTCAGGGGCAGCACGAACGGCTGGGCGTGCACGAGGTGCGGCGCGGTGCGCTCCATCAGCACCCCGCGCTCGACCGCGCTCTCGTGGGCCACGCCGAGCCGTCCGGAGGCGAGGTAGCGCAGTCCTCCGTGGATGAGCTTGCTGCTGAAGCGTGAGGTGCCGAAGGCCAGGTCGTGGGCGTCGACGGCGACCACGCTCAGCCCGCGGGCCGCCGCGTCGAGAGCGGCCCCGGCGCCGGTGGCGCCGAGCCCGACGACCAGGACGTCGACGACCGGACCGCCGACGGAGGCGGCCAGTTCGCTCGCGCGCCGGGCGGCGGACAGGGACGAGGCGGCGGGCCCGCCGGGGGCGGTGGCGTTCATGGGGTGAGGGTCCTCTCCAGGATGCCGCGCAGTTCGCCGAGGAAGGCCTCGGGGGCGAGTTCGGGGTCGTCCTCCTCGGTCATCGTCCGCAGGGACAGGGTGAAGGACTGCACGATCAGCAGCACCGACCGGGCCTGCCGCTCCGGATGGGCGGTGCGCACCGAGCCGTCGGCGTGCCCGGCGGCCAGGGCGTCGGCCAGCAGTTCCAGGAGGGCCTCCTGGCTCGCTCCGCGGCGGTCCAGCATGTAGGGCAGGAGCAGTTCGGGATCCACGTCGAGGATCTTGCGGAAGAGCGGATGGACGCCGAAGGCGCGCACCGCCGCCACCAGCCCCTCGGTGAGCACGTCGCGCGCCGGCACCCCGGGCTCGGGTGCCGGGATGGCCCCGGTGGCCACCGCGATCCACTCACGGGTCATCAGATCACCGACCAGGGAGCGCACATCGGGCCAGCGCCGGTACAGCGTCATCCGGGAGACCCCGGCGCGGCGGGCCACGTCGGTGAGCGTGGTGCGGCGGACCCCGACGGCCAGGACGCAGTCCCGCACCGCGTCGAGCACCGCGTCGTTGTCCGGACCACCGGAAGCGTTGTGACGAATGGGCGTCATGTGTCACAGTGTAACGCCACGTGAGGCCGTCGGTCGACGGCATCGCTCGTTTCCGACCGGTGAGGACGACAGCCATGGACATGCTGTGGAGCGGCTGGGGGGACCCGGCCGAGGCGACGCCGCTGCCCGGCACGGTGATCGGGCTGCTGCGCGATCTGCTCGGAGTCAAGCCCCGCGAGGCGGCCCCCGTCGCCATCGCGGACATGGCCGTCCCCGAGAGCCCGCTGACGCCCGGAGCGCGCCGCGCCCTGATCGAGGCCCTGGGCGACGAGGCGCATGTGCGCACCGACGCGGAGACCCGGGTCCGGCACACCCGCGGCAAGTCCACCCCCGACCTGCTGCGCGTCCGCGGGGGAGACGTGACCGCCGCCCCCGCGGCCGTGCTCCTGCCCTCGGGACACGACGAGGTACTCGCCGTCCTGCGGGTGTGCGCCGAACACGGCCTGCCGCTGGTGCCGTTCGGCGGCGGCACCTCCGTGGTCGGCGGGCTCGCCCCCGAAGCGCGGGGCCCCTTCGTCGCCCTGGACCTGCGGCGCATGAACGCCCTGCTCGACCTCGACCCCGTCTCCCGCACGGCAACCCTGCAGCCCGGCCTGCGCGGACCCCGCGCCGAGGCACTGCTCGCCGAACACGGCTTCACCCTCGGCCACTTCCCCCAGTCCTACGAGTGGGCCACCGTCGGCGGCTTCGCCGCCGCCCGCTCCAGCGGCCAGGCCTCCGCCGGCTACGGACGGTTCGACGAGATGGTGCTCTCCCTCACCCTCGCCACCCCCGAGGGCACCCTCGACACCGGCCGGGCACCCCGCTCGGCCGCCGGACCCGACCTGCGCCAGCTCGTCCTCGGCTCGGAGGGCGCCTTCGGCGTCATCACCTCGGTGACCGTGCGGATCCGTCCCGTTCCGCGGACCGCGGTCTACGAGGGCTGGCACTTCCCCTCCTTCGAGGAGGGGACCACCGCGCTGCGCCGGCTCGCCCAGGACGGGCCGCGGCCCACCGTGCTGCGCCTCTCGGACGAGACCGAGACGTTCATCGGCCTGGCGAACCCCGAGGCCATCGGCTCCGGCGCGCCGCAGGCCGCCGGCTGCACGGCCGTCGCCGGCTACGAGGGCACGGAGGAGGACACCAGGCACCGCAGGGAACGCGCGGCGGCCGTCCTGCGCGAGTGCGGCGGCACCCCCCTGGGCGAGGAGCCGGGCCGGCGCTGGGCGCACGGCCGCTACTCGGCCCCGTATCTGCGCGACGCGCTCCTCGACGCCGGGGCGTTCGCGGAGACGCTCGAGACGGCGACGTTCTGGTCCCGCGTCCCCGCGCTGTACGCCGCCGTGCGCGACGCGCTCACCGACACCCTCACCGGCGCGGGCACCCCGCCGCTGGTCATGTGCCACATCTCCCACGTCTACGAGAACGGTGCCTCGCTCTACTTCACCGTGGTCTCCGCCCAGGGCGAGGACCCCGTGGCGCACTGGACCCGCGCCAAGCACGCCGCCAACGAGGCGATCCTCGCCGCCGGCGGCACCATCAGCCACCACCACGGGGTCGGCACCGACCACCGCGACTGGTACGCCCGCGAGGCGGGCCCGCTGGGCATCGACGCCCTGCGCGCCGTGAAGCGGCGACTGGACCCGGCGGGAGTGCTGAACCCCGGCGTCCTGCTGCCCGGAGACTGACCCGCCCTGAACCCCGGCGTCCTGCTGCCCGGAGACTGACCCGCCCCACGCGTCCCGTCCACGCCCCATCCCGTCGGCCCGCCCCGGAGGCACCCCGATGCGCCAGTTCACCGCCGTCGTCAACCCCACCGCGGGCGCGGCCACCGGAGCGGCAGCCCTGCTCGCTCTGGCCCGGCACCTCCGGGAGGAGGGCGCCGACCTGCGGA
The DNA here is from genome assembly GCF_002910825.1 of Streptomyces sp. SM1. Lineage (GTDB taxonomy): Bacteria > Actinomycetota > Actinomycetes > Streptomycetales > Streptomycetaceae > Streptomyces > Streptomyces okerensis. The sequence goes on along the minus strand of NZ_NEUB01000981.1, from coordinate 1,551 downwards.
CCGAGTACAGCCGCAGCCTGGACCACGCCCGGGAACTGGCCCGTGACGCCGGACGGCTGGGCCACGTCGTCCTCGCCGTCGGCGGGGACGGCATCGCGGGCGGAGTCGGCGGCGCCCTCAGCGGAACCGGCGCGACCCTCGGCCTCGTCCCGGCCGGCCGCGGCAACGACTTCGCCCGTGCGCTGGGACTGCCCCGCGACCCGGAGGCGCTGGCCCGCATCCTGCTGCACGGCGAACCGCGGCCGGTCGACACCATCGAGGTCGGCTCGGCCGTCCACGACCGCGCCGTCGTCCTCGGCAGCGTGTACGCCGGTATGGACGCGCTCGCCAACCGGCACGCCAACCGGTCCAGGATGCTGAGGGGGCCGGTCTCCTACTACGCGGGCGGCCTGCGGGCCGTCACCACCTGGCGGCCCGCCCGCTACCGGGTCACCGTCGACGGCGAGGAGCACGCGCACACCGGCTACACGGTGGTGGCCGCCAACTCCGGCTTCTACGGATCGGGCCGGATCATCGCTCCCGACGCCCGCGTGGACGACGGCCTGCTGGACATCGTCATGATCGACAAGGCGCCCCGGCGGCTGTTCTTCGCCCTGATGAACGAGCTCAGGACCGGGGCGCACGTCCACCGGCCCCAGGTGCGGATCCTGCGCGGCCGGGAGATCCGCATCGAGGCCCACCGGGACGTCCCCTACGGAGCCGACGGGGAGGTCGACGCGGTCCTCCCCGTCACGGTCCGGGTCCTGCCCGGAGCGCTGAACGTGCTGTACTGACCGCCCGTCAGGGCCGGGAGGCGTCCCGGTGGTAGCGCCGGGCCAGCCGTGCGAGCGCCACGGCGCCCAGCAGCAGCCCGAAGTCGCGCAGTGCGACGTCGTAGTAGCCGGACAGCGTCAGCAGACTGACGATGACGCCCGCGAGCCAGCCGGCGACCAGCCAGCCCCCGATGCGGGGCGCGAGGGCCACGACGGCACCGGCCACGATCTCGATCACCCCCACCGCGTACATCGCCGACTGGAGCGGTACGGCTTCGAGCCGCGGCGCGACGGCGACAACGTCGTCCTGGGCAACTGCCCCTTCCACGCGCTGGCCCGCGACCACACCGAGACGGTGTGCGGCATGAACCTGCACCTGATGCGCGGAGTCCTCGAAGGGCTCGGCGCGACAGGGCTCGAGGCGCACCTGGCGCCGGAACCCGGCCGGTGCTGCGTCCGCCTGGAGCCCGCCGCCTGACCGGCCTCGAGGAGGCGGCCCGGGGCCGCGGGCCGTCCGCCTCTTCCGCGACGTCCGCACGTTCCCCGTACGCACGCCCGTGCGGGGACGGAGAGCCCGTCCACGACGACACCGCCGCAGCGCCCTCCCGGACGGCGCTGCGCCACCCGGGCGTCGCCCACCGTTACCGGACGCGCCTCAAGACTGGATCCATTCGTTCTCTGGAATTACTCGCCTCCGGGCTTATAGGTTCGGCGCATGACCGCGACCCGGCCGCCGACCGCCGCGGAGGAGCTCCACGGCGCGGGCCCGCGCACGGCCGCGGCCCGTACCTCCCTCCCC
>NZ_NEUB01000980.1 GCF_002910825.1 Streptomyces sp. SM1 | reverse complement strand
GGGCGGTCGCTGCGCTCCCGCTGGCCCTCGCGATGCGAGGGCGGTCCCTTCCCCTGCGCTCCAGGGACCGGTGGGGCCGGCCGCTGCGCGCCCGGCTGGCCGCGCGCTGCGCGGCCGGGCCGCTCGGGGTCTGACGGTGCGGCTAGTGGGGCCTCCAGTACGGGAGTTGAGGGGGCGCGGGGCGCTCCCGGCGGGTCCGCTGCGCTCCCCCGCCTGACGGTCCTTCCGGCTGCGCCTCCAGTCCCTTGGGGCCCGCTGGCGCGGGCCGGGCTGGCTACGAGGGTGGGGGGTCGCTCGTTCGTGTCGGGTTCCAGTGTAGCGCGTGCATCCGTGAGATGCAGCATGTACCGTTGGCGGAAACACAGGACACCCCCCAATCGCCCAGGAACCTCCCCCAATTCCGAGAGGAACGACCGCAGATGACCGGTCACCAGGAATCTACCGGACCCGATCCCGCTCTGAGCAGCGATTCTGTGCGCCGGGTGACGCAGTACCAGACGGCGGGCGTCAACGCCCGGTTGAGGCTGTTCGCGCTCCTGGAGGCCCAGGGGGTGCCCGCGAGCGAGGCGGACGACCTGGTGGCCGCACTGGAGGCCGGGGCAGTCGCCGGGGCGCAGTGCCAGGTGGTGGAGCTGGACGGGATGGCGCCGGCCTCTCGAGGCGAGCTGTTCGAGGACGGCTGGGACGAGGGCGTCAGGACCGTGAGCGAGGCCCTGGTGGGCATCGCGGACCGGGAGTGGTCCCGGCGCGGCGGCCGGTCGGCGGGGGCCGCTGAACTGGCCGTACATATCGCGGACGTGAGGAAGCGTGAGCGGGCCGACCTGGTGCGGCTGGAGAGGTTCATCCGGGAGGCCGTGCTGCCGGGCACTCACCCGCACACCACGGCGCGGCGCCGGGTGCTGGAGGCACTGGGCGAGGCCGGCGGTCTGTGCACCGCGCGGACGCGGAACGCGGACGGGGACGTCATCGTCTGCACGCTCGATGCCGGGCACTACGACCCGGACGACAAGCCGCCCTTCAAGGACGGTAAGCCGGGCGGCTGGCATAAGGCGGATGCGTCGATCTGGAACGACCTTGGTGCGGCCTGCATTCCGCACGCGGCCATCTGAAAGACCACGGGAATTCAGGCTCAGGGGAGGCAAGGAAATGTCAGCGATTCCGCTCAAGGAACACCAGGTAGACCAGCGTGCCGCGTTTCGCAGGTGGGTGGGATTCCCTGCAAGGTCATCTGTGCCCCCGCAGGGTGCCCGTGCCACGATCGTGTCAGCGACCGGCTCGGGTAAGACGATCATGGCCGCCGCGTGCGCGCTGGAGTCGTTCGCGGACGGCCGGATCCTCGTGACCGTGCCGACCCTGGACCTGCTCGTGCAGACCGCCCAGGCGTGGCGCGCGGTGGGCCACCGGGCCCCGATGGTCGCGGTGTGCTCGCTGGAGAACGACCCCGTGCTCAACTCGCTGGGGGTGCGGACCACCACCAACCCCATCCAGCTCGCCCTGTGGGCCGGGTCTGGGCCGGTGGTCGTGTTCGCCACGTACGCCTCTCTCGTGGACCGCGAGGACGTCGACGCTCCCGAGGGCCAGCGGAAGGTTCGCGGGCCGCTGGAGGCCGCGCTGGCGGGCGGGGAGCGGCTCTACGGCCAGCGCATGGACGGCTTCGACCTCGCGATCGTGGATGAGGCCCACGGAACCGCCGGTGATCTTGGTCGACCGTGGGCGGCGATCCACGACAACGCCCGGATCCCCGCCGCCTTCCGGCTCTACCTGACCGCGACCCCGCGCATCCTCGCCGCTCCCCGGCCGCAGAAGGGCACCGGCGGCCAGGAAGCGGAGATCGCGACCATGGCCGACGACCCCAACGGCACCTACGGCGCGTGGATTGCCGAGCTCGGGCTCTCGGAGGCGATCGAGCGCGAGATCCTTGCCGGGTTCGAGATCGACGTGCTGGAGATCCGCGACCCCTCCCCCGTTCTCGGGGAGTCGGAGGAGGCGCGGCGCGGCCGGCGTCTGGCGCTCCTGCAGACCGCGCTCCTGGAGCACGCCGCCGCGTACAACCTGCGTACGGTCATGACGTTCCACCAGAAGGTGGAGGAGGCCGCCGCGTTCGCGGAGAAGCTGCCGGAGACCGCGGCCGAGCTGTACGTCAACGACGCGACCGACGAGGACCTGGCCGCCGCCGACAAGCTGCCGAAGTCCTCGATCGACGCGGAGTTCTACGAGCTGGAGGCCGGCCGCCACGTCCCGCCGGACCGCGTCTGGTCGTCGTGGCTGTGCGGCGACCACCTCGTGTCCGAGCGGCGCGAGGTGCTGCGCCAGTTCGCCAACGGCATCGACGCGGCCGGGCGGCGGGTGCACCGTGCGTTCCTCGCCAGCGTTCGCGTTCTCGGTGAGGGCGTGGACATCACCGGCGAGCGGGGGGTCGACTCGATCTGTTTCGCCGACACCCGCGGCTCCCAGGTCGAGATCGTCCAGAACATCGGCCGGGCCCTCCGACTCAACCGCGACGGCTCCACGAAGGTCGCCAGGATCATCGTGCCGGTGTTCCTGGAGCCCGGCGAGGACCCGACCGACATGGTCGCCAGCGCTAGCTTCCGCCCCCTTGTAGCGGTCCTCCAGGGCCTGCGCTCGCATGACGAACGTCTGGTCGAGCAGCTCGCTTCCCGGGCGCTCACGAGCGGGAAGCGCAAGGTGCACCTGCGACGGGACGAGGACGGACGGATCGTCGGGGCCGGCGGCGAGGGCGACGGCGAGGACCAGGAGGACGACGACACCGACGCCGCTGCCGAGTCGGCGCTGCTGCACTTCTCCAGTCCGCGCGACGCGGCCACCATCGCGGCGTTCCTCCGTACGCGGGTGTACCGGCCGGAGTCCCTGGTGTGGCTGGAGGGCTACCAGGCACTGCTGCGGTGGCGGAAGGAGAACGAGATCACCGGCCTCTACGCCGTGCCCTACGACGTCGAGGTCGAAGTGGGGGCGACGAAGGCGTTTCCGCTTGGCCGATGGGTGCATCAGCAACGGAAGGCGCTACGGGCCGGGGAGCTGGAGGAGCGCCGCAAGGCGTTGCTGGACGCGCCGGAGGCCGGGATGGTCTGGGAGCCGGGCGAGGAGGCGTGGGAGAACAAGCTCGCCGCGCTGCGGTCCTACCGGCGGGCCATGGGGCACCTCGCGCCGCGTCAGGACGCGGTGTGGGGCGAGGGCGAGGCGATGGTCCCGGTCGGGCAGCACATGGCGAACCTGCGCCGGAAGGGCGGCCTGGGCAAGGACGCGGAGCGGGCCGCCGTGCGCGCGGCGCAGCTGACGGAGATCGACCAGGACTGGGACTGCCCGTGGCCGCTGGACTGGCAGCGGCACTACCGGGTGCTCGCGGACCTGGTCGACGCCGACGGCGTCCTGCCGGCCATCGAACCCGGGGTGCTCTTCGAGGGTGACGACCTGGGCAAGTGGCTGGAGCGGCAGAAGAACCCTGGCACCTGGGCGCAGCTGTCGACCGAGCAACAGGAACGGCTGACCGCGCTGGGAGTGAAGCCGCTTGAGGCGCCCTCTCCCGCCCCGGCAGCCGAGCATGCGGCGAAGGGCCCGAACAAGGCACAGGCCGCGTTCCAGCGGGGCCTGGCGGCCCTCACGCAGTGGGTGGAGCGGGAAGGCGCGGACCGGCCCGTGCCGAGGGGACACAGCGAAGAGATCGCGGTCGACGGCGAGGCGGAGCCGGTGGCCGTGAAGTTGGGCGTGTGGGTCTCGAACACCAAGTCGAGGCGGGACAGGCTCACGGCGGAGCAGCTGGACGCGCTGCGGGAGTTGGGCGCGCAGTGGGCGTGACGCTCGCGTCGGCGGGTCGTTGAGCCGGTCGGGCATCCCAGAACACAGAGAGACCCCGGGCCGCAGATGCCCGGGGTCTCGTACTGTCTCGCCGCGACGGCGAGGGCCGCTCTCGCGGCACGGGTTAGCGCCGTTCGACGGGCTGTCCCGGGGTGGCCGCCCTGTTGCGCGCGGGCTTGCCTTCATTCCTCTTCTCCGTGCCCACGAGAGCCGGGTTGGCGAGGGAGTCAGTAAGGCTGGGCGGAGGAGGAGGTGGGGGTGGGTTCCCCTGGTTCTGTGTGTCTGTCATGGCCGCCAGTGTGCAGCACGAGACTGACAGTGGAGAGGACGATCCCGGCAGCGACAGCGGCGAGGGCGACCGTCCATCGCTTGGTCTTCCGCTGGTGCAGGCGAGCATTCTTCTCGAACATCCCCACACGCGTTCCGGCCAGGGCCCCCAGCGTCGCGCCCTTCTCCGAACGTGCGTAGGTGTCCAGGACGTCCCGCGGCTTGATGTCCTCGTACTCGGCGAGGTTGAAGACCGAGATGCCGAAGCCGACGGCCACCGCGTACGCCGCGAAGGCCGCGGTGCCGGTGAACGGCTCGAAGCTCCGGGAGGCCAGGAACTGGGCGCCTGTGGCCGCGAAGCCGACCAGGAAGATCGCCTTCGTGTCCACCTTCGCGCCCGACTCCGACTGTCGTGCCAGACGCGCCGCGAGTTCGCTGTTGATCAGCTCCAGGGTCTCTTTCTGATCCTCAAGCTCTTGCGGCGTCATCGTCATGTCCTGAGCGTATGTAGTGCGGAGCGTCCGTTCAGGGTGCCTCGATGAACGGCAGTCCGACTGCGGCGAGCTTCGTCTGAAGGTTGATGTCGTCGCTGGCCACGTAGACGGAAGAGCCGGGATGCCGGGACTGCAGCAGCAAGGTGGAGGCCACCAGGCGGTCATCAGGCACGTCTAGGTCCAGCCAGTCCGGCAGCCCGTCGCCCTTGGGTTCGATGTGCTCGAAGACGGCGTGCACGTCGCCGGCGACTCGGACGCCGCGCCGCACGTCGCCGTTGGTCCGCAGTCCCTTCAGGCGGCGGTCGGCCTTCTTCGCCGCCTCCCGGATATCGGGGTTGCGTCCGGCGCGCTTGTGGTCGTCCAGTTCCCGCAGGACAGCGGGCATCACGTGAACCATGTACCGCTTTCCCAGCACCGGCGTGTAGATCGCCACGTCGGGGTCGTCCAACAGCACGTTCGTGTCGACCACCAAGCGCACCGCCCATGGGTCAGAGGGCAGCAGCTCCCCCAGTTCCCGGAGTGTGGTCACTGCGGCGCGCACGTGGTCGGTGGCCTTGTCGATGGTGGCCGGCACCGTTTTGTCACGCGGGCGCTCAAGCCAGCGCCGCAGTAGGTCAAGGTTCTCCTCAAGGCGCTTGGTGACCTCGGGAGTCGGATGCGGGAAAAGCAGGCGGAACAGCGGCTCCCAGTCCCGCACGCGCCCCAGCAGTTGCATTCGTCGCGCCTCGAGTTCGGGGCTGCTGGGCACCCATCCCCATTTGGGAGCGCCAAGGTGCATCACGTAGTCGCGTCCGCGGTTGGGGTCGGTGTTTCGGATCTGTGAGTCCGCGAGGATCTGCACGAAATCCGCTTCGATCAGGTCCAGGTCCGTCCGGAGGCGATCCAGGTAGGTCGGTGGAGCTGCTTGCGTGGCCATCTGCCGATGATGTCGCACGCCACTGACAGCCCTCACCGGTCAGATGTCCCAGAGCACCTCCGTCGCCGGGCTGACAGCGGCGCGGCGGGGCGCGGCGGCCGTGGCCGACGCGCAACCGGGCTGGACGCGCCCCGATCCCCGGCCGCGACCGCGCCGCCCATCCCGCCCGTCCCTTCCTCCTTCACTCCAGCCAAGGGACATGGGCAGAGCAGCCGCAACGGGGATGTCAGCGATCCGACCACGGCAAAACAGCGTGGTGACCTGCGCGGACGCGGGGACGGTCCTACGGGCCGCGCAACACCTAGCGCAACCCTTGGCGCAACATCCAGCGCAACCCTTGACGCAACCTCGTGCTCCTGGTCGACCGGGGCGACCGCTCACGCGGAGCGTCCTCTTCGGCTACAGCCCGAACTGGCTCATCAGGTCCGCGCACAGTTCGTCAGCACTGCTGCGTCCTTCGTCATCCGCCGCCGCAGGGGAGAGCACGGTGTGAGCAGGCTGGAGATGGTGGGGCCTGCGGGCGTACAGCGGTTCCGTCTCCGCCCCATCTCCCCAGGTCGAGGTGAGCGGTGCCATGGCCCTGGGTCCGTCTGGAGAGGTGATCAGCGAAGTCAGTTGCAGGGTGCTGTCCAGGCGCAACTTTCGCTGGTGCTCCTGCGCGGTGGCGATGAAGTCGTAGCAGCACGCCGTCACCAAGCGCTCGGATACTTGAAGGACGTCGTCCTGTCCTGGGAGCTCCTCGCCCCCCGCGCGGATGAAGGACAGATTGGCGGCCATCACCACGGTGCCGTCGTAGTGCAGCTCAGTGATGATCTCTCGGTTCATGGGTGACTGGAGGTTGTTGCACACCCAGCGGCGCAGGCCGGGGCGCGGGTTGAGTCGGGTGTCCGGCCCCATCCCGACCAAGGGGCCTGGCACCAGCTCTCTCGCGTGCAGAACGCGAGCTCGCGTCATGGCGGCCTCCAAGACCTCCCGTGCCTGATCCCGGCTCATCGTGTAGGCCCCGCGTGGCAGGGGCCTCTGGGGTCGGGAGACCGCGATGAACCAAGCTGAGGGCACGTGGGCGTGCGCGGTGACGGTCTGGGTGATGAAGTCGATGTGCCGCTGGATCTCTTCTTCTGCCCGGCCGACCCGGGCGAAGCGGTCGCGGTAGGCCCGCTCGATCTGGTGCTCTGCCATCCAGGCGGTGTGGTCGTTGTCCCGGTAGGGGACGACCGCAGCCTGCTGTTCCTTGTCGCGTGCTGCGCCGCCGTACACGAAGTGCGGTGCCATCTCGCTGGCCGGCACATCGACGACCAGGACCGTCTTCGTCCCGTCGGTCAGCTCGAATATGTCCAGGTCCGGCAGGTAGGGCTGGACGTGGTTGCGGATCCACTGGGCGTACTGCTGCCGGTTGACCCCGTCGGGGTCGATGCCCGTCAGGACGGTCGTCTTGTCCTGGACCCCGAAGATGATCAGTCCGCCACGAGTGTTGGCCATGGCGGCGACGTCCTTGGCGAACTCGTTCCACCGACCGTCCCGGGGCGGCTGAGGAAGCATCTCCTTCCAGTCCAGGTCGTCGGACTCCTCCAAGTTGTCCGCTGCGGCCTGGCGGACCATGTCGAAGGTGAGGGGACCGGGCGGGCATCCGAGGTGTTCGTGGAGTCTTGTCCATGTGCGTGCCATGCGCGGCAGCGTAGAGGGCGTATCGACCTCTGTCAGAGACGCATTCCCCTGCGATGGCGGGCGAGGATTAACACTCCAGGAAACTGATGGCTCACTCTGAACAAGAGAGCCCCCGTACTCACTCGGAACACATCGGGCGCCGCTGCTGTCTGGCGGCCTCCCGGACTCGGCAAGGGGCGAGAACCGTTTCCGCCGACGTCCCGGAGGCCGTTGTGCTGTTCCATCTGCTCCACTACCTGACCGACCTGGCGGCTCACACTGCGCCCGACAGCGACGCCCTGACGCTGCTGCGCAACCTGACCGGCACCGTCTACGGGACGGCTCACCTGGTCCGGCTGCTGCGGCGTCCGGGCCGGCGCCGGGACGTCCGGGTGGTAGAACCGGGCATGACCTTCATAACGCCCGGCGTGGCTGCTGCCGGCATCAAGGCCACGGGCAGTGTGGCCAGCGCTCTGATCGGACGGTACCGGCCCACGGGTGTGCCTCGGCTGGGCAGCAACGAGGACCGCGCGGAGGCGTACCGGCGGCTGCTGGACGCCTCCGCCCGCTCGTTCGGCTACGCCTACCAGTTCGCCCATCTCCGGCGTGAGGCCGGGCGGGCGGCGGACAAGGTGTTGCTGGGCCAGGTGCCCCAGGCTTGGGAACTCAGCAGCGAACTCATCGGTGCGCTGCAGGGCGTGCGGCTGTGCGGCAGCGTGCACGTCATCGCCACCGCGGAGACCCTCGTTGCCGCGACCGGTGACCTGGACCTGAACGAGAGGAACGCCGACCGCTTCCAGCAGCAGGCCGAGGCTGTGGTGGCCGCCCGTGATGCGTTCCTGGACGTCTGCCGGGAAGACCTCGCCTACACCGCCCGTTGGTGGCAGGTACGTCGACGGATCAAGGAGCACCGCTTCCTGCGCAAGCAGGCCGAGCGTTGAAGTGCCGGCGGTGGCGCCGTAGCCAGCTGACCGAGGGCCATTCGTAGGGGGTACGGCCGCGCCCGCCGATTTCCCCGCCTGACGATGCCGCGTGACGACGGCACCCGCCAGCGGCTCGCCCTGGTTGCTGCGCCGCGCACCCGGGGTCCGTGTTCAGACGGCCCGGTCGACGGGCGCGGCCGCCAGGCGGTCCAGGCGTTCGTACAGGGCCCGTACGAGCCGGGCGCGGTTCTGGGCGCAGCGGGCGGTGCCCTGGATCGGTTGGGAGAGGCGGCCGGCGGCTTCGCGGAGGATGACTTCGGCGAGGGCGCCGCGGCCGTCGTTCTTCGGCAGGGCGGCGGCGTGGCGCTGGACGTCGGCGGCGACCGCGCGGGCGTGCCCGGTGAGCTGGAGGGCGATCTGCTCGTAGTCGCGGGGCGTGAGGTTCGGGTCCTGCCATGCGAGGACGGCGGTGACGAGCGCTTCGTACGGGGCTCGGTCCAGCGGCAGTTGGGCGTCGACCAGGCCGTGGGGGTCGTGGAGCACGGTGTAGGTGTCGCTCACCGGCGCCTCGCCGCGTCGTCCTGGTCGTGGTGGTCGGTGCGGTCGTCCGGGGCCGCCTGGGCAAGGAAGCGGGCGTAGCCGCGGTCGGCGCGGGCCAGCAGGGCCGGGGAAGGCCGGCCGAAGGCGGGGGGCTGGAGGCCGCGTCCTTCGGGTGCGGGTCCGGCGGGTGTGGGTGCGCTCATGGGGCACCGCCTCCGTTGCTGGGTTGCGTCGGTGTCGTTCGACGCTACGGAGGCCGCCACGCGGCTCTCAACGAGATTGCGGGTAATTGCGGAAGTTCACTCCAGGGCGTCGATCGCGGCCTGGATGAGGGCGCGGGCGGCGTCGCCGTAGACGGCCATCGACGCCAGGCCGGCGAACGCCTTGGCGTAGTCGGCGACCTCGCGCGGCTGCGTCACCTTGATCTCCGCCGTGAGCGTCTCCACCACGGCCATGGTGTCGTCGTGGACGTAGAACGCCTCCAGCGGCCACACGGTGCGCCGCGCGGTGAACGGGATGATCCCCAGCGAGATCGAGGCGAGCGGCATCACGGCCAGGAGGTGGCGCAGCTGCCCGCGCATCGCGTCGGGGTCGGCGGTTCGGTAGCGCAGGACGGATTCCTCGAGGAGGACGACGTAGAGGTGGCCGCCCTCGTAGAGGAACCGGGAGCGGGCGACGCGGGCGGCGACGGCTTCGGCGATGTCGTCGGGGGTGCCCTGGAAGCGGGTGATCTGCTCCATCAGGGCTGTGGCGAACGCTGGCGTTTGGAGGAAGCCGGGCGGGAGGTTGGAGACGTAGACCCGGCAGTGGCGGGTCTGCTCGTGCAGGGCGTACCAGTCCTCCTGGACCTGGCGCATGCCGTTGCGGTGCAGGCGGCGCCACTCCATGTACATCGAGTCGACCGCTCGGGCGGTGGCGATGAGGTCGTCGGCCTGGTCGTCGGCGCCGCACGCCGCGCACCAGGTGCGGATGTCGCTGTCGGAGGGCGCGGCCGTGCCCTTTTGGATGCGGGTGGTCTTGGCGGGGTGCCAGCCGCACCGGGCGGAGAGTTCCTTCCCGGTGAGGCCGGCGTCCTTGCGTAGGTGCTGCAACCGGACGGCGAGCGCCTCGCGGGCCGCCTGAGCGCTGGACGAGGGGGAGGCGGTCGTCATGAGGTGCGGGGCCCTTGGGTTGCGCGTCGGTCAGATGCGGTAGTCGGCGTGGTCGATGGCCAGGTCCCACACCGAGCGGAACGCCTCCACGCACAGCTTGACCGCGGCGGGGTCGTCGGTGTGGTCGGGCTCGAGGGCCTGGCCGTCGCCGGAGAAGATGTTGAAGCGCACGAGGCGGTCGTCGATGAGCCAGAAGTCGTTGCCGGGCAGGGCGAGGGCAGAGGCGCGGCGGCGGGGCAGCCAGCGGACCTGTTCGCCGGCGCGGAGGTTGGCGTCGGTGATGGCGTGCTCGAAGCGGATGTAGTCGGTGACGGGCTCGGAGACGATCCGGGCCCGGCAGACCTGCACGCCGCGGGCGACGGTCCGCTGGACCAGTGTCAGCCACCCGCTCCAGAACTCCGAGTCGTCCGCGGGCACGCTCCCGTCGCGCAGGAAGGCGTCGTAGACCTCGCGCTCCTCCCCGACGGCGTAGACGTCGCGGAGCTCCAGGTGCAGGGCGTGGGTCTGGGCGGAGTCGAGCAGGTCCTCAAAGCTGGGTGCCGGCGGCCTCTGCGGCATCGCACGCCCTCCTGATCTGCTCCACCATGCTGAGCGGGATCCGGACGATCCCCTCGTCGTCTGCGGGCGGGCTGTCCTGACGGCAGGTGGCCCGGGTCGCCGCGTCGGCGAACTTGCCCTGCAGAACCAGTTCCGGGCCGTGAGCGGTGTCGGTGTCCACCCACACCGCCGGGCAGTTTCCTCCGCCCGAGTTCGGGTCCGTGCCGAAGAAAAGTAACGCCATGATCCCCTCCGAAGCGAGCCGGTTGCGCGTAGTTGCGTGACGACCGTCCCGCGCCCTGCGCGCCCGGTCAATATCGCGGATCGGCGGACCATCGCCGTGCCATCCGGACGGGTGATTTCCCTTCGCGTACGCGGGCGCAGTTCTGACGGAGTGCGTCCAACTTGCCTTGTTTGAGGGGGTATTGACAGCTTTTTATGTGTTCTGTCATGTTCTGTCTGCCGCTTCCGGCGAACGAGCGAGAGGTGATCTCATGCGACGAACCGAGTACGACGCGGGACAGGCCGCCAAGCGCCTGAAGGTGCCCGCAGCCGCCTTCCGGTGGGCCCGGCACATCGGCCTGATCCCGGCCCCGGACGCGTCGTCCTACCAGTGGTCCCGGGCCGCCGTGGAGGCGCTGGACGCCGACGCCATCCGGGCCGCGATGCCCTCCCCGCCGATCTCCGGCGGCGCGGCGGCCGACCGGATCGCCGATGCGCTCGGCACCCCGAACGTGATCGGCGAGAAGACGAACGTGACGGCGTTCGTGGTGCGCCGGTTCGTCGAGCGGGGCCTCCTGGTCGACCTGAGCGCGAACCCGGACGGGACGCTGCACCACCCCGGTCAGGTCGCGGAGGTCTGCCGACGCGAGGACTTGGCGGACCTGGTCGCCGCCGATACCCCGCTCGGGCCCGAGCAGGCCGCCGCTCGCCTTCGGGTCCGTCGTGCCGACTTCGACCACATGGTCCGGCTCGGATGGGTCCGCTCCCCGCAGTCGATCGAGGTCCGCTTCGGCACCAGCCGTGCCGGGGCTGTCGACATCGCGCTCTACACCACGGCCTCCGTCGACGCGATCGTCCCCGCCCACCCCGAGGTCGATTGGGAGCAGCTGCGCGCGGTGGAGAAAGGCCGGCGCTCCCCGCTCGCCGCGCTGGCCAAGCAGGCCGCCCCGGCCTGACCCGAGCCGCTGCTCGTCGACGCCGCCCCTCCTCTGTGTCCGACAAGGAGGGGCGGCGTCGCGTGTGGGGTCAGCCGCGGCGGCGGAACAGGCCGCGGAGCTTGCCCGGCTCCTGGTCGTGCTCCGGCTCCGGTTCCGGTGGTGTGGCGGCCTGGAGGCGGGCTGCTTCGGCGGCGGCTTCCTTGCGGGCGACGTCGTCGGCGTGGCAGTCGCTGCACAGCGACAGGTCCCCGGCCTTCCAGGCCGTTCTCGTGGTGGTCTCCTCCCATCGCTGGTCGGTGAACTTCCTTCCGCACCGCTTGCACACCGGCCGCTGTGCCTCCCGCTCAGCCACGCGGCGCCGCTCGTCTTCCGCTTCGGCGCGGGCGTACTGGCAGCGGTAGAGAGCATGGCCGTCGGGGTTGTCGAGCGCGTCGGTCAGGGTCTGTTCGTCCTTGCGCCCCAGGCGCCGCCACACCGCCGCATCCGCGCCGTGCTGTTGGAGCTGCTCCAGGGTGGTGACGACGACCGGCACGGCTTGGCTGTAGTCCTTCGCCGTGATCGCCTCTTGGTAGTAGGTCTCGTACCGGCGCGGCGCCCAGTAGCGGCGGCCGGCTTCCTCGAGGACCTTCACCGTGTTGTCGACCTTCGCCTCGGTGGTGTCGGCGAATACGAACGCAAGTGGCACCAGGCCCTCCCGGCCGGTCGGCGGGTAGACCCGGCGCCACAGCCGCTTCTCGTGGTCGACGTCCTCGATCGCGCCCGGCCGGGAACGGACCAGGTCCACGGTGAGCTTGGCCGCATCCTTCGGGAGCAGCCGGCCCCACTCCCAGTACCGGCGCAGCTTGGTCACCAGATCGTGCGCGTCCTCGGTGCGGCGATCAATCTCCAGCAGCATCACCGGCACCCCGGCCGCCGGCGCCCGCACCACCAGATCCGCCCGCTGGACGTAGCCGTCCGCGAGCCGGTGCGGAATCTCGGTGGCGAAGCCGAGCCGGTGCCCGATCCCTGCACGGTGGAGTTCGGCGGCCGTCGAGGTGACCGCCGCGGAGTGGTCGTCGTAACTCGTGCCGAGCAGCTCCCCGGTGACCGGGTCGTACTTCTCCTCGCGCAGCGCCGAGACCCGTATGCCCTTCGGCTCCAGCAGCCGCTTCGCCTCGCTGTGTCCTCGCTTGGTCAGCACCCACACCTGCCGCTGGTCCTCCCGTACAAGCTCGACCCGCACCAGGTGGTGGTCCTGAAGATCCAGGAGGTTGTCCCGTGTGAGCTTGTCGTGCTGGTTGTCCGGGCGGGTCAGCTTCCACAACTGATCGGGCGTAGCCCTCTGGAAGATCCCCAGCGCTTGCAGCAACTCCCTCCGCCGGGGCCCTGTCGAGTTCTTCCTGTGAGTAGGACGCCTTGGGGCATGAGGGTTGTCGGACCTGCGGCGCCCCCCTGTCCGCCGGGTCTGACCTGCGGAAACGTCCGGCCCGTGGTGACGGGTCGCGGAGGGGGTGGTGGAGGGGTCCACGGAGGGGGCCTGTTCGGTCCGGTCAAGGGGCTGCTCGGGATCGCCGGCGGTCGCCAAGGGATGCTCCTGGAGGTGGGGCGGGCCTATCCCGCCATTCACCTTGTACAGGTTCGGTTTTCGGCCCTCGTGTGACGCCGACCTCGGAAAGCCCCTCCGCCGTGACCGCATCGTGATCAACCCGGCGGGGGGAGAGTTCTCCCCCCGCCAGTGGCCGGACTCTGTCCACAGGGCCGGAGTTCGAGGGTGTCTTCGAGGCCGCCGCGATCAGCAGGGGCGGCCCGAACGTGAGGAGCTGTCATGCCCGAGAACACCGTCACCGTGCCGCTCGCCCCGATGGAGCCGGAGGACGTCGCCGCCGCTTTCGCCTACATCCGGGCGATCCATGCCGCCGACATCGACACCGCCTGCGCGATCGCCGACGACACGGGCCCGGAGCTGCACCGGCTGCTCCTGGACGTCGCCGCGCGCGTCTTCATCCCCGTCACCGCCGCGGACGACCACGACGGGGAGCCGTGCGCGCACTCCTTCCTGGCCGCAGCGCTCGGGCGCCTGCTGCTGGAGCTTCTGTGCCACGGCGTGTGCCTGGGCGGTCTGCCGGGCATCGCCGACACCATCACCCGCTTCACCGAGAACATCCTCACCGAGGACCACGGCGGCGTCGCTGACGTCCTGCGCCAGCTGGAGGCCGCGGGGATGAAGCAGGCGATGGAGGCGCACCGCACCACCGCGTAGCCGCACCTCCGGGACGGCGATGGTGCGGTGCGGCGCGCGTCCCCGGCGCACCACCGCACCACCGTGGTGCGCTCCACCGGCACCGCCGCACCGCACCGCACCACTGCGGTGCGCTCCACCGCACCATCGAACCGCACCGCCAGGAGCCGGCGGTGCGGTCTCCCGGCGTCGCCGCACCGCGCCGGGGCACGCCACGGCCGGGCGGGCTCCTCTATCACACACCCCCTTGACCGCGATCTGATCGCGAGCCGAAACCGGCGATGTCAAGGAGAAACATCGCGGTAGCAGAGCTGGACAAGGGGGTGTAGCGGAGCCGGACAAGGGGGTGGCGCGCGTCCGGCCGTCGGGTGCAGCGCACCGGTGCGGTGGACCGGCGCGCGCGAAAGTGCCGGGCACCGTCGGAGTGGTGCGGTGCCGGACGCGGTGGCGCACCATCGCGGTGCGCACCACGGTGGAGTCCATCGTCGACCGGCGCACCAAAGTGGGCTCCACTCGGTGGAGCCCACCGGGTGGAGCCCACTGAGTGGAGCCCACTCGATGTTCTGCATCCGGTGGCGATACGCGACGCCGGTGGACTCCACTCAGTGGACGGTGCCGGGCCTCGTCACCACAGCCAGGCGTTGGAGTGCCGCACCCGGGACAGGGCGCGGGCATCGCGGCGCGCGGCCGCGTTGCCGATCCGGCTCTGCCGGGCGCGGGGTCGGCGCGAGTTCCGCGCGGCGAGGCGGCGCTTGGCGGCTTCCTGGAGTCGCTTGCGCTGCTTGCGCAGCTCCTCCTTCTTCGCCGCCTTCGACTTCGGCTTCCGCGGGCGCTTCCAGATCGGCTGCCACCCCACGGGCTCGTCGGCTTCGAGCTCCTGGTCCTCGTCGAGTGCGGCGGCCATCTGCTCGCGGGCGGCACGAGCGCGGGCGAGGGCTTCGTCGGGGTTGGGGCGTTCTTCCGGGGTGTTCACGTGACTCCTCCTGTGGTTCGGCCCGGCGTGTGCTGGGTGCCGGGCTGCTGGGTGTGCGGCTGCGGGACTGCCGCCGGGGTGGGCTGCGGGCGGAGGCCGTGGGCGGCTTCGCGCGCCCGCTGGCTGTCCTGGAGCGTGGCGGCCACCTGTGCGGCGGCGGCTTCGAGCGTCTGGCGGGTCTGCTCCACCGTGTCGATGCCGGTCTCCGGCTCCGGGAGGCGGCCGTCCTTCCGGCCGTCGCGGAAGGGCCGCGGGCGCGACCTCGAGGCGGCGGGCACGGCGACGGTGTACGGGCGGGGGCGGGAGCCCAGGCGGTCCGCTCGCCGCGAGGCACGGACCCGGGCGGCCAGGGCATCGGCGGCGACGCGGGCCCGCTCGTGCTGAGTCGCCGTGCGGCGGCGGGTCAGCGGGCGCAGCACGGCCTGGTCCTCGGTGTCGCGCGGGTACAGGGCGCGCAGGTCGGCGGTCATCCTCCGGCCGCGCCCGACGGGCCGGGTGTGGTCGTCGAGGACCGTCTGCACGATCTGTTCGTCCAGGCCGGGTTCGTGGGGGCGGCCGCGCAGGGCGTAGGCGAGGTGGCGGCGGGCTTCGGCGAGGAGGTGGTGGCGTTTGAACGCGCCGCGCATCACGTACACCACGGCGACGGTGTCCACGGCCGCCAGCGCTACGTCGACCACCGGCCGCACCCGGGCCCACACCGCCGCGGCCGCCGCCCGCGCCCGCTCAGCGAGCCGGTAGACGGTGCAGGCGCCGAACGCCCGGATCGCCGATTCCCGCCATCGCGTCCGCAGCTCGGTCAGCGACAGCAGCTCGGTGCGCTTGGGCGGGCGGGTCTGGTCGGCGGCTTGGCAGGCCAGCGCGTAGCCGGCCCGCTCCCCCGGCGCGTGCCCCTGCCGCTCCTCGTACTGGGCGGTGATGACGGACAGCGCGTCTTCGATCTGCTGGCGGCGGGTCGACTGCCAGCCGATCAGCCGCCAGTCGATCCCGGCGATGTCCATCACGGGCCGGCGGCCGGGCGTCACCTCGCGCGGCTCCCACGCCCACCCGAGCCGCGCCGTCACCTCCTCCATGAAGTAGAGGGTGTAGAGGGTGTCGGCGGCGACGATGTGGGTCATCAGCGAGTCCGCCGACAAGTTGCCCCACTTCCCGTCGTGCGGCCGCCGGGCGCGGACCGACACCACCGCGTGGCTGTGGAGCAGCGGCCTCGATTCCGTGGCGCGTGACTCGTAGTGCCGGAACACGGCGACGACCAGCCCGTCCTTGACCCGGGCGCGCTCCTTGCCGCCGGCCTTCCAGCGGATCTCGGCGACCGACTCCTCCAGCCACGCCAGGGTCTTGTCGCGGGCGATCCCGTCGCACAGCTCCAGGACCCGGCGGTGCTGGTCGTCCATCAGGGCCCACGCGATGTGTGCCGTCGGCGGGGGCCGGAACACCAGGTCGAAGGCCAGCCAGGGCGTGCGCTCCTTGGCCTTGTCGGTCTCGGCCGACTGGTTGTGCTCGATGGGTCTGCCCAGCACGGTCGCCCGCCGGGCGCGGGCCGGGCTCTCGCCCTGCGCCAGGAGCTCACGCTCGATCCGGTCGGCGTCCGGGTGCCGGCCTTCCCCCAGGAGGAGCTCGGCCTGCCGCTCGGTCACCACGTCCCCGGCCGCCAGGCCAAGCGCGGCGAGGCCCCGGCCCTTCCACACCCCGGGCGGGACACCGGCCTCGTCCTGGGCGGCGAGCAGCGGCGTGCCCGCCCGGCGGTGGCCGTCGCCGACCATCACGCCACGGAAGAGGTAGCGCGGCCCGGCCCCTGGGCGAACTGGCGACATGCTGATCATCGACTTATGGAACCCCGGCTCTGACCTGCGTAGAAGCGTGATTTGGAGCCGGTCCCGCCGGGCGGGAGCGCATCACCAGATCTTTACCGGAGCGCCCGCCAGGCGGGCTGCCGGGCCAGCCCGAGACGGTAACCCGCCGACGTGTGCACTCTCCCGCGCATGGAAATCACCAGAGACGGAATCCCCTGCGCCCTCTGCCACACGGTCACCACGGAGTTGGTGTACCTGGTCCTCAGCGCCCAGTTCCCCTTCCCGCAGCGAGAGGTCATCAAGGACCGCTGGTGCCCCACCGGCTGTCACCAGCTTCAGTCCGCCCGGTGGAAGGAGGCGATGCCGCTGGCGGCCGGGGACGACGCCTGACGACGCCGTGCGAATACTGCGCTGCGGCACATGCGAAGGGGCCGGACTCCCCCGTCTGGGAATCCGGCCCCTTCGAGAACTACCTGGGCTACTCCGACTTCGGGAGCCTGATCGCTACAGCCCTGTCGATCTGCTGGAGCAGCGACCCGATCTCCTGGATGAGCGGGGCGGCGACGTCGGGCTGCGCTTCGACGGCTCGACGCACCGCCGACTTATTGATCTTCTTCTTCGCCTCCTGAAGGGACGCGAGAGTGCTCTCCAGGCGCTCGATGTCCTTCGTGGCGAGGGGGTCGGCCTTGCTATTACTGGGCTTCCGGCTCGACTCCCCGCTTGGGGAGTCCTTCCCGAGCGAGCTGATGTCGGGGACATCATCGCCCTTCGGCTCGTTGTCGCCGCCCTTCTCCTCCGGCGCCGCCAGGAGCTCACGGACCCGGCGGCCGACGTCGGCGGCGTCTACGTCCTTCGGGAGAAAGCCGAGATCTTTGACCACCTGCTCGACAAGGTCGCCCGTGACGCGAGGGCGGCACCGGACGATGGTGTCGTAGACCGTGATCGCGACCTTGTCGCTGGTCTGGCGACGCAGCTCGGTCATCTTCCGGACGTGGTACTCCAGCGGCTTGTGCCCGAGATTGGCGAGGGCCTCGCCGACGCGCCACTCGTCGATGAGCCGGTAGAGCTGAGACTCGGAGATCTCCCAGTTCTCCCAGACCCAATCCGCGAAGTTGGGGTTCTCCTCACGGTGCAGCTCGGCTGTGCTCAGCGTCTCCAGCGCCTTGCCCGCGATCCAGAACGCCTGGTGCAGGTTGTCGACGCCGGCCTTGCAGGCTTCGAGGTCCTGGCGCTCCTGGTCGGAGAGCTCGTCTGTGCCGCGGGGCTGGTAGGGAGCGGGGATGGAAGCGAGGGTGGTCCCAGGGAGCGGCTGAACCACGACGCTCGTGGCGGCCGCAGTCGGCAGGCCGCCGCCGAAGAGACCGCCCGCCTGCTGCTGCGGGGCTTGGGTGTCGACGTCGAACAGGCCAGCCATCAGGCAACCCTCCTGTGGTGCTCGAAGATCTCGGTGGTCAGCGACCGCATCTCCTTGGAGAGCGGGATGATCGTGTCGGGGACGACGTCCTCCGCCTGCGCACGGCCGGCCTTCACGTCGTACGCGCTCGCGGAGTTCGGGAGCAGTTCGGCGTACTCGCCGAAGAGCAGCCCCTTCTTGCGGGCGTTGCGGGCCGGAACCTCCCGGTAGCCGACGATCGTCTCCAGGATCGGTGTGCCCTCGCCCAGGGTCTTGCGGATGTCCGCGCGCACCGAGCTGTGCATCAGCGTGGCGGAGGGGTTCGAGCCGTAGAGGAAGGCTCCGGCCATCTGGAGGTAGGGGTTCACCTGCTGCTTGACGACCTTGAAGTTCTTGCTGATGCGTTCCATGCCCTTGATGGAGGACTCGTCGGAGCGCGTGGGCACGATCAGCGTGCGGGCGGCGGCGAGCACCAGCTGTTCAAGGGCGTCTTGCTCGGGGGCGCTGTCGAAGATGATCCGGTCGTACAGCGGGGCGATCGGAGCGAGGGAGCGGGCGAGACTCAGTACGACGCCCGGCCCTTCCTGCATGAGGCGCAGCATCAAGACGTTCGCGATGTCGGCGACCCGGGGCCCGCCGGGGAGCACGTCCAGATTGGGCCGGACCTCGCGGATCGGCTGGAGCGGAACGCGGTCGTGGATGGCCCGGTACAGACCCTCGCCGTCCAGGGCGGTGGCGCCCTGCGGCTGTACTCCGCGGCCATAGCGCTTGATGCCGAGGTCGTCGTCGTCCTGGCCCGTCACGCAGATGAGGAGGGTGCGGTGCCCAGCGGCAGCGGATTCGCCGGCGAGATGCGCGGCGACGGTCGACTTGCCGACTCCGCCTTTGCCGGTGCCGACGGCTGTGGCGCCCTCGGGCGGTTCGATCGCCTGTGTCGCTCCGCTTGGATTCAGCACGGGGTGCCCTTCCTCGTTGCTCATGTGTGGACCGCACCGTGCGCGGCAGTGGCATCTTGGCACACCCGGAACCCTTGCCAGGACTGGCTTGCGGGCATCACTCCCCTATTGGGGAGTCCACGTCTGGGCACATGATCCATCGGGTGCCGGACGGTGCGGAGTTGACGCGGCCAGGGCCAGAAACGCAAAAAGCCCCGCTTCCCGGCGCGCGGCCGGGGAGCGGGGCTTCTTGGTGGAGCGGGTGTCAGGGCCTCGGGGCGGTCATGCGCTCGCCCCCGCGACGGCGGCGTTCAGGAGCGCCACGGCGTCGGCCTCGTACGGGTCGGCGAACTTCTGGTGGTCGCTGACGTCGAACGGTGCGTACCGCGCGGAGACGCGGTGTCCGGGCACGAGGGTGGTCTCCCGGCCCTCCAGTGCGGCGGTGAGCCGGTCGTAGTCCTGCTGGGCGTGCCGGGTCTGGGTGTAGGGGCCGAGGCGCAGCATGGTGAAGCCGTCGCGGCTGTCGTCGCGTCGGCGGGCCTCGATGTAGAGGGCGTAGTGGGCGGGGTCCATGCCGACGTCGTCGGGCAGGGAAAGGTTCGCGGCGGCGTGGGTGAGCATCGCGTAGCCGGGATGCCAGGTGCCGAGGATCGCGGTCGTCTCGCAGCGCAGCCAGCTGCGGTCGGTGTAGCCGAGCTGGCGGCCGTGGAGGTAGGCGCTGGCGTGCGGGGTGTCGGGGTGGACCAGGGCTACGGCGATCATGTCGGGGCCGTGGTCGTCGCCGGGCCGGGTGTGCGCGCGTTCCACGAAGGGCCCGATCCGCACGGCGATGTCCTGTGCGTGGCCGGGCGTCCAGGGCTGCGGGTTGCGTAGGGCGGTGAGCATCGCGCGGAACTGGTCGACGACGGCCTGGTCCTCGGGTGTGAGGGTGCCGGGGGCGTGGCCGCAGCGGCGGAAGCGTCGGATCATCGGGGGCTCTCCTGCTCGACGGTGGGGCGGCTGCTCGTGGGGCGCAGGTAGCGGGCGGCGGCGTTGACGAAGTCGTCGTGGGCGGTCTTCGCGGCCTCGCGGGCGGCGGTCAGTTCCTCGGTGGTGGTGTACGCGTCCCGGATCGCGTAGGTCAGCGTGATCATGCGGTCGGCGGCGGCGCGCACGGCCTGGTCCTCGATGAGGACCCGCAGCGCGACCAGCGGGCGAGTGACCGCACTGCGGGTCATGTGGCTCTCCCCGCGCAGGGCCTCGATCCGCTCGGTGCCGGCGCCCTTGAGGACGGCGTCGCCGCGCATCCACATCGCCCGCCGGTGGTCGCTGGTGGCGCAGGCCAGGGCGGCGACGGCTTCCAGGCGGTCGCGGCGGATCGCCTCGCCGTGGGTGGCGCGCACCTGCCGTTCGGCGGCGCGTTCCTGGAAGCGGCCGGACACGATCGCGCCCAAGAGGGTGGCGACGACGGCGAGGCCGGCGGTGACGACGGTGGTTAACACGCGAAGGCTCCTTGGTGAGGGGGAACAGGAAGCGCCGCGTCCCGGCCGTCTGGTCCGGGGCGCGGCGCTGAGGTGTGTCGTGTCGTGCTGGTGCGTCAGGAGGCCGTGGCCGCACGGAGGATGTCGGCGTGGTCGAACGCCAGGCGCTCGGGCAGGTGGTCCAGGGGCCACCAGCGGGCGGTGCGGGCGTCGTCTCCGGCGACGATCTGGGTGGCGGCCGGGATCACGGCCGCGTACGCGACGGTGACGTACCGTCCGCGCGGGTCGCGGTCGGGCGCGTCCCAGACGCCGATCGGGCGCAGGCTGTCGGCGGTGACGCGGACGCCGGTCTCCTCAGCGAGCTCTCGGGCCGCGGCCGCGAGGCTCGTCTCGCCGGGGTCAACGTGCCCGCCGGGCAGGGCCCAGGCGCCCTCGTGGGGCGGCCAGCCCCGCTCGATCAGCAGGACGTTGCCGTCGGGCGTCATGGCCACCACGTCGGCGGTGTAGCGGATCGTCTCGAACGACTCGGTCTCGGTCTCGGTCATGTTCGCCTCTCGGCTGGGTGGGTCAGTGGGCGGTGGTGTCGGTGACCACGAGGAACTGGTCGCTGGTGAGGTCCATGACGACCCGGGCGTCGGTGCCCTGGGCTCGCTGGGCGGCGGCGTATTCGTCGGCGGGCCAGGAGCCGCGGGGGTGGCCGGCGGGGAATCGCTCCAGGACGGTGCGCTGCGCGGGGAGGGTGGTCGTCATCGGAGGTCGCCTTCCTCGTAGGCGTCGATGAGGTCGCCGATCGCGTCGGGGTTGGCGGCCTCGCCGACCCAGCGGCCGGACGCGGTGAATACCGGGACCTGGTCGCGGTCGGCGTCGAAGACGACGACGTAGTTCCCGAACCGCTCCAGTACGAGGTCGTAGAGCACGGCGGCCGGGGCGGCCTCGAGGACTTCCAGGCCGTCGACGGTGACGTGGGCGGGGGTCTCGGGGTCGTCGGGCTGGACCAGGGTGCCGGTGACGCGCACGAGGTCGCCGGGCTGGATCTCGCGCAGCAGGACGTCGGCGATGCGCGGGTCTCCGGTGGTGCAGGCGTAAACGGTGTCCGGGGCGTCGGGAGCGATCCGGTCCGCGTCGGCGGGGGAGTGGATCAGGTCGAAGCGGGCGGTGCCCCAGCCGGTGCCGGGGGCCGGGATCGCGTCGACGTAGCCGTCTATGGCCAGGTGCGTCTGGGGGTTCATCAGCGGGCCTCCGCCAGGGGCTTGGTGGAGCGGGGTCGGGGGGTGCGCTGCGCGAGGTCGAGGAGCTCGCGGTTGCGGCGCTGCTGGGCGGGGGTGAGCGGCCGGGCCTTCGGGCCGCGGCGGTGCCAGAGCGGCGAGGCCGGCGGCTCGGGATAGGCGAGGGCGCGGTCGACGTCGGGCTGGGTGCTGCGCATGGGGGCCTCCAGGTGGAGGTGAGGAGTTCAGGCGTGGTCGGTCGTCTGGCCGCCCTTGGGCGGGTCGGAGACGAACCGCATCTCGCCGGGGTGCGCCGCGTTCCAGAACTCCGCGCAGACCTTGTGCACGGGCTCTTTGGCGTGGGACCTCAGCGGGGTGGTGGTGCCGCACAGCACGCACGATGCGGGCGGGCCGAAGTGCGAGTAGTGGCGCCAGTTCAAGAGCTGGACCGGCGCCACGGGCTGCTCCGGCGGTGTCGGCACCGCGCGCAGATGGCGGCGCCGGGCGGTCACGGCCGCAGGTGCGGGAGCTGCTGGAGGACTTGGGCGACCAGGTGCTCGGTAGGTCGCCAGGGTCCGAGCTGCCCGCGTGCCGGGATCGGCAGGGCGAGGGCCTGGACGTCGCTGACCTCCAGATGCCACGCCCCGGGCTGTGCCCACTCGGTGCAGGGCGGGGAGCCGTCCGGGTCCTGGTGGCAGCCGGTCAGCCGGGCGACGCCGATCACGGCGCCGGTCGTCAGGTCGCGGCCGCGGATCGTGCGGGCGATCAGCGGTACGCGCAGGGCGGGCCGGTCGGTCTGCTGGCTCGCGTGCAGCAGCAGCCAGCCGCGCCACGACCAGGCCCGGGGCCTGTTCTCGATCGTCTTGGCCCCGGCGAGGAGGCAGGCGGCGTGCGGCTGCTTGACGCTGATGCCGCGGATCCAGTCGGCCGCTGGCGGAAGGGACGCGCTGCTCATGCCGCTCGCCCCCACACGGCCGTGCCCGGCCTGCCCGCGCGGCGCCCGTTGACGGTCGGCGTGGCGGCGTGCGCGGCGGTCGCCAGCATCGCCTTCCCGGAGTGCTTCCCGTGGTACAGGGCTGCGTCGGCCGCCCTCTGCAGGCGCGTCAGGTCGCGTGCGCCGATCACATCCGGGGTCGCGGCGCCGACCGAGGCGGCGACGTCGACCGTGCGGCCGTCGTCCAGGGCGACCGGAGTGTGCAGCATCCGGACCAGCTGCGCGAGGCGCTGCTCCCGGCGTTCGGCGGGCACCTCCAGGACCACGGCGAACTCATCGCCTCCGAGCCGGCCGACCGCAGCGCGAGGGCCCGCCCAGGCGGTGAGCCGGGCCGCGATCGACGCGAGGACGGTGTCGCCCGCCGCGTGCCCGAGGCCGTCGTTGATCTCCTTGAACCTGTCGGCGTCGACCATGACCACGGTCGTGTCGTCGCCGTGGCGGGCCAGGAGCCGGCGGGCACGGGCGGTGTAGGCGTCGCGGCGCAGCAGGCCGGTCAGCGGGTCCTTGCGGGTCGCGGCGAGCTGCTTGTGCAGCGCGGCGGCGTGGATCGCCCAGCCGGTCAGCGGCAGGGCGGCGCTGGTGATCAGGAGGGTGCGCGAGCCGATCCGGCCCTGCGCACGCAGAACGGAGTCCATACTGAGGATCTCCCTCTCGTCTTGTACGGGTTGGGTGGGCCCGGGGCAGCCGTCGAAGCCGCCAAGCACGTGCGGCTGTCCCGGGGCAGAGCTACATCTCGAAGGGATTGGAGTTGAGCCAGCTGTACGGGCTCCTCCAGGGGCCGGCCTTCGCGGCGGGCCAGTCGAGCTCCCAGCCGGGCCGGTATCCACAGGCCGACCAGCCGTCCGGGCGCCCGTGGGGGATCTCGCGTCCGGCCTCCGCTGCGGCGCGGGCCGCGTCGTAGACCTCGTGGGCGGCCTTCACGGCCGCGTCGCGGCTGTCGGCCCAGCCGGTGAAGACGTGCACCCCGCGCAGGGTGGGCGTCTCGGTGCTCCGTATGGGGACGTCGACCTCGTAGTACGGGGGTTGGGCCATGACGTCCATCTCCTCTCGTGATCGCGGTGGTGAGGGACCACCGCGACCGCCCCGGCCCCGGCGCTGTGGCGGGGTCGGGGCGGCACGGAGGTCCGTCAGCCGTGGATCACTTCGAGGTCCTGCGCCTCGAGGTCGTCGTCCTGGTCGTCGCCGTTGTTCGGGCCGTGGGCGGTGCAGACGATGTCCTCGTCGTCGTCCAGGTCGCCGTTGAGCGCCCGGAACAGGCAGGTGACGCTGTAGGCGGGCACCCAGGCGCGGCCGGTGCATTCGTCGTCGTGCGGGCACGGCACCAGCACGTCGAACCCGACGTCGCCCTCGCCGTCGACGTCGGTGCGCAGGGCGAGGGTGAGGTACTGCTGACCGAGGCGGATCTCCGCGACACGGTCGCCGTCGGCCACGTTCGAGCCGGGCTTCCACTGCCACAGCGGCAGGATCTCCTCGCCGAATACCCGGGATACGAGGTTCAGGTCACCGAGGCCGACGCTGCCGTCCAGTCCGAGGTCGGCCTGCCGGGTCTCGCTCAGGCGCTCCAGGAACGGCAGCAGCCGGTAGAGGCTGTCGGAGAAGACGATCTCGGAGAACCCTTCGGCCTTGAGGGTCCGGTGCGAGGCGACCATGGCCTGGTGCTGCTTGACGACCACATCCTCGGGCACCGTGCGGTTGGCCGGCCGCGGGCCCTGCCGCTCGATGCAGACGCTGCCGAGGGTGGCGACCATGACCGCGATGGGCAGCATGTCGTTCCGCTGGGCGGCGGCGATCAGCGGCTCCCTGGCGGACCTGGTGACGTTGGTCGCGTCGACGACGGTGAACAGCCGGCGTCGCATCCTCGCCTCCAGGAGCAGGTGCAGGGCGGCGACCGCGTCGCCGGTCGCGTCCTGGTCGCCCGCGTCGTCGCTGACGACCTCGCGCAGCGCGTCCAGGGACAGGACCTGGGAGGCGGGCCAGGTGCGCGCGATCGTGGACTTTCCGGCGCCGGACGGGCCGATCAGGACCACCAGGCTGTGCTCAGGCATCTGCGGGTAGATCAGCTCGGTCATGAAGATCTCCTTGCGGGTGAGGGCGCCGGGCAGCCCGGATGGGGCGCTGCCCGGCGTGGGCGGTGAGCAGAGCGGGGGCTTCGCGCAGCGGCGTCAGCGGACGATCATGTGGTCGGGGTGGCCGTTCTTCATGTGGTCCACGCACTGCGGGCAGTCCTCACGCGGACCGAGCCTGGCGTGGGCCTCGCGGCTGGCGTACGCATGGAACCAGCACTGCGTGCACTCCCCTCGGGGCGGGTTCGTCGCCTTCGCGCTCGCCATCAGATGCCTCCCTGCTGCGGGTGAAGGGCGCGGGCAGCCCAGATGAGGCGCTGCCCGGCGTTGTCGGTGATCAGGGCGGCGGCCTCGTGCAGGGGGCACGATGCGTCGCCGTCGTGGTCCGGCTCGACCTGCTCGGCACGACGCGCGGCAGCGGTGAGCAGCTGCGCGACGGCCGCCATGAACCCGCCGGGCGGGTCGGTGTCCTCGATGAGCTCGCGCAGGATCGCGGCCAGCTCCTCCTGGTCGACGTCGTCGGCGCGAAGGTCGTCCTCGATCTGCTGGAGGGCCAGCGAAGCGATCCCGACCGAGGCGCGTACGCGTTCCAGTCGCGTCCGGGGCTGGCCGGTCACCGGGTGGTCGCCTTGGTCGTGGCGATAAGCGCGGCGACGGTCTCCCAGCCGTGGTGCCAGGAGTTGTCGAGGTGGAAGGCGCCGTTCATTCCGTGCGAGGCCAGCTTGTAGAAGTTGGTCTTGCCGGTCTTGTCGGCGAGCTTCTCCAGAACCCCGTCGCCCGGCACCCGGCGGTCCGCGATGTAGTGCGTGCCGAAGGACAGGGCGAGCGCGGCTGCGGCCGCGCCGGGGTGGACCCGGATGCCCAGCGCGCGGGCTCCAAGTCCGGCGACGATCGCCTGCGTGGCCGTGTAGGTGACGCAGTGGTGCAGGCACGCCTTGCGGCCGTCGGCGGTGCCGTGGGTGGTCTTCTCCTTGGTGGCCGGGTCCTCGTACGTGACCGGGGCGTCGTCGGAGGCGCCCTTCACTCGGGCGCAGAAGTCGTTCTGGACCCAGAAGTCGCCGATCGCGCTGGCGGCGCGGGTCAGTCCGAGCAGGGCGGCGAAGGCGGCGGGACGATGCATGCTGGAGGTCTCCTGATCTCGAAGAGGGTGAGGGAGCGGGGTGGCCGGCCCTTTGCCGATGCGCGGCCACCCGGCGGTCCCGACCCCGGCCGGTGTGGCCGGGGTCGGGTCGTTCAGAACGGGGGCCCGTACGGCCAGGCCGGGACGGGCCAGAGACGGACGCGCAGCTCGCGCCGGTCCGACCAGCAGCCGCACGCCTCCATCTCCGGGTTCGCGCCGCCGCCCCACCAGCCGCCCGCGCCCCGGCAGTCGGGGCAGGAGCGGCGGGGCCGGGGCGTCAGCTCAATGCGGTGCCGGTCGGCGTACAGCCGCCAGTGGCCGGCCTTGAGCGCGGCGGCGGCCGTCGCTGCGGCGAGCGGGACGGCGGCGGCGAGCAGCAGGGCACGGCGCAGGTGGCGGGCGGTCACCGCAGCGGGATGGCGCGGCAGTTGGCGGCGTGGTTGTTGGCGTCCGGCCGGATGCGGAACAGGAAGTCTTCCTCGGGCCGGTCGGAGGAGTCTCCGCAGCCGTGGCAGTTCCAGCGGTTCTTGTCCGAGTGCTTGCCGTGGCCGGTGACGTCCACGTACGAGCCGCCGACGGTGATGAACCGGATCAGCAGGTTCTTGGGGCGGTCGGGCTCGGTGAAGGCAGCGAGGGTGGCGGTGCTCATGGGCTGGTGTCCTCTCGGATCATGCGGCCAGCAGGTGCTTGGCCGGGGGAGCGATGTAGGAGGCGGGGTCAGCGGGCGTGCCGTCGAAGCACTCCAGGCAGGACCCCAAGGTCTTCAGAGGGAGGCAGTGGAAGTAGCGCCGACGGCAGGTGCCGCATGTCTGGCGTGCGGCCATGGCCTTGTCGAGAGCGGCTTCCTTCGCGAGGGTCATCGGGAGCTTCGGCTTCGCCAGGTCGATCCGGTACAGCCACGCGAAGCGCTTGCCACCACGGCATTCGATCCGGGCAACGGGCTCCTGGCCGCCGGGGCGCAGTCCCATCTCCCGCAGCTG
This sequence comes from Streptomyces sp. SM1, assembly GCF_002910825.1. Classification (GTDB taxonomy): domain Bacteria; phylum Actinomycetota; class Actinomycetes; order Streptomycetales; family Streptomycetaceae; genus Streptomyces; species Streptomyces okerensis. The sequence continues at coordinate 6,026 of NZ_NEUB01000980.1, read as the reverse complement.
GCGGCGGGTCGCGAGGTTCGCGTGCCCCGCCTGCTTCCACCGGAAGACCGGTAAGGAGCCGTCGCCGGGGTCGTACAGGTCGACGTCGACCAGGTCCTGGTCCTGGTCGGCCATCACCTGCTCCAGGTACCGGGGAGCCGGGCGGGGCGCTGCGGGTAGCGGGGGCCGGGGCGCTGCGGGCGGGGTCGGCCGATCCGGCGGCGGGGGCGGGGGATGAGCACGAGCGGTTCCTCCTGATGTCGGTGGACAGCAAGCGCCGCGCCCGCCGGCTGTTCGTCGGCGGGCGCGGTGCGAGGTGGCCGGTCGGCCTGTCCAGCCCTCGCCCACCCGGGAACGGGGTGGGCGAGGACCAGGCGGAGCGACCGGAGGTCAGTCCCGGAAGGGGCAGCTGCTGTGCGGGTGCTGTTCGGCGGGCTCGGCCGGGACCGGGTACGGCACCGGGACGTGGATTTCGGGCCGGACGGAGACCTTGGCCGGGCGTCCGATGACGCGGCGGCGCAGGGTCAGGCCGCGCAGGGCGATCGCGGACAGGAGCGTCCAGGCGAGGGCGGCGAGGCCGGCCGCGACGGGGCGGCTGGTGTCCGGAGTGGCCGTCCAGACCATGAACACGGTGGCTGCGCCCCATGCCGTCCACATCGCGCGCACTCCGTTGTTGCGGGTAAGGAAGCCGAGGACCAGGCCGGTGATGCCGGTGAGCAGCCACAGCGTGTAGACGGTGGAGGCCGCGACCGGGAGGCCGGCGGAGTGCTGGGCGATGTAGGTGCGCACCGGCTGGTCGACGACGGCGGCGACGCCGTTGGAGGTGTCGACGCCCACCTGCACCTTGGGCACGGCGGTGAGGATCTGGTGCAGGGCCTGGAGGATGACTTCGCCGGCGCCCTTGGCCATCAGCACGACGAAGGAGACTCCGGCGACCATGAGGACGACGCGCAGCCAGGGCGCCATGTGGCGCAGGCCGTCGTCGGGGGCGCTGAGGACGTCGTCCCACATGTCGTACAGCACGCCGTCGACGTCCCATGCGCGGTCCCACCAGTCGCGCAGTGCTTCGCGCAGTGCGGCCAGGCGTGACGGCTTGGCCGGCTCCTTCGAGAGCGGGACGGGGAGGTAGGCGAGCTCCTGGCGGCCGGGGCCGGTGTTGTCGTTGGACTGCACGGGGCAACTCCTTGTTGTCGATGTGGTGTTCACGGAGCGTGCGAGTGGGCCAAGCTGTGAGCGACGGGCCCGGGAGAGAGGGGAGGCGGCTGCGATGGGGTGGTTCACCCGCGATGAGCCGGAAGAAGTCGTCTTCGAAGAGGTCGTGGACACGGACGGGACGATCTGGCCCGCGTTCACCGACGACGACGGCGTGCTGTGGATCGACGTGGACTACGACGTCGAGGTGACGATCAACGGCGCGATCGTCGACGGGCAGATCCGGGGTGCCGAGGTCGATGACCATGGCCGTATCTGGATCGACTACGACTGACCGCGAGGCCGGACGGCCTGTCCCGCACCCGAAGCCCCGGCCCGCGGGCGAGGTGTTCGGATACGAGGCAGGGCGCCCGGGTCAGCGGACGTCGTTGCGGGTGCGGGAGAACATCCCGCGCTGGTTGCTGGTGTTGTTGATCTGCGTGTTCTGTACGACCGGGCCCTCGTAGACCGTCTTGGACACGGACTTGCGGGCCTTGCTGAACGCGCCGCCGATCGCGGTGGCGACCATGGCGATGCCCGCGAACGGCAGGGTGACCATGAGGACGCCGTAGAGCGTGACGGAGGCCAGGCCCTGGAGCACGAGCCAGGCTCCGCAGCCGACGCCGGTGATGCCGGCGCCGACGCCGATGGAGGCGACCGCGATCCCGGCCGCCCAGGCCGGGACGATCCGCTTGTCGTCCTGCTTCTCGGGCGGGGTGTCGCCGTAGGCGGGCAGCGGGGTGTCGTCGCGGAACGACGTCGGGAAGTGCCGTTCGGGGCGCATCGCTTCGGCGATGATCCGCTCGGCTTCGGCCTTGGCCTCGGAGTCGGACAGCGGGCGGGTGATGTGGTCGAAGTCCACGGTGATCTCCGTTTCGGGGGCAGACGCGCGCCCTCCCCGCCGTGGTGGCGGGGAGGGCGCAGGGGGCGGGGGAGCGGGGCGGGGCTACTGCTCCTGGCCGGCGGCGGCCTCGAGGGCGTCGGGCGTGGGGTACTGCAGCGGCCGGCGGCTGTGGGAGCGGACCACCAGGCCGCCCTGGCGGCCGGTGCGCAGCAGCTCGTCGACCAGGGCGCGGGCCTCGGGGCTGGCCGCGAGGACGTCGGTGGCGTCGTCGACCACCAGGACCAGGGGGCGGTTCATTGTCGGGTTCTCCTTCTCGTTCGGTGGGTCGGGATCGGGCTGGTCAGAAGCTGCTGATCCAACCGGTGAGGGAGGACACGGCGCTGGTGATGGTGGGGGCGATGCCGGTGCTGGCGAGGAAGAAGCCGAACAGGCAGACGGCGATGCCCGGCATGATCCGCTGGTAGCCGGTGCGCACCAGGATGACGACGATGATGCCGAGCAGGAGGACCAGGGAGATCGACAGGGCCACGGGTATCGGTTCCTTCGGTGAGTGAGTGGTGGGTGCGGGTCAGTTGTCGGCGAGCTGCCACAGGCCCCGCTTGCGCGAGATGGCCAGGCCCTTCGCCTTGAGCTGGGAGCAGGCGTTGCTGACGCTGGAGGGCTGGAAGCCGGGGAGCGCGGCGCGCAGCTCCTTGAGCTGCTTGGGTCCGTCGGCGAGCAGTTCGAGGATCTGGTCCTGGAGGCCGGGCTCCTCCCCGATGTCGGGGCCGCTGTCGCCGAACGGGATGCCGAACGGCGCCTCAAACGGGGCGGGTGCCTCGCCGTTGTCGCCGTCGGTGTCCGCAGCGGTGGCCGGGGCCGGGGTGCCGGCCGTCGGCTTGCTGCCGGGTGCGTCGGAGAACGCCTGGGCGAGGGTGTCGCAGTCGGCGTAGGGGTTGGTGTGCCGCACGCCGTAGATCGCGGCTCCGGCCTGCGCGGCCTTGGCCTCGCCCTCGGTCAGCCCGGTGGGCGGGTCCTCGCCGTACAGGGCGATCAGGTCGGGGTAGACCCCGTCCTTCTTCTCCGCGAAGAAGGTGCGCATGAACTTCGCCCGGCCGTCGAGGAACATGTACGCCATGCCTGCGGTGGACTCGCCGTCCTCGTCGTCCTTGCCGGAGAACAGCGCCTCGATCTGCCCGTTCTCGTAGATCCGGGCGGGGATGTTCTCCATCTGGAAACCGGCCGGGGCGATGCCGTCCAGGCCCATCTCCTTGGTGGAGGAGGAGGCGGTGCGCATGAGGAACAGCGCGCCGACCTTGCCCTGCTGGCGGATCGCGTCGTCGTCGCCGAGGTCCTTGAGGTGCAGGGACTGCACGGCGAGCCGGATGCCGATGCCGACCTTGCGGCCGGTCTTCTGGATGTCGGCGATGAGGTAGGCGGTGGCCTTGCGCATCGCTTCGTCCGGGTGGGACAGCAGCCGGTTGATCTCGTCCAGCGTGATGTTGATGAGCGGCCACGGCTTGTTGAGGGCGAAGTCGCCGCGGCCCATCTCGTTGGAGATCCGCTCGCGGTACTTCATGACCGCGTGCGCGGCCGTGAGCATCAGGAGCGTCTCCACCGGGCCCTTGGCGAACCAGTCGACGCGGCCTTCCGCCTCCGGGAGGGACATGCCGCCCTGGACGTCGCCGACCCAGGAGACGACGCCGGAGCGCTTCTCCGCGGCGAGGATCAGGTTCTGCAGGACGGACTTGCCCGCGCCGGTGACGCCGGCGGTGATGCCGCGCAGCGCGCCCTGTCCGGGATCCCACAGCCGCATCCGGGCGGGCTTGCCGTCGTGGCAGACGCCGATGGTGACGCGGCCCTTGGAGTCCATCGTCAGGTCTTCGACGGTGGCCTTGCGGACCTTCATCAGCGGGTTCGTCTTGTAGATGGAGATGACGCCCATACGAATTCCATCCGTTTCGATGACTAGGCGGGAGGGGTCGTCGATGCCGAAGGCGGAGCAGATCGCCGTGTGCGGCAGGTGGATTTCCTTGCCAGGCAGGGAGGCGACCAGCAGCACGATGCGGTGCGGCTCGGACCGGTAGTCGATGAGGTCGACGCCGGGGGCGGCCTTGCCCGGGGCGGCGACCGCGGTCTCCCACAGGCCGCGGATGCCTTCGGCGGCGGCCTCGGTGTCCTCGGTGGTGGGGCGGGCGACCAGCCGCATCCGGCCGGGCCCTGAGCCCTGGATCGGGCGGATCTTCACGGTGCCGACCGGGAAGTCGAACGCGGCGGCCAGCTGCACCTCGGTGAAGGTGGGCACCGCCTTCCCGGCCTGGGCGACGACGACGGCCTCGAAGTCGGGCCGGTCGGCGCGGTAGGGCTGGATGGACACCAGCCGGGTTCCGTCACCGGTGGCCTGCTGCCACTTCGCGGCGAGGAACTCGGTGTAGGTGAGCGGCTCCCCGGGCCCGGCGCAGTGCTGCGCCTGGTGCTCGGTGAGCTCCAGGACCAGGCCGGCGCTGCGGGTGAGCGGCGCCATCCAGCCCATCAGGGACGCCCACGCGGCCGGGGCGACGACCTCCCACCAGTTGAAGCCGGGGGTGATCAGGTTCGCCACGTAGGTGCCGGCGGCCGTCAGGAACGGGATCGCCCGCTGCGCCCGCGTGAGGACGCTCAGGCCCTGGTCGGGGTCCTTGGTCTTCGCGTACAGCCAGGCGAGCGTGCCCAGGCCGACTCCGCCGGAGGCGAGGTAGGACCAGGCGCTGTCGTCGAGCTGCGGGCCGACGGCCATCCCGGCCGCTGCGAGGGCGTAGGAGGTGCGTTCGGCCAGGACGCGCCGGTAGATGACGTGGCCCGGGACGCGCTTGGTGGTGTCGGCGGCCGGCGCCGCCTGGTCGATGGTGCTCAACACAGCCTCCGTTCAGGGGCAGGGGGCAGCAGGGGCCGGGCCCGGCGTGCGGGCCCGGCCCCTGCTGCTGCGGGGGTGGGTGGGTCAGCGGCGGCCGGTGCGCCGGTAGAAGCCGGGCTTGGCCTGCCGCACGCCGGAGCCGTTGGAGGCTTCGTAGCCGGGGCGGTACTCCCGGTCGTGCGCGTTGTTGAAGCCGCGGGCGTCGGTGTCGACGGCGTCGGCGGCGTTGACCATCTCCCCGGACGCCTCCGCGACCGCGGTGAGGGCGGCGGAGGTGTCCTCGATCATCGAGGTGAACCGGGGCTCGACTTCGGCCTGGCCGCACATCTCCGACAGGCGCATGGCCGCGTTGGCGTTGGCCTGCATGTGGGAGCGGAGCAGGTGCATGCCCTCCTTGAGGAAGAGGGCGGAGGCCGCGAGCTTGGCGGTCCGGCCGGCCAGGGCGAGGAAGCCGTTGCCGCTGCTGGCGCCGCCGGTGCTGGCGACGCCGTTGTTCATGCCCGGGATGGCGGGGAGGTTGTCGCTCACGTGATCTCCTCTCAGTTCTCGTTGTGGATGCGGGCGGCGGGCACGGCCAGGCCCGCGTCCTCGGTGGCCTGCTGGAGGGGCCGGTAGGCGTCGAACATTGCGTTCTCCGCGCTCTCGGAGAGCTCCGCCGCCGTCAGGGACTTGGTGGACATCTCGTCGGCCTTGCGGGCCAGCAGCTCCATGGACTCCGCGAGCTTGGCCATCGCGGCGCCGGTCATGCGGCCGATGACGTTGTGCGTGGAGCGCAGGTCGGCGGCGAGTTCGTCCAGCTCGTGCCGGATCTGCCGCGCCTTCTCGGAGAGCTTGCGGCAGGTCTCGTGCGCCTTGAACGACTGCTCGGTGAGCTCCTCCAGGACGTCGAGCGTGTCGTCGAGGGTGACCTCGGTCTCGTGCTGGGCGTCCATGTCCGCGACGCTGCCGCTGCCCCATTTCGTCAGCCAGGCGTCACTCACGCTGTTCTCCTTCGTGCTCGTGCTCGAGGTGCTGGCGGGAAGGCCCCCGCCGGACGTGGCCGGGCCGGACCCGGGGGAGTCGGCCCGCTCGACCGTGATGGGACCAGCCGGAGCGGACACCGCCGTCGCCATGCCCAGCGCCTCGAGCGGCGACAGGCGC
>NZ_NEUB01000979.1 GCF_002910825.1 Streptomyces sp. SM1 | reverse complement strand
AGAAGCCGCTGTGCCTGTCGCTCGCCGAGTACGACGAGATCACCGCCGCCAAGAAGGAACTGCAGAAGATCGAGCGGCGGCTGGACAAGATCTCCGAGAGGGAGACCAAGCTGCACGCCGCCATCGCCGAAAACGCCACCGACTTCGCGAAAGTGGCCGAACTGGACGCCGAGCTGCGGGAGCTGTCCGGTCAGCGGGAGGAACTGGAGCTGAGCTGGCTGGAATTGGCGGAGGACGCCTGAGCCCGGGGGCGCGGGTGGCGTGAAGAGGGCGTGAAGGCGCGTAACAGGGGCATCACGGGCCGGTTCTCCCTTGGGTACAGGGGTGGACTCGGCCGGGTGGCGTGTCGGTACCGGGTGATAGAAAGAGCCGTCTGAGCAACGTCTGAAGACGACCTTCGGTTCACCGCATACCTCGGGCGTGGCTAGAAATCAGTGAGTAGAGGGGGAACGCGCTGATGTCTCAGCCGCCCAACCAGCCGCCGCAGGATCCGCCGCCCGGTGGCGGGTTCGGAGCTCCGCAGACGCCGCCGCCCCCGCAGGGGCCCCCGGCCGGCGCGCCGCAGCCCGGGTACGGCCAACCGCAGCAGCCCGCCCGGCAGGGGCCCTACCCGTCCGGCCCGTACGCCTCCGGCCCCTACGGACAGCCGCAGCAGCCGGGTCCGTACGGGCAGCCCGGGTACGGCTACCCGCAGCCGCAGTTCCCCGGGGCACCCGGCACCCCGCCCGGCGGTTCCGGCCGCGGCAACCCCTTCAAGGGGAAGCCCGCCCTCGTCGTCGGTGCCGCGGTGGCCGCGCTGCTCGTGATCGGCGGCACCGTGTACGCCGTGTCCGGTGACGACGGGAAGAAGGACAAGAAGCCCGTCTCCAAGCAGACCGACGACCCCAAGCCGAGCGCCTCCGGCGGCGCCCCGGTCAACCCGGGCGACGGCAGCGGCGACGGTGGCGAGGACCCGGAGGACCTCAACGAGGGCCGCCAGGACGGCGAGTCCCGGGTGCTCTGGTACAAGGAGGCGCCCGACGCCCCCGGTTCCGGCGCCGACGCCCCCGGCATGTGGATCACCGACAGGACGGCGGTGAAGTCCGCCTACAAGGAGCTCTCCGCCTACAACGTCGGTGACGGCAAGCCCGCCTGGGAGACCATCGCCTTCCCGCAGGAGATCTGCGCGGTCACCTCTCAGAAATCGGCCGACGACAAGGTGGTCGTCGCCTACAAGAGCGGCAGGAGCGACCGCGCCAAGTGCAACCAGCTCCAGCTCATCGACCTCGACACCGGCGAGAAGGGCTGGGAGCAGGAGGTCGCCGACGGCGCCCTGTTCGACTCCGCGCTCTCCGTCGAGATGTCCCTCGCCGGCAACACGCTGATGGTGGGCCGCTCGCAGTCCGGCACGGCGTACGACGTGCGCACCGGCAAGAAGCTGTTCGACGCCAAGAAGTACGGCGACGCCCCCTGCTTCCCCGCCGCCTTCGCGGGCGGTGAGCGGCTGATCCAGGTCGCCTCCTGCGGCGCCGGCGGCAACAACGCGCACGACGAGGTCCGCGAGTTCGACCCCAGGACCGGCAAGGTCAAGTGGACGTACGCGTACGAGAAGGGCTGGCGGGTCGAGCGGGCCTTCTCCGTCGACCCGGTCGTCATGTACGCCACGAAGGAGGAGGACGGCGACAAGAAGGCGTGGAACATCGCCGCCTTCACCGCCGCCGGCAAGCTGCGCTCGCAGGTCGCGGTCGACGAGAAGTTCGACCCCGGCTGCGGCTGGGCCATCCTCGCGCGTGACCTCCAGGGCTGCCAGGGCGTCGTCGTCGACGGCGACACCCTCTTCCTGCCCACCCAGGCCACCACCGGCGCCAACGAGATCGTCGCGATCAGCCTCGCCGACGGCAAGGAGCGGTGGCGGGAGTCCTCCCCGGCGGAGGAGTCGATGGTGCCGATGAAGGTGGAGGGCGGCAAGCTCATCGCCTACGTCGAGCCCTCGTACAACGCGGGCGGCCAGGTGGTCGCCCTCCCCGTCGCGGGCGCCGGCCACAAGCCGGCCGGGCTGATGCAGAACCCGCAGGGTGTCGCGGACATCGAGAACGGCTTCTTCAGCAAGGACATCGACTGGGTCGACGGTCGTTTCTACCTCTCGACCACCCGGCTGACCGGCAATGACGACACGAAGGAGAAGTTGATGCTCGCCTACGGCAAGTGAGCACGTGAGCGCCGCTCCCGTCACTTTCCCGCCGCCCGTCGTCCCCTTCCCCGAGGTACTCATGTCATGACCCAGCCGCCTCCGCCGCCCAACCAGCCCCCGCAGCAGCCGGAACAGCCCCCGCAGCAGCCCGCCCAGCCCCCGCAGCAGCCGCCCGCCGCCCCGGGTGGGCCCGATCTGAACAAGGCACCCGAGCCCGGATACGGCTACCCGCAGGCCCCGCAGGCCCCGCAGGCCCCGCAGGCCCCGCAGGCTCCTCCGCCGTCCGCGCCTCCGGCCGCTCCGCAGGGACCCGGGTACGGATACCCCGGACAGCCGCCGGCCTCCGGGTACGGATACCCCGGACAGCCGCCGGCGCCCGGGTACGGATACCCGGGGCAGCAGCCGGCCGGGCCGTACGGGCAGCCGGGGTACGGCTACCCGCAGCCGCCGACCATGCCCATGCAGCCGCAGCCGGGCGGCGGGCGGAAGTTCAATGCCCAGCTGGCCATCATCGTCTCCGCGGTCACGGCCATCGCGCTGATCGTCGGGGGCGGGATCTGGTACGCGTCCTCGTCCGGCAAGGACGACGACGACAAGAAGACCACCGCGAAGGGCGGCGGAGGCGGGGAGGACAAGAACGGCGGGGACGAGGGTTCCTCCTCCGGAAACGGAGCCGAGGAGAAGGCCCCCGCCGACACCGGCTCCAAGGTGCTGTTCCAGGTGCCCGCGCCCAAGGTGCCCGAGGGCGCCTCGACCATCGCCACCGCCGGTTCCTGGCTGACCGACTCGGTGTACGCCAAGAGCGGCATCGCCGAGATCGTCGGCTACGACCGCGCCAAGGGCACCGAGAAGTGGACGCTCGCCCTGCCCGGACCGGTGTGCGGCGCGACGGACCACGTCACCGGGGACAACAGGACGGCGATCCTCTACAAGCCGGCGATGCCCACCAAGCAGAACCCGCAGTCCTGCACCGAGGTCGGGCTGATCGACCTGGAGTCCGGCAAGAAGCTGTGGTCCAAGACCGCCAAGTCCGGCACCATGCCGATCAGCTTCAACAACGTCACCCTCAGCGGCGGCACCGTCGCCGCCGGCAGCACCAGCGGCGGCGCCGCGTGGGAGATCGCCTCCGGCAGGGAGCTGTGGGCGCCCAAGACGTCCGACTCCTGCTACGACTCCGGGTACGGCGGCGGCGAGAAGCTGGTCGCGGTCCGCAAGTGCGGTTCGTACGACCAGCGCCAGCTGCACATCCAGACCGTCGACGCGAAGACCGGCAACGTCGTCAGCGAGTACACGATGGACGAGGGCATCGAGTACGCCGCCGTCGTCTCCACCGAGCCGCTGGTCGTGGCCGCCGACGTCGGCGACTCCGCCGGTGACGGCAGCGGTATCTCGGACTTCTTCTCCATCGACAACAAGACCGGCAAGCTCCGCACGCGCATCTCCGCTCCCGGCGAGGACTTCGCGGCCCGCTGCGACGCCATCTACAAGCTGGAGGACTGCAGCGCCCTGGCGGTCGGCAAGGACAAGCTGTACATCTCCACGGAGGAGCACGAGGGCGACGGCGAGTCGTACGTCCAGACCAACGAGGTCGTCGCCTTCGACCTGTCGACCGGCAAGCAGACCGGCCAGCGGGCCGACGCGGGTGACGGGTACGACCTCGTGCCGCTGCGGATGGACGGCGGCAACGTGATCGCCTACAAGCGTCCGCCCTACGACAAGGGCGGGCAGATCGTCAGCATCGACGGCGAGACCTTCAAGCAGACGGTGCTCCTGGAGAACCCGGCGACGGAGACCGTGCGCAGCGCCGAGACGCGGATGCTGCCGACGTCGGCGGAGATCCTGTACTCGAAGGGTGGTCTGTACATGTCGAAGGTGTACGCCAGTGACTTCACCACGCAGGACAAGGAGTATCTGGTGGTCGCTTTCGGCACAGACTGATCACTCGACCGATCGATATTGATCGCTCCTGCGGCCCCGTCCCTGCTCAGGGACGGGGCCGCACGCGTACCGCTCATCACCGGCCCATCGCCACCGAATACGAGAATTTCGGTGATCCGGGGCGATTCTCGCCGGTAGGGGGAGCGCGACGTCGAACAAGCGTGTAGCTTCCGGGGGCATCCGGGGTCCGGGGGTGCGTTGTCGTGGGGGGTTGGTTGTTCGATGGGTGTGCGGTTGATGGTGGTCGACGACCACCGGCTGCTCGCCGAGGCACTGGCCTCGGCGTTGAAACTGCGGGGGCACCGGGTGCTGGCCGCCGCGGCGCCGGCGGTGGGGGCGGCGGATCTGGTGATCAGCCGGGCACCGGAGGTGTGTCTGCTGGGCACGGCGGCGCCGGCGGAGCCGGGGACCTTCGATCCGGTGGTGAAGATCAAGCGGGAGCGGCCGGCGGTGGCGGTGGTCGTGCTGGGGCCGGTGCCGTCGCCCCGGGGGATCGCGGCGGCTTTCGCGGCGGGGGCGTCGGGGTACGTGCGGCACGACGAGCGGATCGAGGGCGTCGAGCGGGCGATCACGAAGGCGCGGGCGGGGGAGGCGGCGGTGGCGCCGCAGTTGTTGCAGGGGGCGTTCGGGGAGCTGCTGAACCCCGCGGCGCAGCCGGACGACGAGGGGCAGCGGCTGCTGCAGATGCTGACGCCCCGGGAGGTGGAGGTGCTGGTGCGGGTGGCTGACGGGGAGGACACCCGGCTGATCGCGGCGGGGATGGGCATCGCACCGTCCACGGCGCGTACGCACGTCCAGCGGGTGCTGATGAAACTGGGGGTGGGCTCCCGCCTGGAGGCGGCGGCCCTGGCGGCCCGGACGGGTCTGCTGGACCGGGCGGGCCCGCTCGGCTGACGGTGGCAGGGGGCGGACCAGGAGCGGGCCGGGTCGCCCCTGGTCCGCCCCCCCGGGTCCGTCAGATCGTGTAGTCCAGCCGGTTGGTGGGGAGTCGAAGCTCTGCGGCCAGAATTGTGGGGGTTTGCATACACACTCGCTTCGTTCACGAACTGATCCGGTGCGGAACCTACGCCTCCGAGTTCAGTAATTGAACACTTTCGGTGACGTCCTTTGTTGGATCGTGATGAGACCGGAGCGCTGGTGGGTTGTGATGTGTTATGTTCGATTGTGTTGAGTGGTGGGCGGGTGCAGAGGAGTGCGGCAGTGAAGAAGACCTCGACCCGGCTGGCCGACGGCCGCGAGCTCATCTACTACGACCTCGCCGACGACACCGTGCGCGACGCCGCCGACCGCCGTCCGCTGGAGGCCACCGTCACCACGTCCGAGGTTCGCCGCGACCCGCTGCTGGGCGATTCCGTCGCCGTCGCCTCCCACCGTCAGGGGCGCATCTACCATCCGCCCGCCGACGAGTGCCCCCTGTGCCCGTCCGAGGGCGACCGGCTGAGCGAGATCCCCGAATCGTCGTACGACGTGGTCGTGTTCGAGAACCGCTTCCCCTCGCTGGCCGGGGACTCGGGCCGGTGCGAGGTCGTCTGTTTCACCTCCGACCACCACGCCTCCTTCGCCGGACTGGGCGAGCGGCAGGCGCGGCTGGTCCTCGACGCCTGGACGGACCGGACGTCCGAGCTGTCGCATCTGCCCGCTGTCGAACAGGTGTTCTGTTTCGAGAACCGGGGGGCCGAGATCGGCGTCACCCTCCAGCACCCGCACGGGCAGATCTACGCCTACCCCTTCACCACCCCCCGGACCGCCCTGATGCTCCGCCAAGTGGCCGCGCACAAGGAGGGGACGGGTGGGGAGAACCTCTTCGACGCCGTACTTGAGCGGGAGCGGGCGGACGAGCGGATCGTCCTCGAGGGTGAACACTGGGTGGCCTTCGTGCCCTACGCGGCGCACTGGCCCTACGAGGTCCACCTGTACCCCAGGCGCCGCGTGCCCGACCTGCTCGGACTCGACGAGGCGGCGCGCGCGGAGTTCCCACGGGTGTACCTGGAGCTCCTGAAGCGCTTCGACCGGATCTTCGGCGAGGGCGAGCCCCGCACGCCGTACATCGCGGCCTGGCACCAGGCGCCGTTCGGCACCCTGGTGGAGTTCGACGGCGTCACACGCGACGACTTCGCCCTCCATCTGGAGCTTTTCACCATCCGCCGCACGTCCGGCAAGCTGAAGTTCCTCGCGGGCTCCGAGTCCGGCATGAACGTGTTCATCAACGACGTGCCGCCGGAGCGCGCGGCCGAGCGACTGCGGGAGGTAGCGAGTTCATGAGCGGTAAGTACCTGGTCACCGGGGGCGCGGGGTATGTCGGCAGTGTCGTCGCCCAGCATCTGATCGAGGCCGGACACGAGGTCGTCGTGCTCGACAACCTCACCACCGGCTTCCGGGAGGGCGTCCCCGAGGGCGCGTCGTTCATCGAGGGCGACATCCGCGATGCCGCCACATGGCTGGACTCCTCGTTCGACGGCGTCCTGCACTTCGCCGCCTTCTCCCAGGTCGGCGAGTCGGTGGCCAAGCCGGAGAAGTACTGGGACAACAACGTCGGCGGCACCATGGCCCTGCTCGGCGCGATGCGCGAGGCGGGCGTGCGCCGGCTGGTGTTCTCCTCCACGGCCGCGACCTACGGCGAACCCCGGCAGGTACCGATCCCCGAGTCCGCCCCGACCAGCCCCACCAGCCCGTACGGCGCCTCCAAGCTCGCCGTCGACCACATGATCACCGGTGAGGCGACGGCGCACGGACTGGGCGCGGTCTCCCTGCGCTACTTCAACGTGGCCGGTGCCTACGGACGGTACGGCGAGCGCCACGACCCCGAGTCGCACCTCATCCCGCTCGTCCTGCAGGTGGCCCAGGGGCGGCGCGAGGCGATCTCCGTCTACGGCGACGACTATCCGACCCCCGACGGCACCTGCGTCCGCGACTACATCCACGTCGCCGACCTGGCCGAGGCCCACCTGCTCGCGCTGGAGGCCGCCGCGCCCGGCGAGCACCTGATCTGCAACCTGGGCAACGGCAACGGCTTCTCCGTCCGCGAGGTCGTCGAGACCGTGCGCCGGGTCACCGGGCACCCGGTGCCCGAGGTGGTGGCCCCGCGCCGGGAGGGCGACCCGGCGGTCCTGGTGGCGTCCGCCGACGCGGCTCGCGAGAAGCTGGGCTGGAGCCCGTCGCGCGCGGACCTCGCCGGGATCGTCGCGGACGCATGGCAGTTCACGCAGCAGCGCGCCAACTAGAAGGCAACGAAGGGTCAGGGGTCAGGGCATGAGCGAGTCCAGCGCGGCCGTCGCGGGGTCCGTCGCCGAGCGGTTCGAGCAGCTGTACGGGTTCGCACCGGAGGGGGTGTGGGCGGCGCCGGGCCGGGTCAACCTCATCGGCGAGCACACCGACTACAACGACGGCTTCGTCATGCCGTTCGCCCTGCCCCACACCGCCGTCGCGGCGGTGTCCCGCAGGGACGACGGCGTCCTGCGGCTGCACTCCGCCGACGTGTCCGCCCCGGTCGCGGAACTCACGGTGGACGCCCTGGCCCCCGGCGCCGACAAACGCTGGACCGCCTACCCGGCGGGCGTGGTGTGGGCGCTGCGCGAGGCCGGGCACACCGTGACCGGCGCGGACATCCACCTCGCCTCCTCGGTCCCGGCGGGCGCGGGTCTGTCGTCCTCGGCCGCCCTGGAGGTCGTGGTCGCGCTGGCCCTCAACGACTTGTACGGACTGGGCCTGCGGGGCCGGCAGCTGGCCCGCCTGTGCCAGCGCGCGGAGAACGTCTACGTCGGCGCCCCGGTCGGCATCATGGACCAGACGGCCTCGGCCTGCTGCGAGAGCGGTCACGCCCTGTTCCTCGACACCCGCGACCTCTCCCAGCGTCAGATCCCCTTCGACCTGGCGGCCGAGGGCATGCGCCTGCTCGTGGTCGACACCCGGGTCAAGCACAGCCACAGCGAGGGCGAGTACGGCAGGCGCCGCGAGGGCTGCGAGAAGGGCGCGGCCCTGCTGGGCGTGGACGCGCTCAGGGACGTGCCGTACGACGGACTGGACGCGGCGCTCGCGCGGCTCGGCGACGAGGACGAGGTCCGCCGGCTGGTCCGCCACGTGGTGACGGAGGACCAGCGGGTCGAACGGGTGGTGTCCCTGCTGGAGGCCGGCGACACCCGGGCGATCGGCCCCCTCCTGGTCGAAGGCCACACCTCCCTGCGCGACGACTTCCGCGTCTCCTGCCCGGAACTCGACCTGGTGGTCGACACGGCGGTGGCCGCGGGCGCCCTGGGCGCCCGGATGACCGGCGGCGGCTTCGGCGGCTCGGCCATCGTCCTGGCCGAGGAGACCGACGTCCCCGCCGTCACCAAGGCGGTGGAGGAGGCGTTCACGGCAGCCGGCCACAAGAGCCCCCGGGTGTTCGAGGCGGTACCGGCGGCGGGAGCGAGACGCCTGCGGTAGCAGTGATACCGGCGGCAGAGCGCGACGCCTGCGGTAGCGGCGGGCCCCTCCGGTTCCCGGCGTCAGCCCAGCCGCTTCGTCAGGGTGTACTCCGTGATGCCCGGCGGGTAGTCGGGGATGACGCAGACCACCTCGTAGCCGTGGCGGCGGTAGAAGCCGGGGGCCTGGAAGTCCCAGGTCTCCACGCGGGAGGACGTGCAGCCGCGTCCGGTGGCGCGGCGTTCCGCCTCCGACAGCAGGCGGGAGCCGAGGCCCGCTCCGCGGTGGCGGGCCTCGACCCAGAGGTAGGTGACGTGCAGCCAGGCCGTCCAGGTGTGGCCGACCAGACCGCCCGCGAGACCACCGTTCGCGTCCACCACCCACACGTGCAAAGGCGCTTCCCGTTCGTCCGGGGTTCCGCGCAGGGCACGCAGCACCGGTGAGGACGCCGTGTTGGTCTCCCTCAGCCGCCTGCGGAGCAGATCACGTCGGGCCTTGTCGACTTCTGTCTCAAGACGAAACATGCGGCTCACCATAAACGCGCAAGGCCGCCAGTTCTGCACATAACCTTCCGCTCCCGGCCCTCGCCCGTACTCTGATGCACAGTGCCGGTGGGGGCCGGTGCCGTTCAGGGGGCGAGACCGTCGGGTTCGACGTCCGAGGTGGGGTGGTGGCTGTCGCGATGCGGCGGCCGTGCGGCCGCGGCGGCCCGTCCCACGTCCAGCAGATCGAGTACCAGGGCCCCGGCGTCGTATCCGCGCCGGTGTCGTCCTCCGACGATGGGGTATCCCCTGCTCTGGGAAGAGCGTGGGGAAGGGGGTTTCGTGGTTCGCATTCGAGTCCTGGTCGTCGACGACCATCGCATCTTCGCCGAGTCACTGGCCGCGGCCCTGGCCGCAGAGCCCGACGTCGACGTCTCCGCGGCCGGCAGCGGCCCGGCCGCGTTGCGCTGTCTGGAGCGGGCGGTCTCCGAGGGGCGGCGGTACGACGTGCTGCTCGTCGACGCCGATCTGGGCGGCAAGGTGCCCGGCGGGCGGCCGGCCGTACCCGTGCAGGCGGGCGACGAGGACGGACTCGTCGACGGGATATCGCTGGTCACCGGCGTGCGTTCGGCGCAGCCGCAGGTGCGGATCGTGGTCCTCGCCGGGAAGGACGACCCGGTCCGCGCCGCGCTCGCCCTGCAGGCGGGCGCCTCCGGCTGGGTGGCCAAGGACTGCTCGCTGAACCGGCTGCTCACCGTCATACGGGGAGTGCTGCGCGACGAGACGCATCTGCCGCCCGCGCTGCTGACGGGTGTGCTGCGGGAGCTGACCGCCGCCCGGCGGCACCGCACCGAGAGCGAACGGCTCGTGGAGTCGCTGACCCCGCGCGAGCGCGAGGTGCTGCGGTGCATGGTGGCGGGACTGGGGCGCAAGGCCGTCGCCGAGCGCCTGTACCTGTCCCCGCACACCGTGCGCACCCATATGCAGAACGTTCTCGGGAAACTGGGCGTGCACTCCACCCTCGCCGCGGTCGCCCTCGCCCGGCGTGCGGGTGTCGGCCCCGTCGACCTAACCGGGGATGTTGTCGAACGGGGCGGTCAACTGGCGTAGCAGACCAGCCAGTTCACTGCGCTGGGCATGGGTGAGTTCACCGAGGATCGCCCGTTCCTGCGCCAGCAGTCCGGCCAGCGCCTGGTCGGCGCGGTCCCGCCCCTCGTCCGTGAGCCGGACCAGGACGCCGCGCCGGTCACTGGGGTCGGGCAGCCGCTCCACCAGGTTCTTCTTGGTCAGGCGGTCGATGCGGTTGGTCATCGTGCCCGACGTGACCAGGGTCTGGGTCAGCAGCTGCCCCGGCGAGAGCTGGTACGGGGTGCCCGCGCGGCGCAGCGCGGTCAGGACGTCGAACTCCCAGGACTCCAGGCCGTGCTCGGTGAACGCGAGCCGGCGCGCCCGGTCCAGGTGCCGGGCCAGTCTGCTCACCCGGCTGAGCACCTCGAGCGGTTCCACGTCGAGGTCCGGGCGCTCCCGGCGCCACGCTGCGACCAGCCGATCGACCTCGTCCTCCATGACGATCAGTGTAGTCGTTGTGTCGACGTGAAGTCTCTCGATGTCAAGTTTCTTGACGTCGAGGGGTATGGGGGTGAGGGTGGGGGCACCCGTCCGCCACCGGCCACCGGGAGGCCCCGTGCCCGACACCACCCCCGTCTGGGACCCCGCCCAGTACCTCCGTCACGCCGGTCACCGCACCCGGCCCTTCACCGACCTGCTCGCCCGCGTCCCGGACCTCCCGCGAGACCCCGCCCGCATCGCCGACCTCGGCTGTGGCGCGGGCAACGTCACCGCCCTCCTCGCCGCCCGGTGGCCCACCGCCCGCATCACCGGCTACGACAACTCGCCCGAGATGCTCGACCGGGCCCACGCCGACCACGCGGGCGACAGGCTCGACTTCGCCCACGCCGACGTCCGCGCCTGGGTGCCGCAGGAGCCGTACGACCTGATCGTCAGCAACGCCACCCTGCAGTGGGTGCCGGGGCAGGCGGAACGGTTCGGAGAATGGATCGAAGGGCTCACCCCGGGCGGCACCTTCGCCTTCCAGGTGCCGGGCAACTTCGACGCCCCCAGTCACACCCTGCTGCGCGAACTGGCCGCATCCTCGCGGTGGCGCGCCCGCCTGTCCGGTGTCCTGCGCCACGAGGAGGCCGTGCTCCGCCCGGAGACCTACCTGGAGCGCCTCACCGCCCTCGGCTGCGCGACCGACGCCTGGGAGACCACCTACATCCACCTGCTGCGGGGGGAGGACCCGGTCCTCGACCGGGTCAGGGGCACGGCCCTGCGGCCGGTCCTCACCGCCCTCGCCGACGACCCGGAGGCGCGCGAGTACTTCGTCGCCGACTGCCGCGCCGCCCTGCGGGCCGCCTACCCGGCCGGCCCGCACGGCACCCCGTTCCCCTTCCGCCGCGTCTTCGCGGTCGCCGTCAGGCAGGCGTGATTCAGGGGGTACGGCCCACATGAGTGACGAGGATGTGGATCACGTCGTCGTCGATGACGTAGAGCACGCGGTAGTCGCCGACGCGCAATCGGCGGGTTGTCGGTCCGTAGGCGACGGAGTGGGTGGGGCGGGGCTCCTTGGCCAGAGTGTCCACGGCCTCGTAGACAGCGGCCAGCCCTGCCGGGTCGTCGCGGAGGAACCGGACGGCTGCGTCGGTGGCGTTGGGCTCCCAGACGATGCGGTAGGTCACGGGCGCAGCCCCAGCATGCGTCCGACCTCTTCGTGCGGGATGCCTTCGCCGAGGAGGCCCGCGGCCTTGCGGCGCTCGTAGTCGGCAACCGCCAATGCGTCTTCCAGATCCTCTATGACGTGGGGCGACACGAGGAGCGCGGCCACGTGCCCGTGATCCGTGAGCGCGATGGTCTCGCGGCTGTGGGCTGCGCGACGCACGAGGTCGCCGAGCTGGGCACGGGCTGCGCTGATCGTGATCTCAGTCATGTACGCATGATTACACAAGATTGACCTTGTGTGCTGTCGATCAACTCTTCCGGTGGCCTATCAGCCGCGGCTTCGGCTCCAGGCCGTCCAGGCCGTGCCAGGCCAGGTTGACCAGGTGGGCCGCCACCTCCGCCTTCTTCGGCCTGCGCACGTCCAGCCACCACTGGCCCGTCAGCGCCACCATCCCGACCAGGGCCTGCGCGTACAGCGGGGCCAGCTTCGGGTCGAAGCCGCGGGACTTGAACTCGCGGCCCAGGATGTCCTCCACCTGGGTGGCGATGTCCGAGATCAGGGACGCGAACGACCCCGTCGACTGGGGGATGGGGGAGTCGCGGACCAGGATGCGGAAGCCGTCCGTGTACTCCTCGATGTAGTCTAGGAGCGCGAACGCGGCCTGCTCGCACAGTTCACGCGGGTGACCGGCGGTCAGGGACCCGGTCACCATGTCCAGCAGACGCCGCATCTCGCGGTCCACCACCACCGCGTACAGCCCTTCCTTGCCGCCGAAGTGCTCGTACACCACCGGCTTGGAGACCCCGGCCTTCGCCGCGATCTCCTCCACCGACGTGCCCTCGAAGCCCTTCTCGGCGAACAGGGTGCGGCCGATCTCCAGCAGCTGCTGGCGTCGCTCCGCCCCGGTCATCCGGGTACGGCGCGCACGCCGCGGCTTGTCGTTGCTGGGGATGCTGCTGGAGTCGGTCGCCACGCCGACCATCATGCCGCCTCGACGGGTTCCTTCCCGCGCCGGGCGCCGCCTTCCGCGGAGTTACGGCGCGAATCGATACGCGAGCGTGACGGCCACCGCACGTCGTAGGCCCATCCCAGCCGCTCGAACCAGCGGATCAGACGCGCGGAGGAATCCACCTGCCCCCGCTCCACACCGTGCCGCGCCGACGTCGGATCGGCGTGATGCAGGTTGTGCCAGGACTCGCCGCACGACAGGACCGCCAGCCACCACACGTTGCCCGAGCGGTCCCGCGACTTGAAGGGGCGCCTGCCGACCGCGTGGCAGATGGAGTTGATCGACCACGTCACGTGGTGCAGCAGCGCCACCCGGACGAGTGACCCCCAGAAGAAGCCGGTGAACGCGCCCCACCAGGACATCGTGACCAGACCGCCGATCAGCGCCGGCAGCGCCAGCGAGATCCCCGCCCACAGGATGAACTGCCGGGAGATCGTCCGCAGGGTCCGGTCCTTGATCAGATCCGGTGCGTACTTCTCCTGCGACGTCTGCTCCTCGTCGAACATCCAGCCGATGTGCGCCCACCACAGGCCCTTCAGCAGCGCCGGGACCGTCTCCCCGTACTTCCACGGCGAATGCGGGTCACCCTCGGCGTCGGAGAACTTGTGATGCTTGCGGTGGTCCGCCACCCACCGCACCAGCGGGCCCTCCACCGCCATCGATCCCGCGATCGCCAGCCCGACCTTCAGCGGCCGCTTCGCCTTGAACGAGCCGTGGGTGAAATGACGGTGGAAGCCGATGGTGATGCCGTGGCATCCCAGGTAGTAGAAGAACACCAGCAGACCGAGGTCCAGCCAGCTCACCCCCCACCCCCAGGCCAGCGGTACCGCCGCCGCCAGCGCCAGGAACGGGACCGTGATGAAGAGCAGCAGCGTGATCTGCTCGATGGAACGCTTGCGCTCCCCGCCCAGCGTTGCGGACGGCACCGCGTCGTCGTCGGACCGGGATTGTTTCGGGGCATCGTCGAGCACGTCGGAGCTTGAGGTCATGCGTATCCCCTGTGGGGTGTGTGGACTGAGGGTGGTGCCGGGCCGCCGGAAAGGCACACCTTCCCTACCCTTCCGTAACCTACGGCGACGTAAGTATGGCAGTGCGTCCTCCCGCGGCAAGAGCCCGTGAGCCTGCGCGTCCGGGTCGACACCTATCCTGGAAGCCGGTCGGACAGCGCGGTCCGCTCTGAATTCTTCCCGGACGTCCGGCCCGTAAAGCGGCGCACGCCGTGCGAGACGCCGTCCGGGTTCCCTCCAGACCAGCTTCAACACTGCAAGGAGCCGCACCTGTGAGCAGTGCCGACGACCAGACCACCACGACGAGCAGCGAACTGCGCGCCGACATCCGCCGACTGGGTGATCTCCTCGGAGAGACCCTGGTCCGCCAGGAGGGCCCCGAACTGCTCGACCTCGTCGAGAAGGTACGCCGACTCACCCGTGAGGACGGCGAGGCCGCCGCCGCGCTGCTGCGGGGCACCGAACTCCAGACCGCGGCCAAGCTGGTCCGCGCCTTCTCCACCTACTTCCACCTGGCCAACGTCACCGAGCAGGTGCACCGGGGCCGTGAACTGCGCGCCCGCCGCGCGGCCGAGGGCGGACTGCTCTCCCGCACCGCCGACCGGCTCAAGGACGCCGACCCGGAGCACCTGCGCGAGACCGTCCGCCACCTCAACGTGCGGCCCGTCTTCACCGCACACCCCACCGAGGCCGCCCGCCGCTCCGTGCTCAACAAGCTCCGCCGGATCGCCGCCCTCCTCGACACCCCCGTCATCGCCACCGACCGGCGCCGCCTCGACACCCGCCTCGCCGAGAACATCGACCTCGTCTGGCAGACCGACGAACTGCGCGTGGTGCGCCCCGAACCCGCCGACGAGGCCCGCAACGCCATCTACTACCTCGACGAACTCCACGCCGGCGCCGTCGGCGACGTCCTCGAGGACCTCACGGCCGAACTGGAGCGCGTCGGCGTCCACCTCCCCGACGACACCCGCCCCCTGACCTTCGGCACCTGGATCGGCGGCGACCGCGACGGCAACCCCAACGTCACTCCCCAGGTCACCTGGGACGTCCTCATCCTCCAGCACGAACACGGCATCAACGACGCCCTGGAGATGATCGACGAACTCCGCGGCTTCCTCTCCAACTCCATCCGCTACGCCGGAGCCACCGAGGAACTCCTCACCTCCCTGCGGGCCGACCTCGACGCCCTTCCCGAGATCAGCCCCCGCTACAAGCGCCTCAACGCCGAGGAGCCCTACCGGCTCAAGGCCACCTGCATCCGGCAGAAGCTGGAGAACACCAAGCTCCGCCTCGCCCGGAACACCTCGCACGAACCCGGCCGCGACTACCTCGGCACCGGCGAACTCCTCACCGACCTGCGGATCATCCAGGTCTCCCTGCGCGAACACCGCGGCGGCCTCTTCGCCGACGGCCGCCTCGCCCGTACGATCCGCACCCTGGCCGCCTTCGGCCTCCAGCTCGCCACCATGGACGTACGCGAACACGCCGACGCCCACCACCACGCCCTCGGCCAGCTGTTCGACCGGCTCGGTGAGGAATCCTGGCGCTACGCCGACATGCCCCGCGAGTACCGCGGCAAGCTCCTCGCCAGGGAACTGCGCTCCCGGCGCCCCCTCGCCCCCACCCCCGCACCCCTCGACACGGCCGGCGAGAAGACCCTCGGCGTCTTCGGGACGGTCAAGCGTGCCCTCGCCGTCTTCGGGCCCGAAGTCATCGAGTCCTACATCATCTCCATGTGCCAGGGCGCCGACGACGTCTTCGCCGCCACCGTCCTCGCCCGCGAGGCCGGCCTCATCGACCTGCACGCCGGCTGGGCCAGGATCGGCATCGTCCCCCTCCTCGAGACCACCGACGAGCTCAAGGCCGCCGACACCATCCTCGAGGACATGCTCGCCGACCCCTCCTACCGGCGTCTCGTCGCTCTCCGCGGCGACGTCCAGGAGGTCATGCTCGGCTACTCCGACTCCTCCAAGTTCGGCGGTATCACCACCAGTCAGTGGGAGATCCACCGCGCCCAGCGCCGACTGCGCGACGTCGCCCACCGCTACGGCGTCCGCCTGCGCCTCTTCCACGGCCGGGGCGGCACCGTCGGCCGCGGCGGCGGCCCCACCCACGACGCCATCCTCGCCCAGCCCTGGGGCACCCTCGAGGGCGAGATCAAGGTCACCGAACAGGGCGAGGTCATCTCCGACAAGTACCTGATCCCCGCCCTCGCCCGGGAGAACCTCGAACTCTCCGTCGCGGCCACCCTCCAGGCGTCCGCCCTGCACACCGCCCCGCGCCAGTCCGACGACGCCCTCGCCCGCTGGGACGCCGCCATGGACCTCGTCTCCGACGCCGCCCACACGTCCTACCGCAAGCTGGTCGAGGACCCCGACCTGCCGACGTACTTCCTGGCCTCCACGCCGGTCGACCAGCTCGCCGACCTGCACCTGGGCTCGCGGCCCTCCCGCCGCCCCGGCTCGGGCGTCTCGCTCGACGGACTGCGCGCCATCCCGTGGGTGTTCGGCTGGACCCAGTCCCGGCAGATCGTCCCCGGCTGGTACGGCGTCGGCTCCGGCCTCAAGGCCCTGCGCGAGGCCGGACTCGACACCGTCCTGGACGAGATGCACCAGCGGTGGCACTTCTTCCGCAACTTCATCTCCAACGTCGAGATGACCCTCGCCAAGACCGACCTGCGCATCGCCCAGCACTACGTCGACACCCTCGTCCCCGACGAGCTCAAGCACGTCTTCGACACCATCAAGGCCGAACACGAGCTGACCGTCGCCGAGGTGCTGCGGGTCACCGGCGAACAGGAACTCCTGGACGCCGACCCGGTCCTGAGGCAGACCTTCACCATCCGCGACGCCTACCTGGACCCGATCTCCTACCTCCAGGTGGCCCTCCTCAAGCGCCAGCGCGACGCCGCCGGCGCCGGTGAGCAGCCCGACCCGCTGCTCGCCCGCGCCCTGCTCCTCACCGTCAACGGTGTCGCGGCCGGCCTGCGCAACACCGGCTGACCCGGTACCGGAAAGGGGTGCCCCCGGCCGCGTACGGCCGGGGGCACCCCTCGTCACGGGCCCGTGTCAGACCACCAGGAAAGCCGCCGTGAGCAGCGCCGCCCCCGACGACGCCATCACCCACGCCACCCGCGTCCGCAGCAGACCGCCCGCCACCACCACCGACGCCAGCAGCAGAGCGCCGCCCAGCGGCACCCACGCGTAGAGGATCCCGGCGGGGCCCGAGCGGACCCCCTCCGCACCGCCCGGCTTCAGCACCACGGTGTACGTCCGGCCCTTCTCCACGGCCACCGAACGCTCCAGCACGATCTCCGCACGCGGCTGCGAGCCCTGCGACAACGGCGTGTACGGCCCCGAGCACGTGTGATCCGCGCACGCCGTCACCTCGACCGTGCCGCGCTCCCGCCCCTTCGTCAGCATCACGTGCTGCGCCGTGCCCCACGACGCCCACACGCCCGCGATCAGGATCAGCGCCGCGACCGTGCCCATCGCCGCGAACCGGCCGAAGCGCAGAGCGGAGGAGCCGTGGGGGGAGCGGACCGCAGAAGGCATGGCCGAGATCCTTGGCCATGACCTCGCGAACGGTCAACTCCGCCGGATGGAGAATCGACCTGTGCTCCCTGACGTCAGCGTGGTGCGAGAGCCAGCAACCTGGCGATCCACTCGTCGAAGTGGGGCAGACGGCTCGCAGAGCAGCCAAGCCCAGGTCCATGACCGCCACCGGGCCGTCCTGGGTCTTCACATACCTCGGATACAGCTTGAGGATCCGCTTGGAGGGAGCGGTCTCAGGCCTGTCGTTCACATGCTCTGGCCCTCCGGCCAGATCGGCCTGACGCTTGAGCTCATGGGCCAGGGCGGGATCGTCGGCCCAGTCCCCGAGCTGCTCCGCCGCGGCGAAGACCCAGGTCTCCGTCTCGTGCAGGACGACATGGGGAAGGAACCGGGGATGACCCATGTGTTCTGCGAGGCGCCGCTCGACATGGTTCACCTTGTCCACGGCCGAGCCCGCCGGCCGGTCCGACATCCCCGGACTGTCCTGGGGGAGGCCGTAGTGGTCAAGGAGAGTGGTGACCGCCGCCCAGTGAGTGGAGGCCAGCAGCTTGTGCAGGTCCCTCTCGATCTTCGCCCACTTGCTGACCCCGCCCTTCCCCGCGGGACCCCCCGCCGGCGTCCGGGTCATCAGGATGGTCGGCACCGGGCAGATGCCGTACTCCGCCAGTTCGGGCGCGAGGAAGTCGTTGACCATGTTCTCCTCGGTCTGCCCCTCGCACAGCACCCCCACCATGATCATTCCGGGCGGCCCCGCAACGGCATCTCCGGCGACGGCCGGCCACCCAGCACGTTCTTCTCCCACAGTTCTCCGAGGGAGTAGTCCTCCAGCCACCCCTGGAGCTCCTCGGGAGCCGGGCGTCTCAGTTCCGTCGCCCCCTCCTCGCGTTCCACCACCACGATGTCGGCGAGCGAGAACTGGTTCAGCAGCGTCACGGACTGTGTGGCGATCACGATCTGACTGCGCACGGCGGCCGACCGGAGCATGTCCGACAACTGGACGATCGCGTACGGGTGCAGCCCGAGTTCCGGCTCGTCGAGGGTGAAAAGGGCAGGCGGGTCGGGCTGGAGGAGCAGGACGCACAGGCAGATGTACCGCAAGGTGCCGTCCGAAAGCGCCTCTGCGGGAAACACCGCGTCCACTCCCTCCTGCATCCAGCGCAGGCGGATCCTCCCGCCCGGTTCCTCCTTCAGCAGGAAGTCCCGGAAGAACGGCGCCACGGACTTGATGGCCCGCACGATGCGCCGGTACGACTTCGGCTCGCCCTCGCGCAGCCGCAACAGGAACGCCGCGAGATTCGCCGCATCGGGCCGCAGCGCCTCGTTGTCCGCCGCATACCCGAACTGCTTGACCGGCGCCTCACGGCTGGTGTCCTGGAAATGGAAGACCCGGCAGCCCGCCAGGATGTGCCGCACCGGACCCGCGAGGCGGGAGAGCTGCTCCTCCTCCTTCTGACGCAGGAGTGACTCACGGTGTCCGCGACCGAAGCTCTCCTCCATCGGCAGGCCGGGACCCGGCTCGTGGAAGTGCCCCTTCTCCTCGGCGAAGACGAAGCTGTCGTTCGCCGCAGGGACGAGGTGCGCCTCATACCGATACGGGGGAGCAGAGACCTTGAGCCGGATGCCTTTCTCAGTGCCGCGCCCTGCGAACTGCAGGGCTTGGGCTCCTCCATGGATGCCCACCTGGAGCGCCAGGTCGCCGTCCGCCATCCACCCCAGCAGTTCGAGCGCGCCGACCACGTTGCTCTTGCCCGCCCCGTTGGCGCCCACCAGTACGGTCACGCCGTCGCCCAGCGTCAGGGTGCCGGCCCGGATGGAGGCATACCCCTCGACGGTCACCTCTGAGAGCTTGTACGACAGCATGGCCCCAACCCTAGGCGAGGGCCCCCGTCCCAGGGGGAGCGGAGAGCCAACAGATGATCTGTTGCGACCGTCTGTCCACAGGATGCCGATGCACGCTTCTGGCCCGTCGCTCGGGGTCGATAGGCTGGACCACCTGCACGACCGGGTCCGCGCCCGCTTCCCCGACCTGTCCGGCCGCCTCCCGGACGACCGGGTCCTCCTGGGTCGCCTGCTGCGGCAGGCCGGCTTCGAGCTGGAGTGGCGGACGAACCGGAAGCGCCCGCGCGGCTGGTTCGTCCCCCGGCGGGAGACTGCCGCCGGCGGTGACGTCACCTCGGTCGTCACCCAGCGCCGCCCCAGCCGGGTCAGCCGCACCGACCACTGGACGGCCCGGGACCCGGAGCAGCGCGCCCGTCTCAAGGCCAGGGCCCAGCTCCAGGAATCCGGCGGCCGGCCGGGCTTCCGGGTCCTCACCGTCCGCTTCGACGACCAGCGCCTCGCCCTGCGGACCCTCACCGAGCAGGGGCGCGAGTGGCAGGCCGAGCCCGTCGACGTCAGCGCACTCTTCCTGGCCAGCCTGCGCCGCCTCGTAGAGGCCCGCCCCCGGCCCACCCGGGAGACCATCCTGGAGGCGGACAACGCCGAACCGGGCTCGCGGGACGCGATGAAGTTCGGCGAGTACACCGCCGCCGCGTGGCGCGACGTGGAGAAGGACGTCCTGGCCTCTTTAAGGTCCCGGCGACTCTGCTGCGCAATTGCAGAGCGTTACCGGCGTCGGCCTGGCCCGGCTCGTCAGCCGGGCGGGCAGCGTCCTGCGCTGCGGGCATGCCCGCAGCGCAGGACGCCGGCTGTGACCAACCCGGGAAATGAGCAGCAGGGTCCCCGGCGGGCCCCGACACAGCGAGGAGGGGGGAAGACGGCGCAGCGGCGGGCCGCCGCCCGGTGCTTCTGCACGACGCCTATGTCATGGCCCGTTACGGCGGCATGGGCGTCCTCCAGCGGCTCGCCGACCTGGCACGGCGGGGCGGCCCGGACGGGCGTGGCCTCTGGCTGCTCAGCCCGCTCACGGACCCGACCCTCGGGCCACGGCTGGACGCCGCGACCGTGTCGATCGAGGACCGCGAGGAGTGGATCAGTCTCAACCACGCGTGGGTCGTCAACGACCCGGGGGAGGAGCAGGCGGCGTAACCGCCTGTTCCTGCCCGTGCCCTGGGGTCAGCCCCGTCCCGCCGGTCGGGCGGGAGGGCCCGGCTCCGGGCGTTGGCGGCGGCCACGGAGGCACGCAGCCGCTCGGCGGAGGAGGCGACGCGGACCCGTGCCGGGAGCGCGTCCCACTCCC
>NZ_NEUB01000978.1 GCF_002910825.1 Streptomyces sp. SM1 | reverse complement strand
ATGATCCTGGCCGCGCTCCAGTCGATCCCCGACGAGCTGTACGAGGCGGCCAGGGGTCGCGGGCGGACGAGTCGAAGCCTGGAGTCGCGCGGGATACGGGACGTCACGGGTGCAGTCTCGCGGTTGACGGTCCGAAAACCCAAACGGAATGCCGACGGGGGCGCGGGGACGCCCCGCGCCCCGGCCCCGGAGGCGGTCGGAGGGAGGGAATCAGGCCAGTGGTTCGAGGCTAAACGGAATTCTCGGCACCGGCTTCACATCAAGGGGGTGAGGAAGCGCCGCAGGGCCTCTTCGTAGGCCTCCTGGTCGACGTTCCACATGGCGGCGTGGGGAGCGCCCCTGACGGTGTGCAGGGTGACGGTGTTCGGGTGGGCCGCGGCGAGGCGGCGGGAGAACCGCCAGGGAGCCACCTTGTCGTCGGGGCCGTGGAAGATGTGGGTGGGGACGCCGACCCGGTCCAGGTGGACGGCGCCGGGACTGCGCTCGCCGTACAGGCCCGTGCGGCCCTGGGCGGCGCGGACGGCGAGCGGCAGCAGCGCGCCCGGGGTGCGGTGGGCCGCGGCGAGGGCGCGCAGGGTCGCCTCCCAGTTGAGGACGGGCGAGTCGAGGACGAGACCGGCGATGTGTTCGCGCATCTCGGAGCGGGCCGCTGCGCGCAGTGCCATGGTGGCGCCGCTGGACCAGCCGTAGAGGACCACCTGCCGGGCGCCGGAGCTCACCGCGTGGCGCAGTACCGCGTCGAGATCGCGCCACTCGGTCTCGCCGAGGTGGTTCAGGCGGTCGGGGGAGGCCGGTGCGCCGGGGTCGCCCCGGTAGGCGGGGGCGAGCACCGGGAAGCGGTGGCGGTGCAGGAACTCCATGAGGTTCATGGTGTGTTCCCGGGTGGTGCCGAGACCGTGGACGGCGATCACCCAGGTGTCCCGGACGCCCGGCACGGACCAGACGGGCAGCGGGCCGAGCTCCCCGGGCACCCCGAGGCCGGTGTGGTCCAGGCCGAGGGCGGTGCCGGGGTCGCCGACGTGGAGGTTCGGGGTGAACCAGGCGCGGTCGCCGGGCTCCGGGGTGCCGTACGTGACGCGTTCCAGCCGGCGTACGACGGTGTCGGCGGAGACCGGGGCGCCGGGCAGTACGGGGCCGACGACCGCGTGGAAGCCGTCACCGGTGAGGCCGTGACGGCCGGGCCGCAGGGCGGCGAGGTCGCGGGTGAGGGTCACCTGGCCGGCTGCGGTGGCGTGGACGGTGAGCCGGGGTTCGGTGGGCAGGGGGCCGCCCGGTGGGATCCTGAGGGCGGCATCGCTGGCGAACCGGCCGGCGGCCACTGCGGCGGCGCCGGCGCCTATCACGGCGGTGACGGCAGCGGCCGTCGCTCTGACAGTGCGCACGCTTTCCAGTGTCATGTCGGAACGGGTACCCGGCCAGTGGGCGGGGCTGCGGGGGCGCTGCCGGGGGGCTGGGCAGCCTACGGTTCGGTCCGGCTGATTCTCGTCGGCCCCGGCCGTCACGGGCCGCTTCGAGTGGGGGGTTTCTCCGCCCCCGCCGCCCCTTCCCGTCCCGTCCCCGGGGGCTCCGCCCCCGGACCCCCGTTCGCGCAGTTCCCCGCGCCCCTGGGGTGTTGGCCGTAGTTCTGCAGGCGTTCTTCTGCCTGTGCCAGTTGGTCCGTGGTCAGGAGGTGGGGGGAGAGGCCCGGGACCGAGGACGCGGTCAGCCAGAGTCTGCACATCCACTCGAGCTGGGCCGTGCGGTCGTAGGCCTGGTCGAGGGATGCGCCGTGGGTGAGCGTGCCGTGGTTCTGCAGCAGGCAGCCGGTGCGGCCCTCGAGGGCGCGGAGCATGTTCCGGGCCAGCTCCTCGGTGCCGTACGTCGCGTAGCGGGCGACCCGGACGGGGCCGCCGAGCGCCGCGGCCATGTAGTGGATCAGCGGCAGTTCGTCGACGAGCGCGGAGACGGCCGTGGCGTGGACGGCGTGCGTGTGCACGACGGCGCTCGCGCCGGTGGTGCGGTAGACCGCGAGATGCAGGGGCAGCTCGCTGGTGGGGACCAGGGTGCCGAGCACCTGGCGGCCGGCGAGGTCGACCCCGGTCACGTCGTCCGCCGTGAGCCGGCCGTACGGCACTCCCGACGGCGTGACCAGCACCGTTTCGCCGATCCGCACCGAGACATTGCCGGAGGTACCGACCACCAGTCCGTCGGCGACGGTCCGGCGCGCGGCCTCGACGAGTTCCGTCCAGGCGCGCGCCTCCTCCGCGGACACCCGCCGGCCCGCGCCGGGGCCCCCGGCGCCCTCCGTCTCCCGCCCGTCCCGCGTCTGTTCGGCCATGCCGTGATCCTGCCAGGCGGACAGCCCGGCATGGGCCGACCGGCGGAGCGACAGCCCCCTCTTACGGTCACCACGACGCCTGTTCCAGTTCACCTTCCGTTCACCCTGGTTACCTACGTTCGACCAGCCAATGACCTCGAACGATTGCCTGGGTAAATGGAAAGCTTCTCGCTGATCCTCGCGATTGTGGTGGTAACCGCACTCGCGTTCGATTTCACGAACGGTTTCCACGACACCGCGAACGCGATGGCAACGACCATTTCGACCGGTGCGCTGAGGCCCAAGGTCGCGGTGGCCATGTCCGCCGTGCTGAACCTCGTGGGCGCATTTCTCTCGGTGGAGGTCGCCAACACGATCTCCAAGGGCCTCGTCGACGAGGCCGGCATCCGTCCCGAGGTCATTTTCGCCGCTCTGGTCGGCGCGATCCTCTGGAACCTCCTGACCTGGCTGGTCGGCCTGCCGTCCAGCTCCTCGCACGCCCTCATGGGCGGTCTGATCGGCGCCACCGTCGCCTCCGCCGGCTTCGGCGCGGTGCACGGCGACGTCCTCGTCACCAAGGTGCTGATCCCCGCGATCGCCGCCCCGCTGGTGGCCGGCCTCGCCGCGATGTTCGCGACCCGGCTGACCTACCGCATGGGCAAGAGGGCCGACGGCAAGTCCGCCGAGAAGGGCTACCGCGCCGGGCAGATCGCCTCCGCCGGCCTGGTCTCCGTGGCCCACGGCACCAACGACGCCCAGAAGACGATGGGCATCATCACCCTGGCCCTGGTCGCCGGCGGGGCCGTCGCCCCCGACTCCGACCCGCCCATGTGGGTCATCCTCTCCGCGGGCATCGCCATCGCGCTGGGCACCTACCTCGGCGGCTGGCGCATCATCCGCACCATGGGCAAGGGCCTGACCGACCTCCAGCCGCAGCAGGGCTTCGCCGCCCAGACCAGCGCCGCGACGGTCATCCTCGCCTCCTCGCACCTCGGTTTCTCCCTCTCCACCACGCATTCCGTCTCCGGTTCCGTGATGGGTGCGGGCCTGGGCCGCAAGGGCGGCGTCGTCCGCTGGTCGACCGCCACCCGGATGTTCGTCGCGTGGGGCCTGACGCTGCCGGCGGCGGCCTTCGTCGCGGCCGTCGCCGAGTGGGTCTGTGGCTTCGGCAGCTGGGGCACCGCCGCCGTGGCCGTCTTCCTGGTCGCCTCCAGCGCCGCGATCTGGAAGATCTCCCGGCGTGAGGTCGTCGACCACACCAACGTCAACGACGACGAGGTACCGGGCGAGGAGCCGTCCGGCGTCGTGACGCAGGCGATGGCCGCGGTGACCCCGCCCCCGGCGGGCGCCGTGACCGGCGATCTCGCGGCCACGATCCCGGCCCCCGCCGACCCGGCACCACCGGCCAAGACCACCGTCTGACCGCGCCCCGGAACGAAGGAAGAAGAACACCATGAGCATCGACTGGGTGGCCCTCGGCTCCGTCTTCGGCGTCAGCCTCGTCGTGACGGTGGCCCTGGTGGGCCTGTTCACCCTCGGCATCAGCGGTCTGTCCCACCGCGAGCGGGCCGCCGCGCAGGGGCAGTCCGCGGGCCTGGCGGTCACCGGCGCCTACGCCTGCTTCGCCGCGTGCGCGGCGGCGGTGGCGTACGGGCTCTACCTGATCATGGCCTGAGTACGGACCCGGCATGATCCGAGACCGCCCCGGTCGTTTCCCGGGCGCGGATCGTCTCCGTCCGACGGGCGGTGCGGGAGCTCACGGCTCCCGCACCGCCCGTCGGCGTGTGCGTGCCGGCCCGCGGTTCACCCGCCTGAGCCCCTCTGTGGGCCTCAGCACACTTCAGCCTCGCAGGTCAACGGCAAGTTGACGGCCCTTCGGGGGCCGTGGTGGACTGCCTCAGCCAATACGGCGGCAGAAGAGGAAGCCGGTGCGATTCCGGCGCGGTCCCGCCACTGTCACCGGGGTGGAACATCCCCGGGAGCCAGGAACTCTCGCCGCCGGTCTCGTCGAGCCAGGGCGTGGACACCCTGAGTGAGGACATATCGCCATGCGCGGCAGCCTGCTGAGGTCGACCAGCGACATCCCACCCCGTCTCGGGGCCTTTCCCTCCGGATCCGTCACCGGCTGAACCCGTGGGTACCGATCGTGTGTTCGCGTACGGTGCCGCCGCCGGCCTCCTCGGCGACCTGCTGCTCGGCGATCCCCGCCGTGGGCACCCGGTCGCCGCTTTCGGGCGGGCCGCGGCTGCCGTGGAACGGGTGCTGTGGCGGGACGACCGGGGACGGGGCGCGGTGCACACCGCCGTGTGCGTCGGCTCGGCC
>NZ_NEUB01000977.1 GCF_002910825.1 Streptomyces sp. SM1 | reverse complement strand
CTCGTCGAACAGCCGCTGCCAGGCCACCGCTTCGTCGTGGTCCAGCCGGGCGGGCGGGATCGGGCCGTCCAGGTCGCGGTAGGGGTCCAGGTCCTCCAGGGGAATGGCGACGGGGCCGGCCGGGGTGGAGTGGGTGAGGGTACGCAGCGGATGCCAGCCGGGGGCACCGGGGTCGTCGGGAGCGGGGTGCGTGAGGGTACGCAGCGGATGCCAGCCGGGGGCACCGGGGTCGTCGGGAGCGGGGTGCGTGAGGGTACGCAGCGGATGCCAGCCGGGGGCACCGGGGTCGTCGGGAGCGGGGTGCGTGAGGGTACGCAGCGGATGCCAGCCGGGGGCACCGGGGTCGTCGGGAGCGGGGTGCGTGAGGGTGCGCAGCGGATGCCAGCCGGGGTCCTCGGGGCCCGGGCGGTCCACCGGTACGGGGGCGGGGCGGCAGGTCAGGGTCGTGGGACGGCCGCCGCGGTCCGGTCCTCCCAGTGTCATGATCCCGGCGCGGGTGCCGGCTCTGCCCGCGCTCGGACCGGGCGCCCCGTCCGGCAGCCGGGCCAGTCCCAGGCCCGGCAGGTGCAGCGCGCCGTCGTCCAGCGCGACGCGCAGGGACGCTTCCGTACCGGCGTGCAGCGAGGCGGCCACCGCGAGGGCGTTCAGCCTGGCCGCCTCCACCCACAGCGGCGGCCCGTTCGCGGTGCCGTGCAGCCGGCGCAGCAGGTGCGCGATCCAGGCTCCGGTCGTGGGAGCGAGCAGCAACCGTTCCACCGCCTCCGGCGCCCGCTCGGCCGCCTCCTTGAAGACCTGCCAGGCGCTCGCGGCCTCGGTCAGCGGAGTGGGCAGGTCCCGTACGCGCTTCAGCAGGGTCCGCAGCAGCAGCAGCCGGCGGGCCCGTTCACCCTGTTCGAGGAAGGCGACGGCCGGCGCGGAGCCGCCGCCGGAAGCCAGTTCCGCGAAGAGGTGTTCGGGCATGCGGAACGGGGTGGTGCGCGGCTCGCCGGTCATGGGGCGGGACCTCCGGTCACGGATACGGACAGGGCGGCCGGCGACCCGTCGGGGCCTGGGCCGGGCCCCCGCCGCCGGGGCGCGGGACGGTCACTCGGCTCGGGCGGAGCCCTCGTTTCCGCCCCGGATGCCGCCGCGTGCGCGCAGCACCTCTTCGAGCACACGGACGGGCGGGTGCAGTGGCGCCAGTTCGTCCAGCGCGGTCAGGGGCAGGCCCGTGAGGTCGGTCAGGTCCGACTCCCAGACATCGGTCCCCGCACCGGTGGCCGGCTCTCGGTCGGCGGTGCGGCGCAGAGCGGGCGGCTGATCCAAGATGCTCCCCCCTTCTCGCACGGTGGCACGCGATGCCCCATGCCCAAGTTCCTTTTCCATCATGGCCATTCCTACCCGGGTCGAAAACCGTACGATCACGCCACTCGATCCTTTCTGCGATCTCGTCCGCCGTGTCGCGGCCGTCGGCTCGCCCGACGCCTACCCAGGTCCGTGCGCCCCCTGTGCGGGGCATGCCGGACGGGACCGGTGGGGTGGCCTGCGACATCTGTCCGAGCCGGTGGCGGGCGCGTCCGGGCGGGGAAACCCGCGGCCGCCCGCCTTCTCCGGCCGGTGACCGGGGGGCGGCAGTGTACGGCTCGCTTCCCTGAGGGGGCCCGGGGCATGTTCGTACGGCCGGAAACAGTTCTTCCGGATGGTGCCGGGGCCGCACGCGCCCCGCGCGCTTCAGGAAGCACGCCCCGCACCTCTCTGCTTCGGCCGATGACAACGGCCGCTGCCATGTGCCTCCAGTGACACCGGTGACGCGCGGGCAGAGCGGTACATGTCCGGTCAAGCTGCCCCTATTCTGGAGAAGTTGGGGGTCGAGCAGATGTGCGACGACCCACCCTCGGCCGCTCCGTCGGCCTCGACGACCGGACAACAGGGGGACCCTGTGCGCCCTGACGCGGTGGTAACTCATTTCCTGTTCGCCTCGGCTCTCGTCCTGACCGCCGGCCATGCGGCCGGCTGGCTGGCCCGGCGCCTGAAGCAGCCGTACATCGTCGGCCAGCTGGCCGCGGGCATAGCGCTGGGACCCTCCCTGCTGGGCAGTGCGGCGCCGGACGCCTACGCCCTGCTGTTCCCGGAACAGATCGGCGCGGCCCTGCGCGGGCTGGCCCAGTTCGCGCTGGTCGTATTCCTGTTCGCGGTGGGATACGAGCTGGACCTGAAGGTGCTCGGCGCCCGCGCGCGCACGGTGGTGGGCGTGGCGCTGACGGCCTTCCTCGTTCCGATGGCCGCAGGCAGCGGATGCGCGCTGCTGTTCCGGGAGCAGCTGCGCGCGCTGGACATGCCCCATCTCACTCCCGGCACCGTGGTGTTCGCCGGGGTCGCGCTGTCGATAACGGCGGTACCGGTACTGACGGCCATGGTGCGGGAGAACGGTCTGGCCGGCACCGTGCCGGGGGTGATGGCGGTGTCCGCCGCCGGGCTGCTGGACGTGATCGGCTGGACGGTGCTGGCAGGCACCCTTCTGGAGAGTGGGGAAGGGCATGAACTGCCCTGGCAATGGCGGGCGTTGCTCGCGGCCGGCTTCCTCACGCTGACGCTGGTGGCGGCCCGGCCGCTGCTGCGCCGGCTGTTGTGGCGCACCCGGACGGAGCCCGTGCTCCGGCTGTCCCTGCTGGTCGGCTTCGCCTTCGCGACGGCGTCCGTGACGCAGTACCTGGGACTGCACGCGATCTGCGGTGCCCTGCTCGCCGGGGTCGTCTGCCCGCGGGAGAAGGGCGGCACACTCCATCCTGACCTGCTGCGGCCGCTGCAGGACATCAGCTCACTGCTGCTGCCGTTCTTCTTCGTCGTCTCGGGCCAGGCCGTCGTCCTCGGCGCTCTGAACGGCACGGGCTGGGCCGCGTTCGCCGTGGTGACGGTGCTGGCCGTGGTGACCAAGGCCGGCAGCGGCACGGTGGCGGCCCGGCTGGGCGGGCTGGACCGTGACGACGCGCGGGCCGTGGGGGTGCTGCTGAGCGCCCGCGGCCTGACGGAGCTGATCGCTCTCGACGCGGGCCTCCGGGCAGGTCTGCTGAGCGGGCCCCTCTACACCGTCCTGGTGCTGATGGCCCTGGCCACCACGCTCCTGACCCAGCCGCTGCTGACCCTGGTGGACCGCAGGGCCGGGCGCACACCCCTGCGCACCACCATCCCCGCCCCGCACAGGCCCGGGGGCCCGCCGCGTGCGACACCCTCGGAGAGTACGACGACGGCTCCCGGCCCCTGACACGGCGGCGGTCCCGCTCCCCGGTGTGCCGGGGAACGGGACCGCCGCCATGAGTCTCCGGGAACGTGGGCCCCTGTGTCACAGAGGCACCCGGTCCCGTGTCACAGGGGCATCGGGGCCATGTCGCATTCGATGCGCGACCGCTGGAGGGCGGCGGCGAGCCACTGGTGGTCCGGGCGGACCACCCGGGTGAAGCCCTCCACCGCCTTGCGCTGCAGTTCCTCCGCCTCGGCGCCACGGCCCAGGCCCCTCTTGTCGAGGGCCAGGTTCGCGGTCACCGCCAGCGTGAGCGGGTGGTCCTCGCCCGCGACCTCCGCGAGCAGTGGCAGGTTGGCCGAGTCGATCGCGTGGGCCCGGTCGAAGTCGAGCTGCCCGTACGCCGTGTTGGCCCGTCCGATCGCCACGGTCAGGGCGGTGACGTGGCGCTCCCCCAGCCCGTGGGTCAGCCGGTGCTCCACGTCCTCCTCCAGCCCATGGGCCGCGTCGTGGTCGCCCAGCGCCCGCCAGGTCGCGGCGAGATTCGCCTTCGTCAGCAGCGTGTACGCGTGATCGCCGCCGAGGCGCTGCTCGAACCGCCGTACGGTCGACTCCGCCAGCTGGCGGGAGCCCTCCAGGTCGCCGGCCAGACGCATGTCGACGGAGAGGTTGGCCGCCGTCGTCAGGGAGTCGAAGTGGTCGGATCCGTACCGGGCGGCGAAGCGCCTCAGCGTCTCCTCCGACAGCTTCGCCGCCTCCGCCTGCGCGCCGTCGCGGCGCCGGCACACGGCGAGGTTGCGGGCGATGCGCAGGGTGAGGGGGTGCTCCTCGCCGAACGCCGCCTTGGCCCGGCGGTGGACGTCCTCCTGGAAGTCGCGCGCGCCCTTGTAGTCGCCGCTCTCACGCATGTCGATCGCGAGGGCGTTGAGGGAGTTGAGCGTGAAGAAGCTGGCCGGTCCGAACAGCAGTTCACGCTGCTGGGCGTTCTCCTGGTCCAGCGGCAGCACCTCGCGGAATCTGCCGCACAGCCGGAGGCCGACGCCCCAGGAATGGGTGGCCCGCAGGGTCATCGGATCGTCGGGACCGAACAGCGACCGCGCCAGCTCGGTGGCCTCCTCCGTCAGCTTCCGCGCCTCGTCGAAACGCCCCTGGTAGCCCCGCGCGTCGGCCAGCTCGCACAGCGAGTCGATCACCTCCTCGGTGTCGGCGTCGATACGGCGCGACACCTCCAGCGCCTTCTCGGTGAGCGGGATCGACTCGGGCACCTGACCGATCTGACGGAGCAGGAAGCCCAGGCTCTTCATCATCCGGACGACATGGAAGTCCTCCTCACCGGAGGCCGCGATCCAGGCACTCCACGCCTGTCGCGCGAAGTCCGCCGCGCCCTCGTGGTCGCCCCAGGTGTAGAGGAACCAGACGGTGTCGAAGACCAGTTCGCGCACGTAGGTGTCGGTGCTGGTCACCGCCTGCGAGGTCAGCACGTGCGGCAGCAGCGCCTGGTAGGCACGCCACTCCAGGGACGAGCCGTACGGGCCGGGCTTGGCGGCCGACAGCAGCTGATGGGCGGCGGTCCGCATCCGCTCGCGCTCCTGCGTGCCCAGCTTGGCCAGGAGCACGGTCTGCAGCAGCCGGTGCATCTGGAGCGTGTCGGACCGCGGGTCCACCCTGATCAGGGAGAACTGGCTCAGGTCCCGGATGGCGCGGTTCAGCTTGATCGACTCCCGCAGGAGCGGGTCGACCTCGGGCGTCACGTTCACCCCCCGGCTGCCGCGCAGCATGGACCGGGGGATGGGCTCCGGGGCCATGCTGGCGCAGATGTCGAGGAGCTGGCGGGCGCCCGGGTTGTTCTCCTGGATACGCCCCAGCGAGATGTCCCAGGCGGCGGCCACGGAGACCGGGTAGTCGGGGGCCGGGTCGAGTTCGAGGATCTCGGGACTGCGCTGCTCGAGAAGATCGAGGTACTCGTCGACGAGCATGCCGGTGACGGCGCGCCAGGAACCGGCCTGCTCCACCGCCAGCGGCAGGTCGCCGAGGGCCTCGGCGAGCCGGCCGGCGTCCTCCACCGTGAGATCGGGGGAGCGCCGCTGGAGCAGCTCGATGGACTCCTCGCGGTCGAACACGTTGACCGGGAGCGGGGTGGCGACCCGTTCCCAGGCCCGGTTCCGGGAGGTGACCACGACCTTGCCGGGCCCGTTGGTCGGGAAGTACTGGCGCACCGCCTCGACGTCCTCGGCGTTGTCGAAGACGAGCAGCCAGTTGTCGTACGGCGCGCCCGAGCGCAGCGCCTCGAGCACCGCGGGCACGGCCGTGTTGGCGGCGGGCGCGCCCATGACCTCCTGCCCCGTCGGGGCGACGCCCAGCTGGGCCGCCAGCTGGGCCAGTGCGGCCAGGATCAGGCTCTCGCGTTCGGCGGGGATCCAGCAGATGACCTTGTAGTCGTGCTGGTGGGTGTAGATGTACTCCAGCGCGAGCTGGGACTTGCCGACACCACCCAGCCCGTGCAGCGCGTGCGGCAGCACGGCCGCCGTGTCCTGGGCGCCGAGCTGGTCCTCCACGGCCCTCAGCAGCGCCTGCCGGCCGACGAACGAGGTGTTCCGGAGGGGAACGTTCACCAGAAGGGCGGGCGTTGCGGTCGTGGTGCTCTGCATGAGCGGCTCAGCCTCCGGGGCTTCGTCTGGTCGGGTGGCGTCGGTTACCGGGGTGGACACGGGCTCTCCTGGGTCGTCGGGTTCGTTCGACGGGGGCAGGTTTCCCTCTCCGCCGGACGATCCCCCATCAATAGCGCGGTTCACCTCGGAGGGCGCAACTCCGGAGGAACCGGCATGCACCCAGTCGGCGGTACCGGTCCGGGCGTCGCCGGAGAGACGGGGCTCGATCCGCCGGGCCCGCTCGGAGTACGGACCCGACAGCGCCCGCATCACCGCCAGCTCGCTGCGCGCCCAGCCGCGCTCGGACGGATCCGGCAGGGTGGCGCCCAGGGGGTCTCGCAGGGCGGCGCGCAGCGCGAGGCCGCGGTCACCCGCCGCCGGAAGCTCGCCCACCAGGCTCACGGTGCGGGCGAGTTGGCTGCGCGTGGTGGTGGCGAGCAGTTCCTCGCGCACCCCCTCGGCGAACTCGGGCCGGCCCTCGGCGCCGTGCTCCCAGTCGATCAGCCCGCCCATCAGGATCTCCGCCAGATGATCCGGCCGGGTCTCGGGCATGGTGCGGTGTCTCAGCTGCTCGAAGAGGTCGAAGTCGAACGGCACCGCGGCGAGCTGGGAGGCGAGCTTGCGTGCGGCCGGGGTGGCGAGGGTGAAGAAGCGGCGGACGGCGGCCCTGGCGGCGCGCGGGAAGCGGGGGGCGCGCAGTCCCGGCGCGGGTGCGCCCTTCACCAGGGTGCCGGCCAGCACGACCGGCAGGGCACGGCGCACTCCCCGGTCGCCGGTCACCAGGACGGCCCAGGCGGCGAGCGAGCCGGGCTTGAGCGAGAGCACGGGCACGGGCACCGATCCGTCGCCGCCGTCCGGCAGCGGCCGCAGCGGGTCGGGACCGCCGGGCGGCGGCCAGTGGGTGAGGCCGTCGTTGGCCGCACCGAAGCCACCGGCCTCCAGTACGGCCTCGTACGGGTAGAGCGTGGAGCGGCGGCGCATATGGGGCGGCAGCAGGTGGACGAGGGCCGTGGGGCCCGAGTGGGCCAGCCGGCCGAGGAGCTCGTCGGCGGCGGGAGCGGCCCAGCCGTGGGCCAGTCCGTCGGTGACGACGAGGTAGACGCGGCCGCCGCCGTCGATGAGCTCGCCGACTCCGGAGGTCGCCCGTCCGGTGCCCCAGCGGAGCGTGGCGGGCCCGCTGCGCGGCAGGCTCACCCGGACGGTGCGCACCGTGCGGAAGGCCCCGCTGTGCTCGGCGGCCCTGGCGAGGCGGGTGACGGAGTCCTGCCAGATCCGCAGGGTCGGGGCGTCGTCGACGACGAGGACCAGGTGGAAGGCCGCGGTGCGGGCGGGGCGCAGGAAGGGCATCCACATGCCGTCGACGACCCCCTGCTCGGCGGTCGTCTCCTCGTCCAGCTCCAGGGTGTCGCGGGAGGGGACGCGGCGGGCCAGCAGATGCAGGGCGCGCGCGAACTGTGCGGTGGCCCGGGCGGGTCCGTACTGCGGCCGGTCGTCGGCGGGCAGCAGCGGTTGCCCGACGTCCACGGCGAAGGGGCCCTCGAGG
>NZ_NEUB01000976.1 GCF_002910825.1 Streptomyces sp. SM1 | reverse complement strand
CGGTCACCGGCCGGGCCCCGTGCGGGGGCCGGGGCGGTGGTGGGAGACCCCGTCGGCCGGACACCAGGGCCGGCCGGCCCGTTCCGCGGCGGTTCGGATCAGCGGCGCCGCCTGCGCAGGGCCGCCATGTTGTCGTAGCTGATCTTGGCCTCGCGCAGCGACTGCGCGGGGTCGGTGGCGCTCGGGGAGTTGTCGTCCTCGACCATCGGGTTGCGGTGGTTCCGCTCCCCGACCCGGGAGAAGAACGTCGTGTAGTCGATGTCCCCGGTGCCGAAGGGCACCATGTCGTAGCCCATGCCGTTGGTGGTGTCGACGACGCCGTCCTTGGCGTGGAACAGCGGGTAGCGCTTGCTGTGGCGGGCGACCAGGCCTGCCGGGTCGAAGACGCTCCTGCGGCTGGAACCGTCGCGGGCGGTGTAGGTGTGGAACTTGTACTGGGCGACATGCGCCCAGAAGATGTCCATCTCCAGCCAGACCAGCCTGGGGTCGGTGACCTTCAGGAAGTACTCCAGCTTCCGGATGCCGGAGCTGCGGGTGGGCCGGCCCTGGTCGTCCAGCGGGCCGCTGTCGAGCAGGAAGCCGTAGGCGCTGTCGTGGTTGTGGGTGTAGAGCTTGATGCCCTCACGGCGGGCTATCGCACCCAGGGCGTTCCACTTGTCGGCGGCCACGTCCCAGTCGGCGCGGTAGGAGCTTCCGGTGGGGTCGCCTCCGGTGCCCATGTGGTCCATGCCGAGGATGTTGGCGATCTCGAGGTGCTTCTTGAAGGTGTCCTTGTCCGCCGTGGTCAGCGGCCAGGAGGACGGGATGAAGCCGTGGTTGCCCTGGGAGCGCAGCCCGTAGTCGTCGAGCCAGCGGCGCAGCAGTCTGGCGCCCTGGACGGTTTCCAGGTTGTCGCCACCGGGCGCGTTCGCGTGCTGGCGGTAGCCCGCGAACTCCACCTGGCGGTAGCCGTGGCGGGCCAGCTGCCTGAACACCTCGCGGAAGCCGGAGGGCAGGTCGCTCGCGAGGGGGTCGCGGGCGGTGGCGTCCCGGACGGTGTAGAGGATGATGCCGCGCTTGTGCGGCGGGACGAGCACATGTCCGCGGCCGTGGCCATGTCCGTAACCGTGGCCGTGGTCTCCGCCCCTGTCGTGGGCGAGGGCGGGGGACGCGCCGAGGACGGGGGCGGCGACGGCTCCGGCCGCCACGGCGGTGCAGGTGGTGAGGAAGCGGCGCCGGCCCACGCCGAGGCTGCGGCGCAGTCCCTCGTCCGGGGTGTCGGCGGCGGTGGCGGCATCGGTGCGGGAGGGTTCGGAGTACAGGGTCACGAGTGGCCTGCCTTCTCGGTCGTGGCCGGTTCCGGAGCCGCCGGGACCGGCCGTTGTCAGTGCCGTGTGTTTCACTCTCGGTAGTCGGACCTGCGGTGGTCGCACGGGGTGTCGTGTCAGCCGAGTCCGGCGAGCCGGAGCAGGAGTTGTTTCACATCGGTGGCCGCGACGCGGTCGCCGACAGCGCGGGGGGTGGAGCAGACGAGGAGCGGACCGTCGTCGTCGCCGGCGGGGAGGCGGCCGTGGCTGCCCCGAACAGGTGAGGGGTCCAGGGGGACGACCGCCATGCGGTAGCGCATGCCGAGTTTCTTGCGGGCCAGGGCGGTGGCGGCCTTGACCTTGACGTAGGGGTCGAGGGGGTCCATGAACAGCTCGACCGGGTCGTAGCCGGGTTTGCGGTGGATCTCGACGAGCTGCGCGAAGTCGGGCGCGCGGGCGTCGTCGAGCCAGTAGTAGTACGTGAACCAGGCGTCGGGCTCGGCGACGGCGACCAGTTCGCCGGCGCGCGGGTGGTCGAGGTGGTGGGCCTTCTTGCCCTCGTCGTCGAGGAGCTGCTCGATGCCGGGCAGTCCGTCGAGGGCGGCGCGGGTGGCCTCCAGG
Organism: Streptomyces sp. SM1; assembly: GCF_002910825.1. Classification (GTDB taxonomy): domain Bacteria; phylum Actinomycetota; class Actinomycetes; order Streptomycetales; family Streptomycetaceae; genus Streptomyces; species Streptomyces okerensis. The sequence continues at coordinate 5,243 of NZ_NEUB01000976.1, read as the reverse complement.
TCCTCGGGGCGGCGCACGTAGACGTGGGCGAGCTGGTGGTCGGCGACCGCGAAGGCGCGGGAGGCCATGGGGTCGAGGTACTCCATGCCGTCCTGGGTGTGCACCTCGAGCAGGCCCGCGCGGCGCAGGGCGCGGTTGATGTCCACGGACCGGGTCACGCGGGTGATGCCGTACTCGGACAGGGCGACGACGGTGCGGCCCTCGGCGCGGGCGTCGTCCAGCAGCGGGGCCATGGCGGCGTCGAGGTCGGCGGCCGCTTTGAGGGAGCGTGGCTCGTCGGGGCCGAAGCGCTGCAGGTCGTAGTCGAGATGAGGGAGGTAGCAGAGTGTCAGGTCGGGGTGGCGGGTGGCCATGACGTGGCGGGTGGCGTCGATGATCCACTGGCTGGAGACCAGGTCGGCGCCGGGTCCCCAGAAGTGGAAGAGGGGGAAGGTGCCGAACTTCTCGGTGAGTTCGTCGTGCAGGGCGGGCGGCCGGGTGTAGCAGTCGGGTTCCTTGCGGCCGTCGGCGTAGTAGACCGGGCGGGGGGTGACGGTGATGTCGGTGTCGGCGCCCATGGCGTACCACCAGCAGATGTTGGCGACGGTGTAGCCGGGGTGGGCGCGGCGGGCGGCGTCCCAGAGCTTGTCGCCGACGACGAGGCCGTTGTGCTGCCGCCACAGCAGTACGTCGCCGAGCTCGCGGAAGTACCAGCCGTTGCCGACGATGCCGTGCTCGGAGGGTGTGGTGCCGGTGAGGAAGGTGGACTGGGCGGCGCAGGTGACGGCGGGCAGCACGGTGCCGAGCGGGGCGCGGGAGCCCGACTGGCCGAGCGACTTGAGGTGGGGCATGTGGTCGAGGAGACGGGGGGTGAGGCCCACGACGTCGAGGACGAGGAGGGGCGTGGGGTCGCTCATGGGAGCTCCTTCAGGCCGAGGTCCGTCAGGAGGTCGCGGGCCAGGGTGAGTTCGGCGGCGATGCCGTCGGCGAGCTGGGTGCGGCCGCGGGGGCGCAGACCGGGCGGGAGCGCCTGCCAGGTGTAGGTCTCCACCTCGAGGTGGTGGGTGAGGGGGTGCGGGCCGCCCACGAGCCGGGTCAGCACGGATTTCAGGACGGGGAGTGTGGAGGTGAGGGGTGCGGTAGGGGCCGCGTGCAGGGGGACGTGGAAGTGGGCGCGCCAGGGAGCCGCGTCGGGCAGGGTGTCGCCGGTCAGTGCCTCGTCGAGGTCGTCGGTGCCGCGCAGGCCCGCGGCGGTGGAGGTGCGGGTCTGGTGCAGGAAGCGGGGTTCGGCGAAGCCGGCCAGGGCCTCGCGGACCTCGGGGAGGTGGGGCTGTTCGGCGTGCAGGGCGGCGGAGAGCTGGGACTTGACCACGGGGACACCGGCCCGGGTGAGGTTGTCCAGGGCGGTGTGCGGGTCTTCGAAGGAGGTGGCGAGGTGGCAGGTGTCGACGCAGATGCCGACGCGGTCGTGGCCGATCGCGGTGAGCGGGGCGATGGCGTCCCGGGTGGTCTCGACGACGCAGCCGGGTTCCGGTTCCAGGGCGACGCGGATGGAGCGTCCGGTGAGTTCCTGGAGGGCGTCGAGGCGTTCGGCGAGGGTGCGCAGGGCGGTGTGGGCGGTCTGTGCGCGCTGCTCGTCGTAGACGGTGCGCCAGGCGAGGGGCAGGGTGGAGATACTGCCGTCGGTGACGTCGTCGGGGAGCAGTCCGGCGAGGACGCGGGCCAGGGCCGCGGTGTGTTCCAGGCGCTCGGGGTCGGCCCAGTCCGGTGTGTAGACGCGGTACTTGACCTCGCCGGTGCCGAAGCCCCGGTAGGGGAAGCCGTTGAGGGTGACGACCTCGAGGCCGCGCCGTTCGAGTTCGCAGCGCAGTCCGCGCAGGGCGGCGGGGTCGGTGACGAGGGCGTGCGCGGCGTCCTCGGCGAGCCAGAGGCCGATGCCGAGCCGGTCCCGGCAGAGGCGGCGTCGGACGGGCTCGCAGTGGTCGCGGAGCTGGGCGAGGACGCCGTCGAGCGTTTCGGCGGGGTGGACGTTGGTGCAGTAGGCGAGGTGGACGGTGGAGCCGTCGGGGTGGCGGAAGCGCATGGCTCACGCCTCCGTGGCGGAGGCACCGGCCGGCCGGGGTTCGTCTCTCGGTGCGCCGCGCAGGATGGAGTTGCCGTCGTGGGTGCCGTCCGTGGCGGGGACGTCGAGGTTCAGGCGGCCGCTGAGTCCGTAGAAGGCGACGGGGTTGCGCCACAGCACCCGGTCGACGTCGTCTTCGGTGAAGCCTTCGGCGAGCATCAGGTCGGCGACCTTGCGGGTCTTGAGCGGGTCGCTCCTGCCCCAGTCCGCCGCGGAGTTGACCAGGACCCGGTCGGGGCCGTGGGCGCGCAGGATCGCGACCATCCGCTCCTCGTCCATCTTGGTGTCCGGGTAGACGGAGAAGCCGAGCCAGCAGCCGCTGTCGCTCGCCTCCTTGACCGTGGTCTCGTTCAGGTGGTCGACCAGGACACGGTCCATGGGCAGCGCGGACTCGCGTACGACGTCGAGGGTGCGGCGCAGGCCGGCGAGCTTGTCGCGGTGCGGGGTGTGCACCAGCACGGGCAGGCCGTGGTCGGCGGCGAGCTGGAGCTGGGCGGCGAAGGCGGCGTCCTCGGCGGGGGTCATGGAGTCGTAGCCGATCTCGCCGACGGCGACCACGTTGTCCTTGACCAGATACCTGGGCAGTTCGTCGAGGACGGGGGTGCAGCGCGGGTCGCCCGCCTCCTTCGGGTTGAGGGCGAGGGTGCAGTGGTGGGCGATGCCGTACTGGGCGGCGCGGAAGGGTTCCCAGCCGAGGAGGGAGTCGAAGTAGTCGAGGACGGAGGCGGGCGAGGTGCGGGGCTGGCCCAGCCAGAAGGCGGGCTCGACGACGGCGCGGACACCCGCGGCGTACATGGCCTCGTAGTCGTCGGTGGTGCGGGACGTCATGTGGATGTGGGGGTCGAAGATGCGCATCAGGACTCCTTGCCGTGGGGGTCGTCCGTAACCCGGGCCGGGGTGGCGGAGCCGGTCAGGGCCAGAACGCGGTGCAGGTCCTCCGGGACGGGGCGGCCCGCGGCGGTGCGCTCCTCGGCGTAGTCGCCGAGCATGCGGGCGAGTTCGGCGTCGGCGGTGGCGCGCCGGGCCAGCTCCGCCACCTGGTCGAGGGGGACGCCGGTGAACAGGCACTTCAGTACGGCGTGCCGCCAGGCGTGGGCGTCCAGATGACAAGCGCCGTAGGGGCCGAGGGCGGCGGCGACGAGCCGGGTGTCGTTGGTGCGCAGGGCGTCCTCCACGAGAGGGAGGGCGGCGGCGCCGGTGACAAGGTGCGGCAGGGCGTGCAGGACGGCGCGGCGTTCGTCGGCGGTGCCCTGCTGGTAGACCCGGGTCAGCACGTCGGCGTCGGCGCGGGCCGCGTGCAGGATGAGGACGCGGGCGGCGTCGGCGTGGGCGGGGCCGCAGCGGCGGCCGGCTTCGGCCAGGCGCAGTTCCCACACGGAGATGGGCCCGTGGGTGCCGGGGCGTGCGGAGGCCTCGTCCAGGGCCTGGTCGAGCCAGGCGCGGGCGGCTCCGCCCAGCCGTTCGGTGAGGCGGGCGTGCAGCTCGGCGGGCGGGGTGAGGGCGGGAGTGGTGCCGTCACCGGGGGCCACCGGTCTGCCGGTGGTCTCTGCCTCCGGAGTGGCCGGGGTGGCATGGGGGCGGGTCATGGGGTGGTGCTCCCTTCGGGGGTGGCGGAGGGATCGCCGTGCGGTGGGACGGGGACGGAGGGGGTGGTGGCGTCCGCGGACCGGGCGGCTCGGCGGAGGAACGGAAGGGATCGGGCGGCGAAGTGGGGGCCGGCGTGGGAGTGGCGGGGCAGTTCCACGACGGTCAGGCCCTGGTAGCCGGTGGCGGCGAGGGCCGCGAGGAGGGGCGGGAAGTCCATCTCGCCGTCTCCGAAGGGGAGGTGCTCGTGGACGCCTCGGCGCATGTCCTCGATCTGGACGTGGCGCAGCCAGGGGGCGGCCTCGCGTACGCAGTCGGCGGGCGGGAGGGGTTCGAGGCACTGGCAGTGGCCGAGGTCCAGGGTGAGGCCGAGCGGCTCGGGGTCGCCGAGCGTGCGCCGCAGGTGGTGGAAGTCGGCGAGGGTGGCGAGGAGATGGCCGGGCTCGGGTTCGACGGCGAGGGGGACGCCGGCGGTGGCGGCGGCGTCCAGAACGGGGCTGAGGGACTCGGCGAGGCGTTTCCATGCGGTGTCCTCGCCGGTGCCGTCGGGGACGGTCCCGCTGAAGCAGTGCACGGCGTGGGCACCCAGGTCGGCGGCGACGCGGACCGCCCGGAGGAGGAGGTCGACGCGGCGGGCCCGGTCGTCCGGGTCGGGATCCAGCAGCGACGGGCCGTGCTTGCGGCGGGGGTCGAGCACGTAGCGGGCCCCGGTCTCCACGGTGACGCCCAGCCCGAGCGCGGCCAGCCGGTGTGCGACCCGGCGGGTACGGGCGGCGAGGTCCGGGGCGAGCGGGTCGAGGTGCATGTGGTCGAGGGTGAGGCCGACCCCGTCGTAGCCGAGGTCGGCGAGCAGGGCGAGGGCGTCGTCGAGACGCAGGTCGGCGAGGCCGTTGGTGCCGTAGCCGAAGCGGAGGGGGGTGGGAGCGCGCCGGTCCCCGCTCGCGTCCCGTGCGGGATACACACCGGCGCTCCCACTCCCGCTCCCGCTCCCGCTTCGGGCCGGGGAACGGCTGTCCCCGGTGCCGGCATGGTCCGGGTTCGGGTGCGGGCTCACGTGATGCTCACCTTCCTCATGGCGGCTCTCCTGGCGAACATCCGGCCGGCCGGGACGAGGGCCGCGACCAGGAGGGCCGTGGCAGTCGCGCCGGAACGGGCGGCGAGCGCGGCCTGGAGGGGGACGGTGGCCCGGATCCCGCCGCCGACCGCGCGCTGGGTGAGCGGAGGTGAGGGGTTGAGCGCGGCGTGGAAGTAGGGCCGGGTGGCCGTGGCGGCGTAGGCGGCTCCCAGGACGGTGGCGAGGGCATGGGTGGTCCCTTGTGGTCCCTCGGCCGGGCTGGAACCCGGCAGACCGGGTGCGGCTGCTGCCCGTCGGCCTGCCGGGAGTCGGGGGCGGCGGGTGCTGACCAGCCGGGTCAGTGCCGCCGTCGTCGCCAGCGCCGCCAGGGGGGCCAGGGCCGAACCACCCGTGGTCTCCCGGCGGGAGACGGCCGTGACCGCGAGGGTGTGAGTGCCGAGCAGCGCGGCGGAGGGCAGCGCCGCCCGGGTGCCGCCTGCGGTG
>NZ_NEUB01000975.1 GCF_002910825.1 Streptomyces sp. SM1 | reverse complement strand
CCCGAGGCGGCCAAGACGGCGGCGAGATCGAGCGGATGAAAAACCACCTGGTCGAGCATGCCGAGGTGGCCGGCGAGTCCGGTGCGTACCCGGTCCGCTTCGGCGAGTGTGGCCAGCGCGACGTGGACGCGCCAGACCCCGGTCTCGGCGGCTTGGTACAGAAGGCGGGAGGCCAGGGCGTTGCCTGAGCCCAGAGCGAGCAGCGCGCTGTCGTCGAGGACTACATCGACAGGGGCGACAGGGTTCACGCGGCGCTGCCGAGCCGGCGCGTGAGCTCATCGTCCGCTGCGCGGTCCTGCTCGGGATCCGGGGCGTAGCCGGAGAGCGCGTGCAGGACTTCGAGGGTCTTCGCGACCTGCTCGTCCCGCTCGCTCTGAGTGAGGGTGTGGGTGGCGAATTCGCCGACGAGCCCCGCGATCGTTGTGTCCTTCTCGGCGGCCAGGATCGCCAGCCGGTCCCGGACACTGCTCTCCACCTTGATCGTTGTGTGTGCCATGCCTGACAGAATACATCGGGTATACCCGCCCGGGGAGGCGATTGAGGTAGCTGCTTGCGCCTCCCTCGGCCTCACCATCACAGAGCGGAACCTGGCCGAGGAGATCGATCAGGTGGTCAAGCGCACCCTCGCGTGGGGGCTGCGAGGGCGTGGGCCCGGGATGGGGAAGGGTGGGTCCGGCCATGGGATGCGGAGCGAAACTCCGTCATCAACGCGCGTCGTGTCCGGCTGTGCGCGACAATCGCTCCTCCGGGCATGGTGCCCGGTAGGCACGATGCACGGGGCGGGGCGATGTGAACCGCCCCGGGTTCGGTGGAGGCTCGGCACCAGCTGTCGCCTTGCGAGCCCGGCCTGGCAGGGCTGTCAGTCCTGCGCGGTGTGCGGCTATCGAGGCGGCAACAGCGCTCCCGGTTTGGATGGCCAGTTGGGGGATCGGACGGAGGGCGACAGCGGCCGCAGCTGCAGTCTGTGAGTTGCTGGGGCGCTGGGCAGGTGTCGCAGGGTCGGGACGGGAAACGGTCCTTGGCGAACGGTGTGTGTCGTTCCTGGGCGGAGGGCCGGAGCGTGGCTGCGGGGCCAGCCGTGGATGGGGCGGTGGTGCCGAGAGTGTTGCCATGCTTCCGCGATTCCATCGCGCGGAGTCCTTGATATGTATTTCTTCCTGAATGCCTTCAATGTAGTGTTTCACGCGCTTTACGTTAATTATCGGCGACGCCTGAGAACTGGTTCTGGATCACTTCCGTGCAGCGCTGATGGACGGTCACAGGCTCGCCCCGGTCGCCGTGCGGTCACCCGGCCCGCGTATGCCTTGGCGAACCGCACCGCGCCCGCACGTGAGTCCCGGTCGGTCGGGACCTGCCGGAAACGCTGCTGGAAGTACAACTGGGTGATCGATCTCGACATCCGGAAGTTTTTCGACAGCGTCCGGTGGGACCTCGTGATCAAGGCCGTCGAGGCGCATACCGATGCCCGCTGGGTGGTGCTGTATGTGAAGCGGTGGCTGGCCGCCGATCTGCAGCTACCTGACGGGACCTTGCAGAAGCGGGACCGGGGAACCCCACAGGGCTCATCGGTCTCACCCGTCCTGGCTAACCTCTTCATGCACTACGCGTTCGACACCTGGCTGGACAAGGAGTTCCCGTCCGTCGCGTTCGAGCGCTACGCGGATGACGCGGTGATCCACTGCGTTACCGAGTGGCAGGCCAGGCGTGTCCTGGCCGCACTCCATGAGCGGATGGAACAGGTCGGGCTGGAGCTGCACCCGGACAAGACGAAGATCGTGTACTGCAAGGACAGCAACCGGCGCGGCTCCTTCGAGCAGTTGTCGTTCACGTTCCTGGGGTTCACCTTCCAGCCTCGTTCGGCTCGTCGGAAGGACGGCGTGCAGTACACGTTGACCTTCCCCTCGTAGCGTAGAGGCCGTGACTGCAGGGGAAGTTGGGAGTCATGGCGGAGAAGAGGCGGAAGTTCGACGCGGAGTTCCGTGAGGGGGCTGTGCGTATCGTGACCGAGACAGGCAAGCCGCTCGCGCAGGTCGCGAGGGAGCTGGGGATCAACGAGACCACGTTGGCCAGCTGGGTCTCTCGCGCCCGGCGGAACGGTGCGGCTGCTGGCGGGCGGAGCGAGAGCGTCCAGGAGGAACTGGAGCGACTGCGCAGGCGCAACACCGAGCTGACCAAAGAGAACAAGGAACTGGCCATGGAGCGTGATGTCCTCAAACGCTGCATGGTCCTGTGGGTGAAGTAGCTGTGGCGGACCCGGCGGCTCTCGTCGGGGTGATCAGCGACCAGAGGACCGGGCACGGCATCCCGCACACTGTCTCCTGCCGCGCGCTCGGCGTATCCGAGGCGTGGTTCCACAAGTGGCGACGTCGCCCGGCCGAGCCGACGAAACGCGAGGTCAGACGGGCGATGCTGGAGGAGAGGATCACGTACTTCTTCCGCCGCTCGGGCGAGACCTACGGGTCACCGAGGATCACGCTGGACCTGTGGGCCGCGGGCTGGCAGGTCTCGGTGAACACGGTCGCCGAGATCATGGCCGAGCTCGGGCTCCAGGGCCGTAAACCGCCCCGCAGGCGCCGCTCGCTGACCCGGCAGGGCAAGCGCAAAGCGGCCCCTGACCTGGTGCACCGCCACTTCGACGCGGTCTCCCCAAACGTCCTATGGGTGGGCGATATGACCGAAATCGAGACCGGGGAGGGAAAGTTGTACCTGGCCACGGTCATCGACCTGTTCTCGCGCCGACTGCTCGGCTATGCGATGGGTGCGCATCACGACGCTGCCCTGGTCGCCGCGTCGCTGAAGATGGCCGCCACCACGCGCGGCGGCGATGTGGACGGCGTGATCTTCCACTCCGACCGCGGCAGCGAATACACCAGTCAGGCGTACAACGAGCTGTGTGACCGGCTGGGCGTGGTGCAGTCCATGGGGCGGGTCGGGTCGGCGCTGGACAACGCCGCCGCGGAGTCGTTCAACTCGCTGATCAAGGTCGAGTACATCCACCGGCACCAGTTCGCCACCCGGACCGAGGCCCGGCTGAAGATCGCCACCTGGATCACCGGCTTCTACAACATGCGCCGCAGACACTCCGCGGCCGGCGGGCTACCGCCGGTGGAGTTCGAACAGATCATCAGCGAAGCACGCGCCAGCCACCATCAGGAGGACCTGGCCGCATAAGGAAGGTCTCTACGCTTCCAGGGGATTGACA
>NZ_NEUB01000974.1 GCF_002910825.1 Streptomyces sp. SM1 | reverse complement strand
ACGATCACCAGGACGGTGCCGAACTTCGCGGTCAGCTTGTCGAAGACGGCCCGCAGCTTCGGCTCGCTGTTGGGCAGTTGCTTGTCGAAGACCTTCTTCCCGGCCGGGGTGAGTCCGTGGCCGTGGTGAGCACTCTTGCCGACGTCCAGGCCCAGGAACACGCCCACGTCTTCGGTCTCGAACATCGCGCCCCTCCCAGGGTGTTGACGGTGCCGGCCTCGGCAGTGGTGTCGTACGCGCGCATCCACGTTATGCAGACCTGCCGCCCGCGAGCTGTCCGGCATTGCGCCGGACCGGACGGTGGCCGGACCTCTCATCAGCGTCTCCGACGGCACCTCCCGGGCCCGGTGACACCACCCCCCAGGTCATGCCTTCGACAGGGGGCAACAGTCATGCCGGGCCCGGAGGCCAGCGGCCCTCTTGCAGGACCGCGGAAAACATAACGGGGAACCGCGGACCACGCCCGCCGCCGGGCAGCCGCGGTGCCGGGCATGCCCTCCTGATCGTCCCAGTAGGGTCGTCATGTGAGTAACGAACACATCACGCTGACCGCGGGAGACGCGGAAGTGGACGTGCTGCCGGGGAACGGCGGGCGGGTCGGTGGGCTGCGGGTCGGGGGCGTGGAGCTGCTGCGGCAGGGAGAGCGGTTCGGGTGCTTCCCGATGGTGCCCTGGTGCGGACGGATCCGTGACGGTCGGTTCCGCGACGGCGCGACCGTATGGCAGATGCCCCTCAACGCCCCGCCGCACGCCATCCACGGCACCGCGCGCGACGCCGCCTGGCGCACCGCCCGCACGAGCACCGACGAGGCCGTCCTCACGTACGACCTCGTGGAGCCGTGGCCGTACGCGGGCCGGGTCACGCAGCAGATCGCGCTCGGCGAGGGGTCCCTGACCCTGACGGTGGGCGTGGAGACGTACGAGTCGTCCTTCCCGGCGCAGATCGGCTGGCACCCGTGGTTCAACCGCAGCCTCGGCGGCGAGGACGTGGAGATCGGCTTCGAGCCCGCCTGGCAGGAGGAGCGCGGGGAGGACCATCTGCCGACGGGGCGGCGGACCGAGCCGGGGCCGGGGCCCTGGGACGACTGCTTCGGGATGCCCGGCGGCGTCGGCGTCACCCTCACCTGGCCGGGGCAGCTGGAACTGAAGGTGACCAGTCGCGAGGAGTGGGTCGTCGTCTACGACGAGCAGCGCGAGGCCGTCTGCGTGGAGCCGCAGACCGGGCCGCCCGACGGGCTGAACACCCACCCGCGCCTGGTCACACCCCTGGAACCGCTGGAGGCCTCGACGACCTGGACCTGGACCCGCCTCTAAGCTGAGCCGCATGACGGACACACGCGGCGCGCTGCTGCAGCAGATCAAGGACAAGGCCGTGGTGCACGGCAAGGTGACGCTCTCCTCCGGCCTGGAGGCCGACTACTACGTCGACCTGCGCCGCATCACGCTCGACGGCGAGGCCGCCCCGCTGGTCGGGCAGGTGCTGCTGGACCTGACCGCGGAGCTGGAGTTCGACGCGGTGGGCGGGCTGACCATGGGCGCCGACCCGGTCGCGGCCGCCATGCTGCACGCCGCCGCCGCGCGGGGCCGGAAACTGGACGCGTTCGTCGTGCGCAAGGCCGCCAAGGCGCACGGACTGCAGCGGCGCGTCGAGGGCCCGGACATCAAGGGGCGCCGGGTGCTCGTCGTCGAGGACACCTCCACCACCGGCGGCTCCCCGCTGACCGCCGTCGAGGCCGTGCGCGAGGCCGGCGCGGAGGTCGTGGGCGTCGCCACCATCGTCGACCGGGCGACCGGTGCCGCCGAGAAGATCCGGGAGGGCGCCGGGGTCCCGTACCTCTTCGCCTACGCCAAGGACGAGCTCGGCCTCGACTGACGGACCGGGCCGGCTCCGCCGACCAGTGGGCGGACGGCGGGATGGACCTTCCGGCCGAGTCTGGAAGGATGGGCGCGACAATGACGTCGCTTCCAGGGTTCCAGGTCAGGGCCGACAGTACGCAGTACGCCACACCGCACGCTTAAGGAGCGGACAGATGCCCATCGCAACTCCCGAGGTCTACAACGAGATGCTGGACCGGGCGAAGGCGGAGAAGTTCGCCTACCCGGCCATCAACGTCACGTCGTCGCAGACCCTGCACGCGGCACTGCGCGGCTTCGCCGAGGCGGAGAGCGACGGCATCGTCCAGATCTCCACGGGCGGCGCCGAGTTCCTGGGCGGCCAGCACAAGAAGGAGATGGTGACCGGCGCGGTCGCGCTCGCCGAGTTCGCGCACATCGTCGCCGAGAAGTACGACGTCAACATCGCCCTGCACACCGACCACTGCCCCAAGGACAAGCTCGACGGGTACGTACGCCCGCTGCTCGCGGTGTCCGAGGAGCGCGTCAAGGCCGGCCGCAACCCGCTGTTCCAGTCCCACATGTGGGACGGCTCCGCGGAGACCCTCGCGGACAACCTGTCCGTCGCCCAGGAACTCCTCGAGCGCGCCCGCGCCGCGAAGATCATCCTCGAGGTCGAGATCACCCCGACCGGCGGTGAGGAGGACGGCGTCACGCACGAGATCAACGACTCCCTCTACACCACGGTCGACGACGCGATCCGCACCGCCGAGGCCCTGGGTCTCGGTGACAAGGGCCGCTACCTGCTCGCCGCGTCCTTCGGCAACGTGCACGGCGTGTACAAGCCGGGCAACGTCGTCCTCCGTCCCGAGCTGCTGAAGGAGCTCAACGAGGGCGTCGCCGCCAAGTACGGCAAGCCGGCCGGCGCCCAGCCGTTCGACTTCGTCTTCCACGGCGGCTCCGGCTCCACCCCGGAGGAGATCCTCACCGCGCTGGAGAACGGCGTCGTGAAGATGAACATCGACACCGACACCCAGTACGCGTTCACCCGCCCGGTCGCCGACCACATGTTCCGCAACTACGACGGCGTCCTGAAGGTCGACGGCGAGGTCGGCAACAAGAAGACCTACGACCCGCGCACCTGGGGCAAGCCGGCCGAGGCGTCCATGTCGGCCCGCGTCCTGGAGGCCTGCCGGAACCTGCGCTCCACGGGCACCCGCATCAAGTGACACCTCCCGGAGCGTGAGCCCGGCACCGCACGCGGTGCCGGGCTCTTCCGTATGCTCGCCGCATGCCCGACGTCCGGCTGTCGTCCCCGCAGGGCAAGTGGATCGTGCTCACCACGGTGCTCGGCTCCAGCATGGCCCTGCTCGACTCGACCGTGGTCAACATCGCCCTCCCGCGCATCGGCCGGGACCTCGACGCCGACCTCGCCGCGCTGCAGTGGACCGTCAACGCGTACATGGTCACGCTGGCCGGGCTGATCCTGCTCGGCGGGGCGCTGGGCGACCGGTACGGGCGGCGCAAGGTGTTCGTCGTCGGCGTGCTGTGGTTCGCCGCGGCCTCGCTGCTGTGCGGCCTCGCCCCGAACGCCGGTCTGCTCGTCGTGGCCCGCGCCCTCCAGGGCGTCGGCGGCGCGCTGCTCACCCCCGGCTCGCTCGCCCTCATCCAGGCGTCCTTCCACCCGGACGACCGGGGCCGCGCGGTCGGGCTGTGGTCCGGGTTCGGCGGGATCGGCGCGGCGGTCGGCCCGTTCGTCGGCGGCTGGCTGGTGGACGGGCCCGGCTGGCGCTGGGTGTTCCTGCTCAACGTGCCGCTCGCCGTGCTGTGCGCCCCCATCGCCGTCCGCCATGTGCCGGAGTCGTCCGGCGGGAAGGCGGAGGGCCGCTTCGACGTCCTCGGCGCGGCGCTCGGCGCGATCGCCCTCGCGCTGGTGACGTACGCGCTGATCGAGGCCGAGGAGGGGTCCCCGCTGGTCGCCGTCCCGGCCGTCGCCGGCCTGGCCGCCGCGGTCGCCTTCGTCCTCGTCGAGAAACGCCGCCCGCACCCGATGATGCCGCCGGCCATCTTCGCCTCCCGCCAGTTCACCGCGGTCAACGTCGTCACCCTGTGCGTGTACGCGGCCTTCGGCGGCTTCTTCTTCCTCGCCGCGCTCCAGCTCCAGGTCGTCGTCGGCTGGTCCGCCCTCGCCGCCGGTACGGCGCTGCTGCCCACGACCGCGCTGATGCTGCTGCTCTCCGCCCGCTCGGGCGAGCTGGCCGACCGGATCGGCCCGCGCATCCCCCTCACCGTCGGACCGCTGCTGTGCGCGGCCGGGATGCTGCTGATGCTGCGGGTCGGGCCGGGTGCCTCGTACCCGTCCGAGGTGCTGCCCGCACTGCTGGTGCTCGGCCTCGGCATGGTCACCCTGGTCGCCCCGCTGACCGCGACCGTCCTCGCCTCCGTGGACACCGCGCGGGCGGGCCTGGCCAGCGGCATCAACAACGCCGCCGCCCGCGCGGCCGGCCTGGTCGCGGTGGCGGCGCTGCCGCTGCTCGCCGGGATGGGGCCGGAGGCGTACCGGCTCCCCGACGCCTTCGACGACGCGTTCCGGCGGGCGATGGTGCTGTGCGCGGGCGTCCTCGTGGCGGGCTCCGCCCTCGCCTTCGCGACCGTACGCCGCCCCACCCCGGACTGCCGCCGCCCGGAGTGCCGCACGCACGGCAGCGTCGCGGTGCCGCCGCTGGAGGCGGGGGAGCGGCGCGCCGGAGAGGCACCCTGATGTACGAGACTGGACCCATGTCGATTCACGAGAACCTCCTCGGGGGCCCGCCCCCGACCCACCTTCCCGACGACCCCGGCCCGCGCGAGCTGCTCGCCTCGGGCACCTCGGCCGCCGATGTCGCCGCCCAGCACCCCACTTCCTCGCTGGCCTGGGCGCGGCTGGCCGACGAGGCGTTCGAGCGGAGCAGCGTCGTCGAGTCGTACGCGTACGCCCGTACGGGCTACCACCGCGGGCTCGACGCGCTGCGCCGCAGCGGCTGGAAGGGCCACGGACCCGTGCCGTGGGAGAACGGCGCTACATGTGATCGTGTCGTTTTTGCATTCCGTGCCGCCGCCGCTGTCTGAGTGACGGCGGCACAGACGTTTCCACTGCGGTGACTACCGCTTCAGTTCGGTGTACGCCTCGGCGCTGCTGTCCTTGAGGAACTGCCAGCAACGCTCCGTCTCGTCCTTCTCGTCGATCTCGCCGGCGGCACGGGCGAGGGCGGCGAGACAGCGCAGGAACCCGCGATTGGCCCGGTGGTCCCAAGGGATGGGGCCGTGCCCCTTCCATCCGGCACGGCGCAGTGAGTCCAGGCCGCGGTGATAGCCGGTGCGCGCGTAGGCGTACGACTCGATCACTCGCCCCGCCTCGAAGGCGTCGTCGGCGAGCATGGCCCAGGCGAGCGAGAACGTGGGGTACTTCGCCGCCACCTCGGCCGGTGACCGGGACTCCTCGCCCAGCAGGCGGTACGCCTCTTCGTTCTCCGGGAGGTACGTCGGATCCGGACCGCCGAGCAGGTTCTTGTGCGTCGTCATGCCGCCAGTCTGCCACTTGTGGCCAGGCGTTCGGGACGTCTGCACGAGGAATCGGCCGTGGTCCGAGGGTAAATGAGAACGGCGGTTGATGTATCTGATCGCGATGTGCGACGATCCGGCGCATGGCAGCACGACGGGGGTCCTCCGGGGCCATACAGGTGGGCATCTACACCCGGATCAGCAAAGACGACGAGGCCGAAGGGCTGGGCGTCGCGCGGCAGGAGGAGGACTGCCGACTGCACTGTGCCGCCAGGGGCTGGGAGGTGGCCAGGGTCTATGAGGACAACGACCTCTCGGCGTACAAGCGCAAGACCGTGCGCCCGGAGTTCCGCCAGATGCTGGAGGACCTCAAGGCGGGGCGGATCGACGGAGTCGTCGCCTGGGACATCGACCGCTTCACACGCCAGCCACGCGAACTGGAGGCGTGGATCGACGAGTACGAGGATGTCGAGCGCCGCAAGCGCCACCTCGTCTTCGACTCCGTCTCGGCGTCGGATATCGACCTGTCCACGGAGAACGGCCGGTTCATCGCGCGGATCAAGGTGACCATCGCCAACAAGTCCTCGGCGGACACGTCGAAGCGGACGAAGCGCAAGCACCTGGAACTCGCGACGCAGGGCAAACTCCCGGGTGGCCGGGCGCCGTACGGCTGGAACCGCGAGGATCGCAGGACGCTGGTACCGGACGAGGCGGAGAACCTCCGCAAGGCCGTGAGGGACTTCCTGGGCGGCGTTCGATGGGCGTCCATCGCGCGAGAGTGGCGTGACAAGGGGGTCAGGTCGCACAGCGGTGGCGTCTTCGACGACTCCAAGGTCAAGCGGATGCTCGTGAACCCGCGGATCTGCGGTTACCGGATGCACCAGGGGGAGTTGTTCCTGGACGAGTACGGTGCCCCTGTCGTCGGCGACTGGGAGCCGATCGTCACCCCCGACGAGTGGTACCTGCTCATGGAGAAGGTACGGAAGGAGTCGGAGGGGCGCAGCGCACGGGACTACGCCACCAAGTATCTGCTCTCCGGTATCGCTCGGTGCGGTCGATGCGGCGCCAAGATGCGGGCCTTCCCGTCCTACCGGAAGTCGAAGACGTCATCCCAGTTCCGGTACGCGTGCCCGGGCAAGAACGACGGGGGATGCGGGGGAGTGGCGAGGGCCGGCGAACCGGTCGACCGCCTCATCAGGAACGCCGTGTTCCTCAGCTCGGACAAGGCGCTGGCGCACGTGCGCCAGCGCGCGCCTGAGTGGACGAAGGAGGAGCAACTCGCCTCCCTGGAACGGGACATGGCCGAGTTCAAGCAGGCTTGGCAGGAGAAGCGTATGTCGGCCGCTCGCTACATCGCGCTCACCGAGGACCTGGAGAAGCAGATCGCGGAACTGCATCGGGAGCGAGCCCTGCATCGGGCAGAGGCCGCGACCTTCTCGGCGGGGCCCATCGACATACGGGGGCGGTGGGAGAACCTGGCGATCGAGCAGCAGCGCGCCGCGGTCCTCAAGGTCTTCCGCGCGGTCATCATCAAGCCCGCGTCCAACGGGCCGATCTTCGATCCGGCGGACATCGAGCCGGTGCTTAGGTGACAGATGGAAGCCGGGTCCCCCTTGCCTGCTGGGGACCCGGCTTCGTTGGTTCACGACCGGTCTATGCCGAAGATGCGGAGCAGATCGTCGATCCACTCCTCATCGCGGTCGGGGAGTTGCGCCTCTACGCGGCGCAACCACTCGTCCTCAGTCAAAGGAGCCGCACCTTCCGCACCGCGCCACCGTGACCGCCGGGTGGGCGGGAACACGGCGGCGGGATACGGGGAGGGAGGGCGGCATTCGGGCGCGGGATCGATGCGGAGGCAGAGGGTATTGCGGGTTGGCGCAAGGGGTGGGTCCTCTTCTGGCGGGCATGGGTGCGGCAACACCGGTCCGCCGGTCGATCGCTGGGGATGGGGTGAGGTGCCCGTGCTGGGGGTTTGCGGGCCCAGGACGGGAGCGGATGGAGGCCGGAGGCTATGCCTCGTCGGAGGTGCCGGCCTCGTTGCGGTGCTCGTCGGGTGACGGTCTGTACGTCTCCAGCAGGTGCCTGGTGGACGCCTCGGCCATGGCGTTGGAGACCATCACGTCCGCTTCCTCGCGGATGTCAGGGTGCTTGGCGAGGTAGGCGTCCAGGGCGTCACGCGCCTGGGTGTAGGCGGCGTTGGCTCGCTGAGTCTCGCGGAATGCGTCCACGACGGCGTCGATGAGTTCCATGGCGCGGGCCTGGGCGGCGAGCTGCGGGGGGCCGACGAGGTTGCGCAGGTCGATGCCGAGGACCTCGGCGAAGCCAATGGCCTCGTCGAGGTTGATGCGGCGCTTGCCGTTCTCGATGCGCCAGACCGCCGACGGGTTCATGTCGAAGCCGGCCTCGTTCAGGCGGTCGGACAGGGCGTTGGTGCTCCAGCCGCGCGCCTCGCGCTCAAGTTTGATGCGCACGGCGACGTTGGCCTCGCCGCTGAGCAGCACGCCCTGCGGGTCGTCTTCGTCGGTCACGGCCACCTCCTTCCGTTCGTAGCAATGCACTGCCATGTGCAGCGACCTCTAAAGAGTAGCATGGGTTCTGCGACATGCAGGATGCTTCTGCAATCGGCAATTCGTATGGCATGGTGATAGCCCCGCCCCCATGAACCCGAAGGAGCCCCCGCGGCCCACCCGACGTAGCACCGCATGCAAAAAGCCCCCGGCTGTCACCGGGGGCCAAGCGCAAACCTCTCAACCGCCATCCCTAGCGATCGACCCGCGTGGCCGGGATTGCCGTCCCGTATGGCCCGCGAGCAGAGGAGCTGTTGCCCAGTATGACCGACGCCCGACCGAATACGCCATCCCACTTCGAGTACGGCCACGCGTCGAATCACGATGGGCAGGCTGAGCCTCCCTTCAATGTGGAGGCCGAGTGCGCGGTGCTCGGCGCCTGTATGCACAAGGCCGAGGTCATCGACGCTGTCCGTCCGATCCTGGGGGACGACGCCTTTGACCTTCCCCTCGTAGCGTAGAGGCCGTGACTGCAGGGGAAGTTGGGAGTCATGGCGGAGAAGAGGCGGAAGTTCGACGCGGAGTTCCGTGAGGGGGCTGTGCGTATCGTGACCGAGACAGGCAAGCCGCTCGCGCAGGTCGCGAGGGAGCTGGGGATCAACGAGACCACGTTGGCCAGCTGGGTCTCTCGCGCCCGGCGGAACGGTGCGGCTGCTGGCGGGCGGAGCGAGAGCGTCCAGGAGGAACTGGAGCGACTGCGCAGGCGCAACACCGAGCTGACCAAAGAGAACAAGGAACTGGCCATGGAGCGTGATGTCCTCAAACGCTGCATGGTCCTGTGGGTGAAGTAGCTGTGGCGGACCCGGCGGCTCTCGTCGGGGTGATCAGCGACCAGAGGACCGGGCACGGCATCCCGCACACTGTCTCCTGCCGCGCGCTCGGCGTATCCGAGGCGTGGTTCCACAAGTGGCGACGTCGCCCGGCCGAGCCGACGAAACGCGAGGTCAGACGGGCGATGCTGGAGGAGAGGATCACGTACTTCTTCCGCCGCTCGGGCGAGACCTACGGGTCACCGAGGATCACGCTGGACCTGTGGGCCGCGGGCTGGCAGGTCTCGGTGAACACGGTCGCCGAGATCATGGCCGAGCTCGGGCTCCAGGGCCGTAAACCGCCCCGCAGGCGCCGCTCGCTGACCCGGCAGGGCAAGCGCAAAGCGGCCCCTGACCTGGTGCACCGCCACTTCGACGCGGTCTCCCCAAACGTCCTATGGGTGGGCGATATGACCGAAATCGAGACCGGGGAGGGAAAGTTGTACCTGGCCACGGTCATCGACCTGTTCTCGCGCCGACTGCTCGGCTATGCGATGGGTGCGCATCACGACGCTGCCCTGGTCGCCGCGTCGCTGAAGATGGCCGCCACCACGCGCGGCGGCGATGTGGACGGCGTGATCTTCCACTCCGACCGCGGCAGCGAATACACCAGTCAGGCGTACAACGAGCTGTGTGACCGGCTGGGCGTGGTGCAGTCCATGGGGCGGGTCGGGTCGGCGCTGGACAACGCCGCCGCGGAGTCGTTCAACTCGCTGATCAAGGTCGAGTACATCCACCGGCACCAGTTCGCCACCCGGACCGAGGCCCGGCTGAAGATCGCCACCTGGATCACCGGCTTCTACAACATGCGCCGCAGACACTCCGCGGCCGGCGGGCTACCGCCGGTGGAGTTCGAACAGATCATCAGCGAAGCACGCGCCAGCCACCATCAGGAGGACCTGGCCGCATAAGGAAGGTCTCTACGCTTCCAGGGGATTGACA
>NZ_NEUB01000973.1 GCF_002910825.1 Streptomyces sp. SM1 | reverse complement strand
CGTTGGGGCCGGGGGCGGCGACGCGGTCGGTGCGGATGACGGTGCCGTCGAGGTTCAGATGCGTCAGCCCGGCCGCCTTCGCGCGTTCCAACGCGGTGGCGAGGTCCGGTGCCCCGGCCGCCAGAACGGTCAGCCCCTCATGGAGGTAGCGGTATGCGGTGGAGGCCGACAGGCCGTTGTCGCGGGCGAGTTGGGAAAGGCGGGTGCCGTCGATGAACCAGCGCAGGACGAGCACCGCCTGCGGGAAGCAGCCCAGCGCACGCCTGCCCCTGCGGGTTCCGGCCGCGACGCGGTGATCGCGCAGCAGCCGGGCCAGGTGCTCGGCGGTGGACCGCTTCACATCGAGCACCGCGGTGTATGTGACACTGGTCGGCACGTGAGGCCCCTCGGTCAGAACAATCCGTCGCAAGATCGTTCCTACCAGGGGCCTTACGTCTGCCCGGACTTGGGGACCGCACGGGCCGCAGCGCAAGCATCGCGATCACAGCGAGCGACGGGCGCTTACCGGGAAAGACTCAATCATCATGCAACCGCAAGCCGGCCGGGGGTCGAGGTAGCGGAGCTACCTCGACCCCCGGCCGACGCAGGACTACTTCGTGCAGCCCTTGTCCCAGTAGGACGAGCCAACGGAAGAGCTGTCCACCTCCGCCGAGGCGAGAGACCAGGAGCCGGGCGAGGTGCAGGCGCTGTAAGACCAGTAGTTGCCGTGCACCGAAGACGAGTGGTTGACGCTCGGGTGCTTGTAGTTCGACCACACGCTGCAACAGCCCACGCCGTAGGACCACGTGCCGCCGCCGACGTTGACAGACGTGTCAATCCCCTGGAAGCGTAGAGACCTTCCTTATGCGGCCAGGTCCTCCTGATGGTGGCTGGCGCGTGCTTCGCTGATGATCTGTTCGAACTCCACCGGCGGTAGCCCGCCGGCCGCGGAGTGTCTGCGGCGCATGTTGTAGAAGCCGGTGATCCAGGTGGCGATCTTCAGCCGGGCCTCGGTCCGGGTGGCGAACTGGTGCCGGTGGATGTACTCGACCTTGATCAGCGAGTTGAACGACTCCGCGGCGGCGTTGTCCAGCGCCGACCCGACCCGCCCCATGGACTGCACCACGCCCAGCCGGTCACACAGCTCGTTGTACGCCTGACTGGTGTATTCGCTGCCGCGGTCGGAGTGGAAGATCACGCCGTCCACATCGCCGCCGCGCGTGGTGGCGGCCATCTTCAGCGACGCGGCGACCAGGGCAGCGTCGTGATGCGCACCCATCGCATAGCCGAGCAGTCGGCGCGAGAACAGGTCGATGACCGTGGCCAGGTACAACTTTCCCTCCCCGGTCTCGATTTCGGTCATATCGCCCACCCATAGGACGTTTGGGGAGACCGCGTCGAAGTGGCGGTGCACCAGGTCAGGGGCCGCTTTGCGCTTGCCCTGCCGGGTCAGCGAGCGGCGCCTGCGGGGCGGTTTACGGCCCTGGAGCCCGAGCTCGGCCATGATCTCGGCGACCGTGTTCACCGAGACCTGCCAGCCCGCGGCCCACAGGTCCAGCGTGATCCTCGGTGACCCGTAGGTCTCGCCCGAGCGGCGGAAGAAGTACGTGATCCTCTCCTCCAGCATCGCCCGTCTGACCTCGCGTTTCGTCGGCTCGGCCGGGCGACGTCGCCACTTGTGGAACCACGCCTCGGATACGCCGAGCGCGCGGCAGGAGACAGTGTGCGGGATGCCGTGCCCGGTCCTCTGGTCGCTGATCACCCCGACGAGAGCCGCCGGGTCCGCCACAGCTACTTCACCCACAGGACCATGCAGCGTTTGAGGACATCACGCTCCATGGCCAGTTCCTTGTTCTCTTTGGTCAGCTCGGTGTTGCGCCTGCGCAGTCGCTCCAGTTCCTCCTGGACGCTCTCGCTCCGCCCGCCAGCAGCCGCACCGTTCCGCCGGGCGCGAGAGACCCAGCTGGCCAACGTGGTCTCGTTGATCCCCAGCTCCCTCGCGACCTGCGCGAGCGGCTTGCCTGTCTCGGTCACGATACGCACAGCCCCCTCACGGAACTCCGCGTCGAACTTCCGCCTCTTCTCCGCCATGACTCCCAACTTCCCCTGCAGTCACGGCCTCTACGCTACGAGGGGAAGGTCA
>NZ_NEUB01000972.1 GCF_002910825.1 Streptomyces sp. SM1 | reverse complement strand
GACCGGCTGGCGCCGGTCATCCTGCTGTGCGCCGTCATACAGTTGCTGCTGTCCCGGTGGGCCCGGTACGTGGGGCACCGCTTCGGCGAGCGGACGCTGGCCCGGGTACGGGAGCGGTTCGTGGACCGGGCGCTGTCGCTGCCGTCGTCGGTGGTGGAGCGGGCCGGCACGGGCGATCTGACGGCGCGGGGCACGGCGGACGTCACCACCGTCGGCACCACGCTGCGTGACGCCGGTCCCGCGCTGCTGGTCAACGCGGTGCAGTCGCTGTTCGTGATGGCCGCGGTGCTGGTGGTGGACCCGCTGCTCGGCGTGCTCGGTCTGCTCGGACTGACGCCGATCTGGCTGGTGCTGCGCTGGTACCTGCGCCGGGCCCGCGACGCCTACCTCGCGGAGGGCGCGGCCAACTCGGACGTGGCGGAGATCGTCGCGGCCACGGCCGCGGGGGCCCGTACGGTGGAGGCGTTCCGCCTGGAGGAACGGCGGATCCGGGCCTCCCGCGAGGCCCTGGAGACCTCCCGGCGCACCCGGTTCCACACGCTGTTCCTGCGTACGGTGTTCTTCCCGGTGGTCGAGACGTCGTATGTCGTGCCGGTGGCCGGGGTGCTGCTGCTCGGCGGATGGCTGCACCAGGAGGGCATGGTGAGCCTCGGGGCGGTGGTGGCGACCTCGCTGTATCTGCTGCAGCTGACCGGGCCGCTGGACGAGGTGCTGATGCGGCTGGAGCAGCTGCAGGCCAGTGGTGCCTCCTTCGCCCGTGTGGAGGGGCTGGCCCGGGCGCCGCGCGCGGTGCGGCGGGGCGACGGTCCGGACCCGTCCGGCGACCGCATCGACGTGACCGGGGTGCGCTACGCGTACGACGGGGGCGGCGAGGTGCTGCGCGGGGTCGATCTGACCGTGACACCGGGGGAACGGCTCGCGGTGGTGGGGCCGTCCGGGGCCGGCAAGACCACGCTGAGCAGACTGCTGGCGGGTGTGGACGCGCCGACCGCGGGGACGGTGACGGTGGGCGGGGTGCCCGTGGCCGAACTGGACCCGGAGCGGCTGCGACGGCAGGTGGTGCTGGTCACCCAGGAGCACCATGTGTTCCTCGGTTCGGTCCGCGACAACCTGCGTATCGCCGAGCCAGCGGCTTCCGACGACGAGTTGTGGGCCGCGCTGACCGTGGTCGGCGCCGGGACGTGGGTGCGGGAACTGCCGGAGGGGCTGGACACCGAACTGGGCGAGGCCGGTCACGCCACCGACGGCTCCCAGGCCCAGCAACTGGCCCTGGCCCGGGTGGTACTGGCGGACCCGCACACCCTGATTCTCGACGAGGCGACGGCTCTGCTCGACCCGACGACCGCGCGGCACACCGAACGCGCCCTGGCCGCCGTACTGGAAGGCCGTACGGTCATCGCCATCGCCCACCGTCTGCACACGGCGCACGACGCGGACCGCGTGGCCGTCATGGAGAACGGCCGGCTGACCGAACTGGGCCCGCACGACGCCCTGGTGGCCGCCGACGGCGTCTACGCCTCCCTGTGGCACTCCTGGCACACCAACCACCCCACCACCCCACCCGGGGCGCCCCCTTCCAGCGCAGTCTGAGAGGACGCGGCCCAAGCCCTGAGCCGGTCCGGCGTTCGAGGACAAGGCCCGTTCAGGGCCACAGGGGGTCCGGGGCGCAGCCCCGGGGACGATGGGGGTCCCCCCGCTCGAGCGAAGCCGAGAGTGGGGGAGGGAAGGGGCGGCGGGGGCGCGGCCGTCGTCCTCGCCCTGTCCGTCCTGGCGGCCTGGCGGCCTGGCTGTCCAGGGTGCTGGTGGAGGACCCGGTGCGGTTCCGGGCCCGGTGGGCGACCGGCCGCCGCGGCGTCCTCGCGCCCGTCGCCGCGTTCGCCGCCCTGGCGGCACTGTGGGCGCTGATCCCCGAGCCGCTGACGGGGCCGGTTCCGTCGATGTCACGCGCCTGATGTCCACGGACGGCCGACCCCGCCCACGTCACGCTTTGACCGTTCGTATACCGAACCCTGACTCCCGCACAACGAACGATTTCCGGCCAATTTCTTGACGCGGTCCTGACAGCAACCGCGATCCCCTGCCACTCTTCCCACGGCCGCTGAACAGCAACCTCACAGCTCCACCCCACGGCGTCACCCCACCGCTGCACGGCGGCCACGGCTCACAGCACTTCCGTTCTGCCCGGACGGCTCACCAGCCGGCCGGTCTCCCCAGGCCGCGCGACCCGTGGCCACGCAGAAGGAGTCAGCGTTGAGAACCAGGTCGTCCCACAGACGCACCCCCCACAGCACGCACCGCCGCGCCGCCGCCGTCGCCCTCGCCGGGGTGGCCGCGCTGATCGCCACGGCCGTGCAGTCCGGCACCGCCACCGCCGCCCCGGAGCAGACGCCGGCGGCCGCGAGCAAGGCGAAGCCGGGCGCCGAGTCGGTCGCGCTCACCCCCGCCCAGCGCGCCGCACTGATCCGCGAGGCCAACGTCACCAAGGCGGAGACAGCGAAGGACCTCGGACTGGGCGCGAAGGAGAAGCTCGTCGTCCGTGACGTCCTCAAGGACCGCGACGGCACCGTGCACGTCCGCTACGAGCGCACCTACGACGGGCTGCCCGTCCTCGGCGGCGACCTGGTCGTCCAGGGCGACACGGCCGGCGCGGCCGACGCCGTCGTCAAGGCCACCCGGGCCGCGGTGAAGCCGGCGACCACCACCGCCGAGGTGCCGGCCGCCGACGCCGAGCGGCAGGCCCTGTCCGCCGCCAGGGCCGAGAAGGCCGAGGGCGCCGACGTCGACCGCGCCCCGCGCAAGGTGATCTGGGCGGCGAAGGGCACGCCGGTCGTGGCCTACGAGACGATCGTCGGTGGCCTACAGCACGACGGCACCCCGCAGGAACTGCACGTCGTCACGGACGCCACCACGGGCGAGAAGCTGTACGAGTGGGAGGCCATCCAGAACGGAACCGGCCACACCGTCTACAGCGGCACCGTCGACCTGACCACCACCCAGTCGGGGTCGTCGTACAACCTCACCGACGGGGCGCGCGGCGGGCACAAGACGTACAACCTCAACCGCGGCACGTCCGGTACCGGCACGCTGTTCTCCGGCTCCGACGACGTGTGGGGCAACGGCAGCCCGTCCAACCTGGAGTCGGCCGGCGCCGACGCCCACTACGGGGCCGCTCTGACCTGGGACTACTACAAGAACGTGCACGGCCGCAGCGGAATCCGCGGCAACGGCGTGGGCGCCTACTCCCGGGTCCACTACGGCAACAACTACGTCAACGCCTTCTGGTCGGACAGCTGCTTCTGCATGACCTACGGCGACGGCTCCGGCAACGCCAACCCGCTCACCTCGATCGACGTGGCCGCGCACGAGATGACCCACGGTCTGACCTCGAACACCGCGGGCCTCAACTACAGCGGCGAGTCCGGCGGCCTGAACGAGGCGACGAGCGACATCTTCGGCACGACGGTCGAGTTCTACGCCAACAACTCCTCCGACGTCGGTGACTACCTCATCGGCGAGGAGATCAACATCCGCGGCGACGGCACCCCGTTGCGCTACATGGACAAGCCGAGCAAGGACGGCGCGTCCAAGGACTCCTGGTACTCGGGCATCGGCAACATCGACGTCCACTACTCGTCCGGGCCCGCGAACCACTTCTTCTACCTGCTGAGCGAGGGCAGCGGCACCAAGACCATCAACGGTGTCACCTACGACTCACCCACCTCGGACGGCCTCCCGGTCACCGGCATCGGCCGCGCCAAGGCCGAGAAGATCTGGTTCCGCGCGCTGACCACGAAGTTCACCTCCACCACCAACTACGCCGGCGCCCGCACCGGTACCCTGGCGGCCACCGGTGAGCTGTACGGCACGGACAGCGCCGAGTACAGGGGCGTGCAGGACGCGTGGGCGGCCATCAACGTCGGCTCGCGATCCGGTGACGGCGGCGGCGGCGGTACGTCCTTCGAGAACACCGCCGACGTGTCGATCCCGGACAACGGTGCCGCGGTGACGTCCTCGATCACCGTCACCGGACGGTCGGGCAACGCGCCGTCCAACCTCCAGGTCACCACCGACATCGTGCACACCTGGAGCGGCGACCTGGTCGTCGACCTGGTGGCCCCGGACGGCTCGGTGTACAACCTGCGCAGCCGCACCGGCGGCTCCGCGGACGACATCAAGGAGACCTTCACGGTCAACGCCTCCGCCGAGACCGCCAACGGCACCTGGAAGCTGCGTGTGCAGGACCAGGCGTCGTACGACACCGGCTACATCAGCGGCTGGAAGCTCACCTTCCCGTAAACCGGGAGCGAGTGACCCGAGCGGCGCCCCGCCTTCCCCGAAGGCGTGGGCGCCGCCCTACTCTTGGGTCCCATGTCTTCGGCGGACTTCACCTACGACCACGTCGGCGCGACCCGGGATCCCGGATTCTGCCCTCCCGGCTACCACCCCATGCGGGTACGCACCCGTCTCGGCGAGGGCGAGCCGGTCTTCCGCCAGGCGGCGGAGGCGCTGCTCACCTGGGAACTGCACCGGGCACTGGGCGTCGGCATCGAGACCTCCGCCGACCGCGCGGCCCCGGACGTCGACGTCACCGTCACCCTCGCCGGCGTGGTCAGGGCCCCGTGCCGGGTGGTGTGGACGGTCGAGGAGCACCGCAGGGCCGGCTGGGCGTACGGCACCCTGGCCGGCCACCCGGAGAGCGGCGAGGAGGCCTTCGTGGTGGACCGCACCGGCGACGGAACGGTATGGCTGACCGTCTCCGCATTCAGCCGCCCCGCCCGCTGGTACTCCCGCGCGGGCGGCCCGGCCACCCGGGGCCTCCAGCACGCCTACGCCCGCCGCTGCGGCAAGGTCCTCCGCCGCCTGGCCACCCACGGCCTCGACGAGTACTGACCTCCACGGGTTCGAAAGTTTCGCATCGTCACGCCGGTGACGGCGTCGACTCCCCCGCCACCAGCACGTGAGCACCCCTCCTGACCCAGGTGCGGCACCGGATCGGGTCATCGAAAAAATTCGGGAACATTACGAAACTATTGACAACTCGAGGACCCCGCACGACTGTTGTGGCGCTCTCCGGCCGTGCGTGCGCCGTAGGGGCAGGACCGGTCTCTGTCGCCTCGTTGGTGAACGCCGAGGTGGGCTCGGCGTGTCTCCCTGTCACCGACGGTGCCTTCACGAGGAGGAACAGTTCGATGAGCGCACCCCCACACGGCTCCGGCCCCCGTCCGGTCAGCCGCAGAAAGCTCGTCCTCGGCGGTGCCGGGGCACTGGTGGCAGCGGCGGGGTCGGGTCTGCTGCTGCCCGGTACGGCCCGCGCCGACCAGGTCCTCACCAGCAACTCGACCGGTACGTACAACGGGTACTACTACTCCTTCTGGACCGACTCCCCCGGCTCCGTCAGCATGACGCTGGGGGCCGCCGGGCAGTACAGCAGCCGGTGGAGCAACACCAACAACTGGGTCGGCGGCCTCGGCTGGAGCAACGGCAGCCGGCGGAACGTCACCTGCTCCGGCATGTTCGACCCGGGCAGCAACGGCTACCTGGCGCTGTACGGGTGGACCTCCAACCCGCTGGTGGAGTACTACATCGTCGAGAACCACGGCCCGCACGACCCCGGTTCGGCCGGACAGCGGCGCGGCACGGTCGACGCCGACGGCGGTTCCTACACGATCTACGAGTCCACCCGCCGCGACGCGCCGTCGGTGGAGGGCACCAAGACCTTCCAGCAGTACTGGAGCGTCCGGAACAGCAAGCGGTCCAGCGGCACCATCAACACCGGCACCCACTTCGACGCCTGGCAGGCGGCCGGGATGCCGCTGGGGGCCTTCAACTACTACATGATCATGGCCACCGAGGGCTACCAGAGCTCCGGCAGCTCCAACATCTCCCTCAGCGGCGGGAACACCACACCGCCGCCGGACGACGGGGAGACGACACCGCCGCCGGCCACGGGCGCCTGCAACGCCACGTACCGCACCACCAACGCGTGGAACAACGGGTTCAACGGTGAGGTGACCATCACCGCGGGCAGCGGCGGCGTCTCCAACTGGAGCGTGCCGCTGACGTTCGCCGGCAACCAGACGATCGTCTCGCTCTGGAACGGCACGGCCGGCAGGAGCGGGAACGTGGTGACCGTGACCCCGGCCGGTCACCACCGCACCCTGGGTGCGGGGCAGTCGACGTCGTTCGGCTTCACCGCCAGCGGGCCCTCCAGCCCCGCGCCGTCGGTCGGCAACTGCGGCGCGGGCTGATCCGGCACAGCGCTCCCCGCCCGCCTCGGCGCGGTGCCATGCCCATCGGCACCGCGCCGTCGCCCGCGCGGGAAGACCTCACCGCATCAGCAGCCCCGCCGCCTCCGCCACGTCCTCCGCCGGCACCGCCACCAGCCCCAGCTCGGCGCCCGACGCCAGCAGCCGGTGGCTGGGGAGGATGCGGACCGTGTAGCCGAAGGGGCCCGTACGGTCCAGGGACAGCGGGCCCTCGTACACCCAGCGCCCCTCCTCGTCGCAGGTGCCCACCGGCTTCAGCGGCACGGCCGTCGCATCGGTGATGCGGTCCTCCTCGTCCACCCGCCCGGCGACCGCCTGCACCTCGACGTCCTCCGGTTCGATCCCGCCGCCGAGCCCCACCCGCACCCGCAGCCCGAGCGTCGCACCGAGCTGGGCGGTGGCCGTCGCCACGGACGTCTCGACATGGTCGACGGTCACCCCGTGCCAGGCGCCCCGCACCCTCGACTTCCACGCGGCGAGCGCCCGCGCGGAGTCCGCGTCCATCGCGCGGTGGGCGTGCGCGGCGGGCGCGTAGAGGCGCTCGACGTACTCCCGGACCATGCGGCCGGCCAGCACCTTCGGGCCGAGCAGGCTCAGCGTCCGGCGCACCATCTCGATCCACCGGTCCGGCAGCCCGCTGCGCCCGCGCTCGTAGAAGGACCGCGTCACCCGCTGCTCCAGCAGGTCGTACAGCGCCGCGGCCTCTATGTCGTCGCGCCGGTCCGGGGCGGTCCCGGCGCCGTCCGCCGTGGGAATGGCCCAGCCGAAGTCGGGCTGGAACCACTCGTCCCACCAGCCGTCCAGCACGGACAGGTTGAGGCAGCCGTTGAGCGCCGCCTTCATCCCGCTGGTGCCGCACGCCTCCAGCGGCCTCAGCGGATTGTTCAGCCAGATGTCGCAGCCCGGGTAGAGCTTCTGCGCCATGGCCATGCCGTAGTCGGGCAGGAACACGATCCGGTGGCGTACGCGCGGGTCGTCGGCGAAGCGGACCAGTTCCTGGATGAGCCGCTTGCCGCCGTCGTCGGCCGGGTGCGCCTTCCCGGCGATCACGATCTGCACCGGCCGGTCGGGATGCAGCAGCAGGTCCATCAGCCGGTCCCGGTCGCGCAGCATCAGCGTCAGCCGTTTGTACGACGGGACGCGCCGGGCGAAACCGATGGTCAGCACGTCCGGGTCGAGCACCCCGTCGATCCAGCCCAGCTCGGCCGTCCCGGCGCCGCGCTGCCGCCAGGAGGCGCGCAGCCGTTCGCGGACCTCCAGCACCAGCAGTTCGCGCAGGGACCGGCGCAGCTCCCAGATGTCCTGGTCGTCGATGTCCGCCACGGAGTCCCAGCGGTCCGAGTCACCGACGCTCAGTGCCTCCTCGGCGCGCTGGGTGCCGATCTGGCGGGCACCGAGCCGGAACACCTCGGGGGCGACCCAGGTGGGCGCGTGCACCCCGTTGGTCACGGAGGTGATGGGCACCTCCTCGGGGTCGAAGCCCGGCCAGAGCCCGGAGAACATCTCCCGGCTGACGTGACCGTGCAGCAGGGAGACGCCGTTGGCGCGCTGGGCGAGGCGCAGCCCCATCACGGCCATGTTGAAGAGGTTGGGCTCGCCTCCGGGATAGGTCTCCATGCCGAGCCTGAGGATGCGGTCGACCTCCATCCCCGGCAGCTCGGCGTGCGGGCCGAAGTGCCGGGCGACGAGGTCGCGGTCGAAGCGGTCGATGCCGGCCGGCACGGGCGTGTGGGTGGTGAACACGGTCCCCGCGCGGACCGCCTCGAGCGCCGCGTCGAAGTCCAGCCCGTCGGCACGCAGTTCGGCGATGCGCTCCAGGCCGAGGAAGCCGGCGTGCCCCTCGTTGGTGTGGAAGACCTCGGGTGCGGCGTGCCCGGTGAGCCGGCAGTACGTGCGCACCGCGCGGACACCTCCTATGCCGAGCAGCATCTCCTGGAGCAGCCGGTGCTCGCTGCCGCCGCCGTAGAGCCGGTCGGTCACCCCGCGTTCACCGAGGTCGTTCTCCTCGACGTCGGAGTCCAGCAGGAGCAGCGGGATCCTGCCCACCTGGGCCAGCCAGATCCGGGCGCGCAGGGAGCGGTCGCCGGGCAGGGCGAGGGTGATCTGGGCGGGGCTGCCGTCGGCCTCCTTGAGCTGGTCCAGCGGCAGCTCGTTGGGGTCGAGGACGGGGTAGTGCTCCTGCTGCCAGCCGTCCCGGGACAGGGACTGGCGGAAGTATCCGTGCCGGTAGAGCAGACCGACGCCGATGAGCGGGGCGCCGAGGTCACTGGCGGCCTTGAGATGGTCGCCGGCCAGGATGCCGAGACCGCCGGAGTACTGCGGCAGCGCGGCCGTGATGCCGAACTCCGGGGAGAAGTAGGCGACGGCGGCGGGCAGGCGTCCGGGCTGCGCCTGGTACCAGCGGTCGCCGGTCATGTAGGCGTGCAGATCGCCCGCGACGGTGTCGAGACGGTCCAGGAAGTCGCGGTCCGCGGCCAGCTCGGTGAGCCGCTCGGTCGCCACGCTGCCGAGCAGCCGTACGGGGTCCCGGCCGGTGGCGGCCCAGCGCTCGGGGTCTACGGAGCGGAACAGGTCACGGGTCCCGTCGTGCCAGGACCAGCGCAGATTGCGGGCCAGATCGCTCAGGGGCCCGAGGGGTTCGGGGAGCACGGGTCGGACGGTGAATCGACGGATCGCCTTCACTGTTCACCTCGGCGCGTTCGTGAGAGACGCGGTGTGCGTCCGGGCATCGCAGCCGACAGTACCGGCGCGGACACCGTCCGCGCGGGAAGCTGGGAGAAACGGGTAGCTTCATGCCGCTAAGCAAACGATTCACCTGATGGCGGATATGGCTGGTTCCGGCCTCATGGGCGGGCCGGAACCGGCGGGTCACGGAAGCGGGGCGGGGAGTAGGGCCGCAGGGGGCGGGGAGAGGAGCCGGTGGCCGTGGGAGACGTGTCCGGCCCGCGCGGAAGGGGGTCCTCCTGCGGAGGGGGAGGCGTGTGTTCCGGCACGGCCGGACCGCAAGGGAGCGGTCGAGGTGCCGGCGTCCGGCCGGCAGGGCAAGAATCCGGCCTTTTCCCACCACGGACCGGCGCTCGATCCGTTCGCCCCGGGACCGCCTGCCGCCTTCCCCTCCGCGGGCGGCCCCCTCGCTCGGATCACCCACCCGGGTGCGCCGACGGCCGCCCGGCCCCATGGCGGGCCCGGCGGCGCAGCGGCTCACCGTCCACCGGAAACCGACTCCGCCCCGGGCGGCAAAGGCACTGGTCAAGCGGGTGCCGAACGGAATGGCAGCGGGGCGCGGACCGGGCCCGCCGTACCGGCCGCACCGGGCTCCGCGCGCGTCCCGTCACGCGATGCCGCCGCCGTGGCGAGCCGGGAGCCGACGGGCTCCGCACCGCACCGCCCGGGATGGGAACGAGCCCATACCGGGCACTCCCACGACCGGCTCCGTCCCGTACCGGCAAGGCCGGTCTTGTGTGTCGACATACGCGTGAGTAGTTAACACATCGCCGGATTGCCCACCCGAACAGTGTGGGAAGGCTCCTGCGGGTACACCCCACAGAAACCCCGCAGGACCCACCTCCCCACAGTCATCCGCCCACCCACGTTGACGCGGACAGGAGCGGTCATGCCCGCCAAGCACCACTCGTCGTCGCCCCCGCAGCACGGCGCCCAGGCGCCCGTGAAACGCGGTGCCGGGGCCTCTCCCGGCCGCCGCGCCGAGACCGGCCC
>NZ_NEUB01000971.1 GCF_002910825.1 Streptomyces sp. SM1 | reverse complement strand
GGTCTGCGCACCCGGCTGCTGTACCGCCGGCAGCTGCGCCGCCCGCTGGATCCGCGCCTCGCCGTGTACTGCGCCTACTGGGGCCGCGGCTACGCCTGCAACCCGGCCGCGATCCACCGCGCGGCCCGCGCACTCGCCCCGCACATCCGCTCGGTGTTCCTGGTGGAGGCCGACCAGGCGCACACCGTGCCGGAGGGCGTCGAGTACGCGGTCATCGGCAGCCGCCGCTACTGGACGGTGCTGGCCCGTGCCACGTACTTCGTGAACAACGCCAACTTCGCGGAGGGCGTCGTGAAACGCCCCGGCAGCGTCCACCTCCAGACCCAGCACGGCACCCCGCTGAAGACCATGGGCGTCGACCAGTCGACGTACCCGGTGGTGGCGGCCGCCACGGGCAGCTTCACCAAGCTGCTCGGCCGGGTGGACCGCTGGGACTACAACCTCTCCTCCAACCCCCACTCCACCCGCGTCTGGGAGCGCGCCTTCCCCGGCTCCTACGAGCACCTGGAGTACGGCTATCCGCGCAACGACGTGTACCTGACGGCAGACGCCGCCGACGTGGCCCGGATCCGCGCCGAGCTGGGCGTCCCCGAGGGCGCGCGGGCGGTGCTGTACGCGCCCACCCACCGCGACCACCACACGGGCTTCGAACCCGGCCTCGACCTGGAGGCGTTCTGCGAGGCGGCCGGCGAGGACGTGGTGGTGCTGCTGCGCGCCCACTACTTCTACGACCGGGGCGGGCGCGGGAGCACCGGCCGGATCATCGACGTCACGTCGCACCGCTCCTCCGAGGACGTGTGCCTGGCCGCCGACGCGCTGATCACCGACTACTCGTCGATCATGTTCGACTACGCCAACCTGGACCGCCCGATCGTCGTGTACGCCGACGACTGGGACGTCTACCGGGAGACCCGCGGGGTCTGCTTCGACCTGATGGCCGGACCGCCGGGACCGGTCGCACGCACCCCCGACGAGCTGGCCCGGGTGTTCCGCGACGGCTCGTACGCGGACGCGGGGTCGGCCGCGCTGCGGGCCCGGTTCCGGGAGCGGTTCTGCGCCTTCGACGACGGGCGGGCCGCCGAACGCGTCGTGCGCCGGGTGCTGCTCGGTGAGCCGCCCGAGGCGCTGCCGCCCGTGATCCCGCTCGCGGAGCGTGTCCCCGCTCCCGCCGCCGCCACCCTGGTGAGGAGCTGACGTGCCCCGCTTCAGCGTCATCGTCCCGGTCCACAAGGTGCAGGCCTATCTGCACGCCTGTCTCGACTCGGTGCTCGGACAGTCGTACCGCGACATCGAGGTGATCGCGGTCGACGACCGCTCCCCCGACGGCTGCGGAGCGATCCTCGACGCGTACGCGGCCCGTGACGAGCGCGTCCGGGTGCTGCATCTGCCGGAGAACGTGGGTCTCGGCCGGGCCCGCAACGCCGGGATGCCGCTCGCGACGGGCGACCACCTGCTCTTCCTGGACAGCGACGACACCCTCACCCCGGGAGCGCTGCGCGCCCTGGCCGACCGTCTCGACGAGACCGGCGACCCGGACGTGCTGGTCTTCGACTACGCCCGCACGTACTGGTGGGGCGGCACCCGCCGCAACGCGCTGGCCCGCGTCCTGGCGGAGAACGGCGACGGCACCTTCACCGCCGCCGAGCGGCCGGAGATCCTCGACCTGCTGATGGTGGTGTGGAACAAGATCTACCGGCGCGACTTCGTCGAACGGGAGGGCTTCAGCTTCCCGCCCGGCTACTACGAGGACACACCCTGGACGTTCCCGGTGCTGCTCAGCGCGGAGCGCGTCGCGACGCTGGACCGGATCTGCCTGTACTACCGGCAGCGCCGCCGGGGCAGCATCCTGTCCACCACCAGCCGCAAGCACTTCGACGTCCACGAGCAGTACGCGCGGGTGTTCCGGTTCGTCGACGCCCGCCCCGCGCTGGCGCACTGGCGGCCGTTCCTGCACGCCAAGATGGGCGAGCACTGTCTCGACATCCTCTCCAAGCCGGACCGGCTGCCGCCGTCCGACAAGGCCGAGTTCTTCCGCCGTACGGCCGACATGTTCCGGACGTACCGGCCGGACGGCACCCAGGTCCCCGCCGAGCTGCGGGTGCTGGAGGGCGGCTACGCCGGCTACGTACTGCGGCGCCGGGCGGAGCGGACGGGCCGGGAGCTGGTACGGCGGGCCCGGCAGGCGCGCACCACGGCGGCGGCACGGGCCGCGGCGGTCCGGTCCTCACCGCGCCGCCCGCTGGACCCGGAGCTCGCGGTGTACTCGGCGTTCTCGCACCGGGGCGTACTCGGCGACCCGGCGGCGATCCACCGCGCGGCGCGCGACATCGCCCCCCACATCAGGGGCGTATGGGTGCTGGCAGACGAGGAGCGGGCGGCCGGACTGCCGCCGGACACCGAGTACGTGCTGCTGGACTCCCCCGGCTACCGCAGGGTGACCGGGCGGGCCACGTACTTCGTCAACAACGTCAACTGGTCGGGTGCGCTGGTGAAACGTCCGGGGAGCGTGCACATCCACACCCACCGGGGCACCCCCCTGAAGTTCATGGGCGCCGACCTGCTGGGCAAGCCGGGCGCCCGGCAGGGCTTCGACGTACCGCAGATGCTGCGCCGGGCCGACCGCTGGGACCACAGCCTGGTCGCCAACCGGCACTCCGAGCTGGTGTGGGAGCGGGCGTACCCCTGCCACTTCGCCTCGCTGCGCAGCGGCAGCCCCCGCAACGACGTCCTGGCCCTCGCGGGCCCGGACAGCGGCCGGGAGGTCCGGGCGCGGCTCGGGGTCCCGGAGGGCGACACGGTGGTGCTGTACGCGCCCACCCGCCGCGACTACCGCAGGGACGGGCTGGTGGAGCGGATCGACCTGGCCCGGTTCGCCGCCGACCTGGGCGAGGGCCGCACCCTCGTGGTCCGGCTGCACCCCTCGCTCGCCGACGGTCCGGCGCGCGGTCTCGGCCTCGCGGAGCTGCACCGGCGGGGGGTGCTCGTCGACGCCACGGACGAGCCGGAGGCGCAGGACGTGCTGCTCGCCGCCGACGTCCTGGTCACCGACTACTCGTCGATCATGTTCGACTACGCCAACCTGGACCGCCCGATCGTCGTGTACGCCGACGACTGGGACGCCTTCGGGGCCAGCCGCGGCGCCTACCTCGACATCACCGCCGAGGCGCCGGGGCACGTGGCGCGCTCCTACCGGGAGCTGGCCTGGCTGTTCGACTCCGGCACCTGGCGGGACGAGGAGGCGGACCGGCTGCGGTCCGCGTTCCGGGAGCGGTACTGCGAGTTCGACGACGGCCGGGCCGCCGAGCGGGTGGTGCGCGCCCTGATGCTGGGCGGGCCGGTGCCGGACCACTCCCCGGACCCCGCCCGGCTGCCCGCCCAGGCCGCGGGCCGTGGCCGCCTGGCCCCGTCGTGAGGCCGCGCACCTGGGTGCTGCTCCTGGCCGCCGTCTTCGCCGTACTGCAACTGGCGAACGTCTCCGGGCGGGACACCCCCGACAGCAAGAACTACCTGTCGTACGCGCTGAGCCTGGGCGGCGCCGGCAAGCGGGAGGCCGCGGCCGTCACCATCGACCACTACTGCGCGGGCCGGGCGTCGATGGCCCACCGCGAGCAGAACGTGGACGTGGTGCGCTTCCACGCCCCCGATCCCGCCCCGCGGGTCATGGAGGAGTGCCGCGAGCAGGAGTGGCGGGCGGTCGGGACCCGGCTGGCGGCAGGCGAGACCGGCGGGCACACCGTGCCGTTCATGTCGGAGCGCTTCATGCGCATCTTCGAGGTGCGGCCCGGCTATCCGGTGTTCCTGGTGCCGTTCGTCGGCCTGTTCGGCGCGACGTGGGGTCTGTGGGCGGCGGGCGTGGTGATCACCTGCGTCGGCGGGGCGCTGGTCTTCCTGGTGCTGCGGGCCCTGGCCGTGCCGGTGCCGCTCGCGCTCACCGGGCAGGCGCTGTTCCTCGTCCTGCCGTGCGGGACCACGGCGATGCGCCCGATGGCCGAGGGGCTGCTGCTGGCGCTCACCCTGGCCGCGCTGTGGGGCTGTGCGCTGGTGCTGGAGGGAAGCGGGAGGCGGGCGGGCACCGCGCTCGTGTGCGCCGCGCTGCTCGCGCTGTTCACCGTGAAGCACTCCCAGGCGCTGTTCCTCGGGCTGTGCCTGGCGGCCGCGGGCGCGGCGGTCGCGGTACGGCGCCGGTGGCGGGGGCTGCCTCCGGGGCGCGGGGTGGTGGCGCTCGCGTGGGCGGGGTGCGCGGGGATGCTGGGGACGGTGCTGGCGGCACGGCTGCTGGACCACCCGTCGGTGTCGGAGAGCGTGCAGGACCTGCTCACCGACCACTTCGCACGCCCCGACCGGGAGCGCCCCTGGGCGGAGTTCTTCCAGCTCCAGGGGAACTTCTGGATGGAGTGGCTGCGGCGGCAGCTGTGGGAGCCGCTGTTCGTGGCGGCGGTGGCGGCCGGCGTGCTGGGCGCGCGGCGGCGGCCGGCGTTCGGTGCCTTCCTGGTCGCCGCGGCCTGTACGGGGTTCCTCAACCAGGCCGGGCACCCGGACATCAACATCTGGGGCGACCGGCTGATCACGCTGGCCTGGCTGCTGCCGGTGCTGGGCGTGCCCCTGCTGCTGGAGCCGGTGGTGCGGCGGGTGGTGGTGGTGCCCGCGCAGGGGGCGCCGGTGGAGCCGGTGCACTGACTCCCGGGAGCCGGTGCACCGGCTCCCGGGAGTCACTCGAAGAGGTGACATGAGGTCATGTCCGTGATCTTTTCCGGGAACATACGGCAGATGTCTCGCATGCCGTCATTCCCCGTCACCCGATGAGCGCCGGAGTCCTCGTACGGCGGACCGTGGACGGTGCCACGGCGCTGCGCGGCGGCGGGGCCTGGCGCCCCACGCCGTACCAGTTCGTCGGCTTCCTGTTCTGGCTGGTGATGTCGCTGGCGTTCTGGGCGGTGCCGCTGTGCTGCGACGCGGGACAGCACGCGGCGGTCGTCGAACGCATCGCGGACGATCTGCTGCGGCCCCGGCATCCCATGGCGGACCTGCCGGGGGCGGGCAGCCCGTACTACTCGCCGTTCGCCCTGGCGCAGGGCGTGGCCGCCCGGCTGACCGGTCTCGGCGGCTGGGAGGTGCTGAGGCTCACCGGGCCGCTGAATCTGCTGGTGCTGCTCACCGGGATCGGCCGCTTCGTGCGGGTGCTGACCCCGCGCCCCTGGGCGCCGGTGCTGGCGCTCACGGCGATGACGCTGCTGTGGGGGGTGGAGCGGGCCTGGTGGAGCGGCTATCTGAACCTGATGTCGATGACGGGCAATCTCGCCTACCCGTCGGCGCTCGCGATCGGGCTGGCCTTCTGGGCCTGGGCGCTGACGGGGGCGTCGGCCCGGGACGCGGGGGCC
>NZ_NEUB01000970.1 GCF_002910825.1 Streptomyces sp. SM1 | reverse complement strand
TGGCCCTTGAGGGTGTCGTTGACCGACTCGATCAGCTGGCGGACCTTCTTGAGCATCGGCTCGCCGGGCCGCAGGATCTCCCTCTTCCTCGACGGCCGCAGCAGCGTGATGCCCTGTACGGACAGTGACCGCTCGAAGGTCTTCGACGCGAAGCCCTTGTCGCTGATCAGCAGCAGGCCCGGCCGCACGCGCACCAGCTCGGCATCGACCTCCAGCATCGCGGCCAGCACCTCGCGCTCGCCGAGCTTCGGATCGGCCAGCGCCCACAGGATCGGCATCCCGGCCGGGGTGCACACCAGGTACAGCCGCAGCCCCCAGAAGAACCGCGAATGCGACGCGCAGTAGCCGTAGTTGGCCCAGCCCGCCAGCTCCGAGCGCTTGACCGTGGGGCGGGACATCCCGCACGGCACCGGGGTCGAGTCCGTGATCCACACCGTGTCGTGCCAGAAGTCGGTGTCCTTGGCGAGCACCCGTATCACGCGTTTGATCTGCGGCAGCGCGGCACGCAGCCGCTTGTTGTAGCCGGCATCCTGCGGGACGAAGGGAAACATGTCCTGGAGGTGTGCGCGGACGTACCGCAGCCAGCGGGCCTCGCAGTGGAAGCCGAGCATCGCCTGCATGACCGCCAGGCACAGCAACTCCGAGTGACTGAGTTTCGGTGGCCGGCCCGGCAGCCGCACGATACCCGCCAAGTCGTCGTCGATCTTCACGTACAGTGCGGTCACGAGGGTGTTCAAGTTCGTCGTCACAAACGATCATGAGCACCCTCTCTTCGTGCCCGTAGGCATTTGGAAAGACTCGTCGAGGCCAGCAGCGCGCCCGCGAACGCCCCGCCGCCGAACATCGCGTGGAGCTGGGCCATCGCGCCCCGGCCGTAGTGCTCCTCCAGGGCGGCGCCCCGCGCGTTCATGGCGACGTTCAGACAGCCGACCGCCACCCCGTCGACGAAGACCACCGCCAGGGCCAGCGGGTAGTTGCCGGCCGCGGCCAGCGCCGGCAGCACCGTCACCAGCACCAGGGCGGACCACAATCCAACCCTTCAACCCGTCCCCGTTTGGGTGGGGTTCTGAGGCCCGCCGGCAGTGTCCGAGCCGTTATCCAGGCGTGAGTCCACGACCCTTGACACGTCCATAGGTCTAGGCCAAGCTCCCCTTGCTGGTCTAAACCATTTAGAGGAAGCCGGGGTCCCAGCCCGCCGAGCCGTTGCGCCGTTGTGAGGTCACCGCCGAGGGCGTGGGTGTGGAAGGCATTCCTGAGGAGGGGTGGCGCGTGAAGCGCAAGCTGATAGCCGCGATCGGGGTCGCGGGCATGTTGTTCTCCGTCGCTGCGTGTGGCGGCGACAGTGGTGACGGCGACAAGAAGGCAGGCGCGGACGGTTACGCCGGCGAGACGCTCACCGTGTGGGTGATGGACGGCTCGTCGCCTGACCAGTGGCAGAAGGACCTCACCGCCGAGTTCGAGAAGAAGACCAAGGCGAAGGTCAAGTTCGAGGTCCAGCAGTGGAACGGCATCCAGCAGAAGCTGACCACCTCGCTGTCCGAGGAGAACCCGCCGGACGTCTTCGAGATCGGTAACACCCAGACCCCGGCCTACGCCAAGACCGGCGGCCTCGCCGACCTCGCCGACCTCAAGGCCGAGATCGGCGGCGAGTGGACCGAGTCGCTCAACGAGTCGTCCGTCTTCGAGGGCAAGCAGTACGCGGCGCCCTGGTACTTCGCCAACCGCGTCGTCCTCTACAACAAGAAGGTCTGGGCGGACGCCGGTCTCAAGGACACGCCCAAGACCCGCGACGAGTTCTACGCCGCGCTCAAGACGATCGGTGACAAGACCGACGCCGAGCCGATCTACCTGCCCGGCCAGAACTGGTACCACTTCGTCGGCCTGGTGATCGGCGAGGGCGGCGAACTGGTCAAGAAGGACGGGGACACGTACGTCTCCAACCTCGACGACCCGAAGGTCGCCGCCGCCGCGGAGACGTACAAGAAGTTCCAGGCCCTGTCCAAGGCGCCGAAGGACAAGGACGAGGCCACCCCGCAGCAGGGCGAGGTCTTCGCCGACGGCAAGGTCGGCGCGTTCATCGGCATGGGCTGGGAAGCCGGCATCGCGATCGAGGCCAACCCCAAGATCGAGAAGGACATCGGCTACTTCACCGTCCCCGGCGCCACGGCCGACAAGCCCGAGGGCGTCTTCCTCGGCGGCTCCAACCTCGCCGTCGCCGCGGGCAGCAAGAAGCAGGAGCTCGCCAAGGAGTTCCTGAAGATCGCCCTCTCCGACAAGTTCGAGGGCCAGCTGGCCAAGCTCAACGGCGTCATCCCCAACAAGGAGTCGCTGCAGACCAACCTGAAGGGCAACGCCCCCGCCGAGGCCGCCGCGCCGGCCGCCGCCGTCGGTGGCACCACGCCGCTGATCCCGGAGTGGGCCGCCGTGGAGAACGACCCCAACCCGATCAAGACGTACCTGACCGCCGTCCTCAACGGCAAGACCCCGGCCGAAGCCGCGAAGCAGGTCGAGGGCGAGTTCAACAAGCGCCTCTCGCAGCAGCAGTAGGCGCGGCGAGCGCACGGAGAGGGCGGGGGCCGGCCACTCGCCGGCCCCCGCCCCGGCGTCGAGTATGTCGAGAAGAGAGATCGCGAGCATGACCGTGCAGACCGAACGGCCGCCCTCCGGCCCGGCGGACGTCCGCAAGGCGGACGACGGGGGACCCGGCGGGAAGACACCGAGAGCGGCGTCGCGTGCCGGCGCGCTCGCCCCGTACCTGTTGCTGCTGCCCGCCTGCGTGGCCTCCGTGCTGCTGCTCGGCTGGCCGCTGCTCAAGGACGTGCTGCTGTCGTTCCAGAACCTCAACATGACGCAGCTGATCCAGCGCGCCACCGAGTGGAACGGCATCGACAACTACCAGGCGGCCCTCACCAGCGAGGACTTCTGGCGGGTCACCCTCCGCTCGATCCTGTTCACGGCGGTCAACGTCGTCCTGATCATGGTGCTGGGCGCACTGGTCGGGCTGCTGCTCGCCCGTCTCGGCAAGTGGATGCGGTTCACCCTGCTGCTGGGCCTGGTGCTCGCCTGGGCCATGCCCATCGTGGCCGCCACCACCGTCTACCAGTGGCTGTTCGCGCAGCGCTTCGGCGTCGTCAACTGGGTCCTGGACAAGCTCGGCTGGCACTCCATGGCCGACTACAGCTGGACCAGCAGCCAGCTGTCGACGTTCTTCGTCATCACCGTACTGATCGTGTGGATGTCCATCCCGTTCGTCGCGATCAACCTCTACGCGGCCACCACCACGATCCCGAAGGAGCTCTACGAGGCCGCCTCCCTCGACGGCGCCGGCGCCTGGCGCAGCTTCACCGCGGTCACCCTGCCGTTCCTGCGGCCGTTCCTCTACGCCACCACGTTCCTGGAGATCATCTGGGTCTTCAAGGCGTTCGTGCAGGTCTACCTCATCAACGAGGGCGGCCCCGACCGGCTCACCGAGATCCTGCCCGTCTACGCCTTCGTCGAGGGCGTCGGCAACCAGCACTACGGCATGGGCGCGGCGATCGCCGTCCTGACCATCGCGATCCTGCTCGGCCTGACCGCCTACTACCTGCGGATCGTGCTCAAGCAAGAGGAGGACGAGCTGTGAAGCGCTCGCTCTTCGGCCGCCTGTGGCCCAACGCCACGGCCGTCGTCCTGTTCATCGGCTTCGTCTTCCCCGTGTACTGGATGTTCAACACGGCCCTCAAGCCGACCGGCGACATCCTCTCGGAGGACCCGGTCTGGTTCCCGACCGACATCACCTTCGAACACTTCAGGACCGCGACCGACGTCGACCACTTCTGGACCTACGTCACCAACTCGCTGACGGTCACCGTGCTGGCCGTGGTCTTCTCCCTGATGATCGCGCTGGCCGGCTCCTTCGCCCTCGCGCGGATGCGTTTCAAGGGGCGGCGCGGCTTCATCATCGGCTTCATGCTGGCGCAGATGGCGCCCTGGGAAGTCATGATCATTGCGATGTACATGATCGTGCGGGACGCGTCCATGCTGAACAGCCTCGTCCCGCTGACGCTCTTCTACATGATGATGATCCTGCCCTTCACCATCCTGACGCTGCGCGGCTTCGTCGCCGCCGTGCCCAAGGAGCTGGAGGAGTCGGCGATGGTCGACGGCTGCACCCGCGCCCAGGCGTTCCGCCGGATCATCCTGCCGCTGCTCGCCCCGGGCCTGATGGCCACCTCGCTGTTCGGATTCATCACCGCCTGGAACGAGTTCGCCCTCGTCCTGGTGCTCAACAAGGACGCCGAGGCGCAGACACTGCCGCTGTGGCTGTCCAGCTTCCAGAGCCAGTTCGGCAACGACTGGGGCGCGACCATGGCCGCATCGTCGCTCTTCGCCATTCCGATCCTGATCCTCTTCGTCTACCTGCAGCGCAAGGCCGTCAGCGGCCTCACCGCGGGCGCCGTGAAGGGATAACGCCACCCGATGACGACATTCACCACCGGCACCGACACACTCACCCGTGACGCGCTGGCCGTACTGCAGCCCGGCTTCGCCGGCACCACCGCGCCCGACTGGATACGCCGCAGGCTCGGCGAGGGCCTCGCCTCCGTCGCCCTCTTCGGCCGCAACGTCACCACCGCCGAGCAGGTCACCGCCCTCACCGCGCAGCTGCGGGCCGAGCGGGACGACCTGCTGGTGGCCATCGAC
Organism: Streptomyces sp. SM1; assembly: GCF_002910825.1. Classification (GTDB taxonomy): domain Bacteria; phylum Actinomycetota; class Actinomycetes; order Streptomycetales; family Streptomycetaceae; genus Streptomyces; species Streptomyces okerensis. Next base: position 1,311 of record NZ_NEUB01000970.1, on the reverse strand, counting down.
GAGGAGAGCGGCGACGTCACCCGCCTGGAGGTCCGCACCGGCTCCTCCTTCCCCGGCAGCCACGCACTCGGCGCGGTCGACGACACCGGCCTGACCCGGGGCGTCGCCCGAGAACTGGGCCGCCGGCTCGCCGAGTGCGGGGTCAACTTCAACTGGGCGCCGTCCGCCGACGTCAACGCCAACCCGGACAACCCGGTGATCGGCGTGCGCTCCTTCGGCGGGGACACCGCCCTGGTCGCCCGGCACACCGCCGCGTACGTGGAGGGCCTGCAGTCCACCGGCGTCGCCGCCTGCACCAAGCACTTCCCCGGCCACGGCGACACCAGCGTCGACTCCCACCACGCGGTCCCGCACATCGACCTCGACGCCACGACGCTGCACGAGCGTGAACTGCAGCCGTTCCGGGCGGCGATCGCGGCCGGTACCCGTGCCGTCATGAGCGCCCACATCCGGGTACCGGTCCTCGACCCGGACCGCCCGGCCACGCTCTCCCGGCGCATCCTCACCGATCTGCTGCGCGGCGAACTCGGCTACCAGGGGCTGATCGTCACCGACGGCATGGAGATGCGCGCCATCTCCGGCACGTACGGCCTCGAACACGGGGTCGTCCTCGCCATCGCGGCCGGCGCCGACGCGATCTGCGTGGGAGGCGGGCTGTGCGACGAGGGCACGGTGCAGAGCCTCCAGGACGCGCTGGTGCAGGCCGTACGCTCCGGCGAACTCCCGGAGGAACGGCTCGCCGACGCCGCCGCCCGGGTGCGCTCCCTGGCCGACTGGACCGCCGGCGTACGACGCTCCCCGGCGGCCACGGCCGACCCCGAACCGGAGATCGGCCTCAGGGCCGCCCGCCGCGCGGTGACCGTCACCCGCGCCGCCGGCTCCACGCCGGTCACCGGTCCGGTGTACGTCGCCACCTTCAACCCCGCCCCGAACATCGCCGTGGGCGACGAGACCCCGTGGGGCGTCGGGGCGGAGCTGGAGCGGCTGCTGCCCGGCACCGTCACCGGCCACTTCACCGGCCCCGACGCCGGTGCGGTGGCCCTGAAGGCCGCAGCCGGCCGCCGCGTCGTCGCCGTGGTCCGCGACGAACACCGGCACCCCTGGATGCGCACGGCCCTGGACACCCTGCTCGCCGCAGCCCCGGACACCGTGGTGGTCGAGATGGGCGTACCGCAGTCCGCCCCGCGCGGCGCCCTGCACATCGCCACCCACGGCGCGGCACGCGTCTGCGGTGTGGCGGCGGCGGAGACGGTCGCGGCGGGGCGCAGCAGGTCGTACAGGCCGGTGGGGTCGACGGCCCAGCCCATGGCG
>NZ_NEUB01000969.1 GCF_002910825.1 Streptomyces sp. SM1 | reverse complement strand
CGCGGCGACGATCTCCGCGGGAGGGGTGTCCTTGAGCACGAACCCGGCGGCGCCCGCGCGGAGCGCCCGCAGCACCTGTTCGTCGGCGTGGAAGGTGGTGAGCACCACGACCTGCGGGGCGTCCTCGCGGCGGCGCAGCGACTCGGTCGCGGTCAGCCCGTCGACCGTCGGCATCCGGATGTCCATCAGGACCACGTCCGGGCGGGTGCGGTCGACCAGCGCCTCCACCTCGCCGCCGTCGGCGGCCTCACCGACGATCTCGATGTCCTCCGCACCGCCCAGCATGAAGGACAGCCCGGCCCGCACCAACGGGTCGTCGTCGACGGGGAGCAGTCTGATCGCAGTCATGGGCGGTACGTAATCACGGCGGGGCGGGCCGGGAACACACGGGACGTCCGAAGCGCCCTGACCGGGGCCGCGCTCCGGCACCGGGACCGGTTCATCCCCCTGGCAGCCGTGCGCGTACCTCGAACCCTCCGCCGGCGGCCGGACCGTGTTCCACGGTTCCGCCCGCCAGGGTGGCCCGTTCCGTGAGGCCGATCAGGCCCTGCCCCGCGCCTGGCACGGGCGGTACGTCCCCTTCCGGTGCGGGGTTGCGCACGGTCACCGTGAGGCCGTCCCCCGGCCCGCCGGTGACCGACACCGTGACCTCCGTGCCGGGGGCGTGCTTGCGGGCGTTGGTCAGGCCCTCCTGGGCGATCCGGTAGGCGGTGCGGCCGACGGAGGCGGGCACGGCGCCCGGGTCGGTGACCCGCTGCTCCAGGGTGACCTTCATGCCGGCCTCCCGGGACTCGACGGCCAGGGTGTCGAGCGCGGCGAGCGTCGGCTGCGGCCGGCCCGTGTCGTCGGACTCCCCGGCCCGCAGCACCCCGATGATCTCCCGCAGGTCCTGCAACGCCTCGTGCGAGCTCTCCCGGATCACCCCGGCCGCCCGCGCGATCTCCTCGCGCGGTGTGTCGGGCCGGAACTCCAGCGCGCCCGCGTGCACGCTCAGCAGCGTCAGCCGGTGCGCGAGCACGTCGTGCATCTCCCGCGCGATGGCCTCCCGCGCGAGGCGCTGCGCCTGCTCGGCCCGCAGCCGCGCCTCCGTCTCGGCCCGGCGGGCCCGGTCCCTGAGACTCAGCATGAGCTGCCGCTTGGACCGTACGAACATGCCCCAGCCGACCGTCGCGGCGGTCAGCACCAGGAGGAGGACGATCGAGGCGAGGTACGGCAGATCGGGATCGGGGCGCCACCAGAAGTAGAGCGGTACGAGCACCATCTGGGCACCGGCCACCCAGGCCACGTACCGGAAGGGCCGGTGCACGGCGAGGGTGAACAGCGCGATCACGGCCACCCCGCCGGAGGTCTCCGAGACGAAACTGACCGGGGTCATGACCACGGCCAGTCCGAGCGGCCACCGCCGGCGCAGCCAGATCGCACCGCAGGACAGGCCGCCGAGCACCTGGTCGGCGGCGACCAGCGCGGGAGGCAGGCCGTGGCTGTTGCTGAGCGTCTCGGCGCCCAGCAGTCCGACCAGAACGGCCAGCAGGAAGCAGGCGAAGTCGACGATCCAGTCCCGCGCGGTGCGCCGCGGCCGCCGCCCGGAGCGGCCCGCCCCGGGATCGAGTTCGTGGAGGAGGGCGGACGGGATGAACCATCGGCGCCCCGTGAACACCGGGGCGGTCTGCGCCGCCTTGTCACCAGTCACGGTCGGCAAATCTACGCAGGGGGGTGCCGGGGCCGGCACCGAACGGCCCGGATCGGCTACCGAAGTCGCGGGACCGCAGACCCCCGGCGCCCCGGCCGGCCCGGATCACGGACTTCCGTCGGGGCGGCCCCGCCCGGCGGCCGATGCGGGTGCGGGGGCCGGCGAGAGTCGGTGGCATGAAGCAGATGCTGGAGGTTCTGGGATTCCTCGCCCTGGTGCAGGGGGTGGCCGGCCTGCTGACCGAGTTCACCGGCTGGAACTGGGGACTCGTGCACCGGTGGGGGTTCCTCGACGGCTACGAGATCTACGCGAGCGTCACCCTGCTGGTACTGGCGGGGGCGCTGTTCGCCGCCGCCGAGAGCGGGAAGGCCGGCTGACCGGCCTTCCCGCTCCTCGGCTCCTCGACGGTGCCCCGCTCAGTCCCGCTCGCCCTCTCCGCGCACCACCGCGACCGGGCTGTGCGCGTGGTGCAGCAGGGCCTGGCTGACCGAGCCGAGCAGCAGCCCGGTGAAGCCTCCGCGTCCGCGCGCGCCGACGACGACGAGCTGGGCGGACCGGCTCGCCTCGATCAGGGCCTCGCGGGCACCGCCGTGCACCGTCCGGTGGTCGACGGCGACGTCCGGGTAGCGCTCCTGGAAGCCGGCGAGTGCCTCGGAGAGCAGCCGCTCCTCCTCCCCGGCGAGGGCTCCCGGCTGGTTCGCGAACGGTTCCGACGCGTCCTGCGGGGCGGGCATCGGCGCGTTCCAGTTGGTCCAGCTGTGCAGCGCCACCAGCGGGGCCTTGCGCAGCGCGGCCTCGGCGAAGGCGAACTCCGCGGCCTTCTGCCCGGCCGCCGAGCCGTCGACGCCCAGCACGACCGGGCCGTCCGCCCGCGGCTCCTCGCGCACCACCAGGACCGGGCAGCGGCCGTGTGCCGCCAGGTGCACCGCGGTCGAACCCACCAGCAGCCCGACGAACCCGCCCATGCCGCGGGACCCGACCACCACCAGCTCGGCGCCGCGCGACTGGGCCTCCAGGGCCGTCAGGGGCTCACCGGTCACCACGACCTGGTCGACGGTGACCTCGGGAGCCGCCGTCGCAGCCCGCTCGACCGCCTCGGCCATCAGGCGGTCGACCATGTTGCGAAGTCCGCCCTCCGGCGGCCCCAGCGGAGACGGCCCCATGGGCACGTGCATCGCCGGCCAGACGCAGGCGTGCACCACCCGCAGCGTCGCCCCTCGCAGTGCCGCTTCCCGCGCGGCAGCCTCCACCGCGGCGAGACCCGACGCCGAACCGTCCACGCCCACGACCACGAGACCGCTCACCATTGCCTCCTCATCCAGCCGTCACCGACTCCCAGGTCCCAGCATCGCGCCTGCGCCGCGCGGTTGTCTTGGGCCGTTCGGCCAGGATACGGGCCGGTCGGCACCCCACGTCATCAGGGATTGTCCGGCAGCGCGTACTCGCCGTACTCGGGGCGGCCGGCGCGGTCGTAGGTCTGGATGGACACGCCCGCGGCGGTGGTCCGGCCGCCGGTGTGGCGGAAGGCGGCCGGCGGCGAGCCCTCCGGGAACACGGGTGGGCGGGCGGCTACGCGTCGCGAAGAGCGGCCACGCCCTCCTCCGTCAGTGTGCCGAAGAGCCGCAGACGGGAGATCCCTCCGTCGGGGTAGATGTCCACGCGGGCGTGGGTGGCGGTCACCGGGTCCGGCAGGACGAACCGGTGGCCGGTGTCCGGCTGGAGCCGGGTGCGGGGCAGAATCTCCCGCCAGCCGTCACCGCCACTGCCACTGCCACCGGTGACGTCACCGCCGTCACCGTCTTTCACCGACACCGCCGCCCACCCCGCGCTGTTGCCCTTCAGATACGCCGTGTCGATCTCCAGCGCACGGATCCGCGCCTGCGCCACCAGCCGGTACCGGATCCAGTCATGCCCCTGGTCGCGGCGGCGCCGGGTCTCCCACCCGTCGTCCATCTTCAGGGACCGCCCGGGCCGGATGGTGTTGGCGGCCGGTGAGTAGAACCGGTCGGACGCGTCCTCCACCCGGCCGCCGTTCTCCAGGGCGACCACGTCGAAGGTGCCGAGCGCCGTCAGCCAGGCCGGGTCCGGGACGACCTCGCCGTACACGCGCAGCCGGGCGATGCCCCCGTCGGGGTGCTGCCTCAGCCGCAGGTGGGTGAAGCGCTGCCCGGCCGTCACGGCGAAGCCGTTGGCCGCGTGGCCGCCCACCGGCGTGCGCGGCACGAGCGTCGTCCACCGCACGCCGTCCGCGAGGAGTTCCTCCGGCGACGGGTGGCCCGCGGCCGAGGCACCCTCGACGGACACCGCCTGCGGGTGGTTGCCGCGGAAGTGGGCCGTGTCCACGACGATGCCGCGGACGATTCCGGGCACGCCGAGCCGGATCAGCGCCCAGTCGTGGTCCTCCTCCGCCGGCCACGGGTGCCCGGCGGAGGCGCCGCGCCGGCGCCGGGTCTCCCAGCCGTCCATGATCTTGCCCTTGTGCCCGAACCGCTCGGGGTCGAACTCGGCGCGCCCGGGGAGCAGAAGGTTCTCGCGCGGGGCGAAGAACTCGTCGTTGGCGGCGATGACACCGGCGCCGAGCCGGCGGTCGGCGAGGTCGGCGTGGTGGGTGAAGGGGAAGCCGGCGGTGCGGTAGTCAGCGTAGGGGTCGCCGCCGCCGTAGGGGCGCGCCTCGCCGGTGAAGTACTCGATCGCCGTCACGGTGATCCGGTCCTGCCTCTCGGGTGTCGGTGTCAGGGGGAGCGGGTGAGCAGCCGGCCCTTCGGTTCGGTGAACTCGCCGTCGGCCACGATGCGCTGTCCGCGCAGCCAGGTGGACTTGACGACGCCGTACAGGGTTCTGCCCGCGTACGCGGTCACGCGGTTGCGGTGCTGGAGTGCCGCCGGGTCGACGGTGAAGCTCCGTTCGGGGTCGAGGACGGCGAAGTCGGCGTCGCGGCCGGGCGCGATGGCGCCCTTGCGGGCGTCGAGGCCGGCCAGCCGGGCCGTGCGCGCCGCCATCCAGCGCACCACGTCCTCCAGGCCGTGGCCGCGTCCGCGTGCCTCGGTCCAGACGGCCGGCAGGCTGAGCTGGAGGCTGGAGATGCCGCCCCAGGCGGTCGAGAAGTCGTCCGTCTTGAGGTCGGCGGTGGACGGGGAGTGGTCGGTGACGACGCAGTCGATGGTGCCGTCCGCCAGGGCCTGCCAGAGGAGGTCCTGGTTGGCGGCCTCGCGGATGGGCGGGCAGCACTTGAACTCGCTGGCGCCGTCCGGGACCTCCTCTGCCGTGAGGGTGAGGTAGTGGGGGCACGTCTCGACCGTCACGCGTACGCCGTCCGCCTTGGCCGCGGCGATCACGGGCAGCGCGTCGCTGGAGGAGAGGTGCAGGACGTGCACCCGCGCGCCCTGGCGCTTCGCCAGCTCCACGAGGTGCGCGATGGCGGCATCCTCGGCGTCGCGCGGGCGGGAGGCGAGGAAGTCGGCGTACTTGGGGCCGCCGTGCTGCGGGGCGGCGGCGAGGTGGCGGGGGTCCTCGGCGTGCACGATCAGCAGCCCGTCGAAGGCGGCGATCTCCGCGAGGGAGCGGGCCAGTTGCTCCGGGCCGAGGTGCGGGAAATCGTCCACGCCGGAGGGGGACAGGAAGGCCTTGAAGCCGAAGACCCCGGCCTCGTGCAGCGGGCGGAGGTCCATGACATTGTCCGGCAGGGCGCCGCCCCAGAAGCCGACGTCGATGTGGGCCTTGTCGGCGGCGACCCGCTGTTTGGTGCGCAGACGGCCGACGCCGGTGGTCGGCGGGAGGGAGTTGAGCGGCATGTCGATCAGCGTGGTGATGCCGCCGGCCGCCGCCGCGCGGGTGGCGGTCCAGAAGCCCTCCCACTCGGTGCGGCCGGGGTCGTTGACGTGCACGTGGGTGTCGACGAGTCCGGGCAGCAGGGCGTCGTCACCGAGGTCCTCCAGGCGTGCGCCTGCGGGGACGGGCGCGTCGTACGGCAGCACGGCCGCGATCGTGCCGCCGGCGACCGCGACGGACGCGGCGCGCGTCCCCCCGGGGGTGATGACGCGCGTCGAGCGCAGCACGAGTTCGGCGTCGGACACGCGATTCCTCCTGGGCTTCCGCACGTTCACCGGACGAAATTCAACGTTCTGTTGAAGGAGTCTTCACCTCGGCTTCCACCTCGTCAAGGGCACACTCCCCCCTGCGGGACGTCGACGGCCACCTCTGGACGTTTCCACAAGCCGGAATTATCATTCCGGCAGACAGAACGCAGCTACGCACAAGCGGGCAGCCGGCCGGCTGCCGGGTAGGCTTCTGCCCTTCCTGCCAGCCCTGAAAGGAACGCGCCGTGCCGACGTCCAGCGCCAGCACCACCGACTCCGCCCGGCCCGCCGCCAGTGGCGGTGTGCAGTCCCTCGAGCGCGCCTTCGACCTGCTCGAACGGATGGCGGACGCGGGGGGCGAGGTCGGCCTGAGCGAGTTGTCCGCGAGCAGCGGACTGCCCCTGCCGACGATCCACCGCCTGATGCGCACGCTTGTCGTCTGCGGTTACGTACGTCAGCAGCCCAACCGCCGGTACGCGCTCGGCCCGCGCCTGATCCGGCTCGGCGAGTCGGCCTCCCGGCTGCTGGGGACCTGGGCGCGGCCGTATCTGGCCCGGCTGGTGGAGGAGACCGGCGAGACGGCGAACATGGCACTGCTCGACGGGGACGAGATCGTGTACGTGGCACAGGTGCCGTCCAAGCACTCCATGCGGATGTTCACCGAGGTCGGGCGGCGCGTCCTGCCGCACTCCACGGGGGTGGGCAAGGCCCTGCTGTCCGGCTTCCCGCCGGAGGAGGTACGGGCCCTGCTGGGACGTACGGGCATGCCGGCCGCGACCGACCGGACCATCACCACGCCGGAGGGCTTCCTCGCGGCGCTGGAGGACGTACGCCGCCAGGGCTACGCGATCGACGACAACGAGCAGGAGATCGGCGTCCGCTGCCTCGCGGTGCCCGTGCCCGACGCCCCCACGGCGGCCGCGATCTCGATCTCCGGCCCCGCCGGCCGGGTCACGGACTCGGCCACGGAGCGGATCGTCCCGGTGCTCCAGCAGGTCGCCGCCGAACTCTCGGAGGCTCTCGCCACGCCGGGCACGGCGCCGACCGCCTGACCGGCGCGGCCCGGTCCGTACGGGCGAGCGGGCGTCATCGGCGTGGCGCCCGGCCGAACAGGTCCACCGCCTCACGCAGTTCGCGTACTCCCTGTCCCAGCGCGCTGACCGAGCCGATGGCGCCGGCCACCAGCAGCAGGGAGCGGCGCAGGCCGGGGATGTCGGGGTGGTCGCCGGCGGCCAGGACGGCCAGCGCGGCAAGTTCCTCCTCCGCGATGCCCCGGTCCCGGAACTCGGCCGGATGGGCGGCCAGCTGGCGGCGCAACCGGGACACGGCGGAGCGCAGCCCCGTCACCCGCGGGTCCACCTGACTGCCGGGCACACGCCTTTGCTCAACGCTCCGCACCACAGTCCTCCCCCTGGCACGCCGTCGTGCGCCTCCCCGTCCGGCCCCAGCACCCCGCCGGTCGGTGCGGGCCAGTAAACGCCACCCCGGGGCCTTTGCGCCAGTCCGCTGCGT
>NZ_NEUB01000968.1 GCF_002910825.1 Streptomyces sp. SM1 | reverse complement strand
CGGTGGATCCAGGTCGGGTCCGTGGCGGTGGGCGGGGACGCCCCCGTGTCCGTGCAGTCGATGACGACGACGCGTACGTCCGATGTCGGGGCGACGCTTCAGCAGATCGCGGAGCTGACCGCTTCCGGCTGCCAGATCGTGCGGGTGGCCTGTCCCACGCAGGACGACGCGGACGCGCTGGCGACCATCGCCCGCAAGTCGCAGATCCCGGTGATCGCGGACATCCATTTCCAGCCGAAGTACGTGTTCGCGGCGATCGAGGCCGGGTGTGCGGCGGTGCGGGTGAATCCGGGGAACATCAAGCAGTTCGACGACAAGGTCAAGGAGATCGCCCGGGCGGCCAGGGACCACGGCACCCCGATCCGTATCGGTGTGAACGCCGGTTCGCTGGACCGGCGTCTGCTGCAGAAGTACGGCAGGGCGACTCCCGAGGCGCTGGCCGAGTCGGCCCTGTGGGAGGCGTCCCTCTTCGAGGAGCACGACTTCCGGGACATCAAGATCTCCGTCAAGCACAACGACCCGGTCGTGATGGTCGAGGCCTACCGTCAGCTGGCCGCCCAGTGCGACTACCCGCTGCACCTCGGCGTCACGGAGGCAGGCCCGGCCTTCCAGGGCACGATCAAGTCGGCGGTCGCCTTCGGGGCGCTGCTGTCGCAGGGCATCGGGGACACCATCCGGGTCTCGCTGTCGGCTCCGCCGGTGGAGGAGATCAAGGTGGGGATCCAGATCCTGCAGTCGCTGGGGCTCAGGGAGCGGCGGCTGGAGATCGTCTCGTGTCCGTCCTGCGGCCGCGCCCAGGTCGATGTGTACAAGCTGGCGGAAGAGGTCACGGCGGGGCTGGAGGGTATGGAGGTTCCGTTGCGGGTGGCTGTCATGGGCTGTGTCGTCAACGGGCCGGGTGAGGCCCGGGAGGCCGATCTGGGTGTGGCCTCCGGCAACGGCAAGGGGCAGATCTTCGTGAAGGGTGAGGTCATCAAGACCGTTCCCGAGTCGAAGATCGTCGAGACGCTGATCGAGGAGGCGATGAAGATCGCCGAACAGATGGAGAAGGACGGCGTCACCTCGGGCGAACCGCAGGTCGCGGTCGCCGGCTGACGGAGCGTCCCGGACGCCGGACGGCACGCCCCGGCCTGTTTGCGGGCGTCCCCGCGGGGAATCCGGGGACGAGGCCCGGCCAGGGACCGGGGCGGCGATGCCCGGCTTCCGCAGGTACAGTGCGGAAATCAGGTAGACCCCTTTGTGTGAGGCCCCCGCACCTTGTTGACGCAGACCACTTCACGGGTCCTCGAACCGAGCGACCTGGATGCCGCCCTCGCCGTACTCGACCGCGAGCCGGTCGCCAACGCCTTCGTGACGGCCCGGGTCCAGATCGCCGGCCTGGACCCGTGGCGGCTCGGCGGCGAGATGTGGGGCTGGTACGAGGGCGGCTGCCTGACGTCCCTGTGCTACGCCGGCGCCAACCTCGTACCCGTCTGCGCCACACCCCGGGCCGTCCGCGCCTTCGCCGACCGCGCCCGCCGGGCCGGCCGCCGCTGTTCCTCCATCGTCGGCCCGGCCGGCCCCACCGCCGCACTGTGGCGGCTGCTCGAACCACAGTGGGGCCCGGCCCGCGAGGTCCGCTCCCACCAGCCCCTCATGGTCACCGGCCGGGTGCCCGACGACATCGCCCCCGACCCCGGCGTGCGCCGCGTCCGCAGGGACGAACTGGAGACGATCATGCCGGCGTGCGTGGCGATGTTCACCGAGGAGGTCGGCATCTCACCGCTGGCCGGCGACGGCGGACTGCTCTACCAGGCCCGGGTCGCCGAACTCGTCGGCGCGGGCCGCTCCTTCGCCCGCTTCGACGCCGACGGCAAGGTCGTCTTCAAGGCCGAGATCGGCGCCGCGACCGACCGCGCCTGCCAGATCCAGGGCGTCTGGGTGGCCCCCGAGCACCGGGGCAGGGGCGTCGCCGCCCCCGGCATGGCGGCCGTCCTGCGCCACGCCCTCGCCGACACGGCTCCCGTGGCCAGTCTCTACGTCAACGACTTCAACACCCCCGCCCGCAGGACGTACGAGAGGGTCGGCTTCCAGGAGGTCGGCGCCTTCATGAGCGTGCTGTTCTGACCGGCGCCCCCCTGTAGTCTCCCCGACATGCTGCGCTTTCCCGGTCACGGCCGCTCCGAGCCCGACGACATCGTGATCGGCCCCCTCGACCTGCCCGCCCGCGTCGACGAGGCGCTGTCCGTGCAGGCGCTTGCGTTCGGGCTCGGCCCCGACGAGGTGGCCGTCCGCCGGCAGATCGTGCTGCGCCACATGACCTTCCCCGGCGCCAGGGCCTTCGGCGCCACCGTAGGGGGACACCTCGTCGGCTTCGTCTACGGCATGCCCAACGACCGCACCCACTGGTGGTCCACCGTCGTCGAGCCGTACCTGCGCGCCCGCGGCCACGGCGACTGGCTCGACGACTCCTTCGTCATCACCGAACTGCACGTGCACCCCCGGCACCAGCAGCGCGGCATCGGCCGCGCCCTGATCACCACGATCACCGAGGGGGCCGAACAGCCCCGCTCGATCCTCTCCGCGATCGACATCGAGAGCCCCGCCCGCCACCTGTACCGCTCCCTCGGCTACCAGGATCTCGCCCGGCAGGTCCACTTCCCCAGCGCGGCCAGGCCGTACGCCGTCATGGGCGCCCCGCTGCCGCTGCCGCGCGGATAGCGGCCGGCGGAGAGCGCGAGGATGCGGAAGGCGGACCATCGATTTCCGCCGCCGCGCCCCGCCCGGCTAACCTCCTGTCATCACCCTCCCCCATTCTCGGCCGCGCTCGAGCGGGGGACCCCCAGCAGCAGGAGTACGAGAGCCATGGCGAACGCACCGGTCCAGCGCATGTCCCAGTTGATGGCGAAGACGCTGCGCGAGGACCCGGCGGACGCCGAGGTGCTCAGCCACAAGCTGCTGGTCCGCGCGGGCTATGTGCGCCGTACCGCCGCCGGCGTCTGGACGTGGCTTCCCCTCGGCAAGAAGGTCCTCTCCAACGTCGAGCGCGTCGTCCGCGAGGAGATGGACGCCATCGGCGCCCAGGAGGTCCTGCTCCCCGCCCTGCTGCCGCGCGAGCCCTACGACGCCACCGGCCGCTGGGACGAGTACGGTCCCGAGCTGTTCCGTCTCCAGGACCGCAAGGGCGGCGACTACCTCCTCGGCCCCACCCACGAGGAGATCTTCACGCTGATGGTGAAGGACCAGGCGTCCTCGTACAAGGACCTGCCGGTGATCCTCTACCAGATCCAGTCCAAGTTCCGCGACGAGGCCCGCCCCCGCGCCGGCATCCTGCGCGGCCGCGAGTTCCTGATGAAGGACTCGTACTCCTTCGACCTGGAGGACGAGGGCCTCGCCCGGTCGTACGCCCTGCACCGCGCGGCCTACCAGCGGATCTTCGAGCGTCTCGGACTCGACTACCGCATCTGCGCGGCCACCGCGGGCGCCATGGGCGGCTCCAAGTCCGAGGAGTTCCTGGCCCCGGCCGAGGCCGGCGAGGACACCTTCGCCGACTGCCCGAACTGCGACTTCGCCGCCAACACGGAGGCCATCGCGTACGAGCTGAAGCCGGTCGACGCCACCGGTGTCCCGGCCGCCGAGGACATCCCCACCCCCGAGACCCCGACCATCGAGACCCTCGCCGCCTCGCTCGGCGTGCCGGCCTCGGCGACGCTGAAGAACCTGCTGGTCAAGGTCGACGGCGAGATCGTCGCCGTGGGCGTGCCCGGCGACCGCGAGGTCGACATGGGCAAGGTCGAGGCGCACTTCGCCCCGGCAGCGGTCGAGATGGTCACCGAGGCCGACTTCGTCGCCCGCCCCGACCTGGTGCGCGGCTACGTCGGCCCGCAGGGCCTGGACAAGGTGACCTACATCGCCGACCCGCGTGTCGCACCCGGCACCGCCTGGATCACCGGGGCCAACAAGGCCGACACGCACGCGAAGAACGTGGTCGCCGGACGCGACTTCGAGGTCGACGCGTACGTGGACGTCGTCGTCGTCCAGGAGGGCGACCCCTGCCCCACGTGCGGCACGGGACTGCGGCTGGACCGCGCCATCGAGATCGGCCACATCTTCCAGCTGGGCCGCAAGTACGCCGACGCCCTCAAGCTCGACGTCCTCGGCCGGAACGGCAAGCCGGTCCGCGTCACCATGGGCTCCTACGGCGTAGGCGTCTCCCGCGCGGTGGCCGCCCTCGCCGAGCAGACCGCCGACGACAAGGGCCTGTGCTGGCCCGCGGAGGTCGCCCCGGCCGACGTGCACGTGGTGGCCGCGGGCAAGGCGCTCCAGACGGAGCTCGCCCTCGACGTCTCCGCGAAGCTGTCCGCCGCCGGCGTCCGTGTCCTGGTCGACGACCGCGCGGGTGTCTCCCCGGGCGTGAAGTTCACCGACTCGGAGCTGATCGGCGTCCCGCAGATCCTGGTCGCGGGCCGCCGCGCCGCCGAGGGCATCGTCGAACTCAAGGACCGCCGCACGGGCGAACGCGAGGAACTGACCGTGGAAGAGGCAGTAACCCGCCTGACCCCCTGACCCCCTCGCCACGAAGGACATCGAGCGCCTGGAGAGCACTCTCGCGTC
>NZ_NEUB01000967.1 GCF_002910825.1 Streptomyces sp. SM1 | reverse complement strand
CATGAGCACCCTCTCTTCGTGCCCGCAGGCATTTGGAAAGACTCGTCTAGGCCATCGTGGTTCTCCTCGGTGCCGGTACGACCCATGGTGGTCGGGTTCGCCTCGGGGACGGAGCCGGTCATGGGGTCTTGACATCGCCGCCCGAAATTTTTTGGCAGTCGGGCCGGACGTATCTCCTACTCCTGCGGTCGGCCGTGTCCGCTCAGGAGTTCGACGCCACGCAGCAGGGCGGAGTGATCGAGCCCTCCGTCTCCGCGGGCCACGGCGGACGCCATGAGCTGCGCAGCGACGCTGCCGAGGGGGATGGCGGCACCGATGGCACGTGCGGTGTCGGTGACGATGCCCATGTCCTTGTGGTGGAGGCCCATCTTGAAGCTGGGCGTGTAGTCGCGGTTCAGGAAGGTGATCTTCTTGCGGGTGAGGACGTTCGAGCCAGCGAGGCCGCCGCTCAGTATGTCGAGGGCGGTTTCGAGATCCACGCCCGACTTCTCGAGGAAGACCACGGCTTCCGCGCACGCCTGCATGTTGATTGCGAGAACCAACTGGTTGGCGGCTTTCACTGTTTGACCAAGACCATGGGTACCGCAGTGTGTGATGGTCCTGCCGAGGGCTTCGAAGACCGGCCTTGCCTCCTCGAAGGCGTCGGCATCACCGCCGACCATGATCGACAGGAGTCCTTCGACCGCACCGGCCTCACCGCCTGCGACCGGGGCGTCCAGGACACGGATGTCGTGTGCGGCGGCGTTGCGCGCAAGTTCGATCGAACTCTGCGGGGCGATGGTGGACATGTCGATCAGCAGCACCCCCGGCAGGGCATTGGCCAGGATTCCCTCAGGGCCGTAGGCGACCTCCTCGACCTGGGGCGCGTCCGGAAGCATGGTGATCACGACCTCGGCGTCGCGGACCGCTTCGCGTATCGACGCGGCGGTTCGTCCGCCTGCCGCAAGCAGAGGCCCTGTCCTGTTGTCGCTGCGGTTCCAGCCGTGCACGGTGTATCCGGCTTTGCACAGGTTGACAGCCATCGGACTGCCCATGGTGCCGAGGCCGAGGAAAGCGATCGTCTTCAACGCAGAGTTCCTTTGTGATGGCGATGGGGAGGGTTCAGGGCAGGAGCAGTTGCTCCAGGTCCGCGGGGGGCCGACGGCCGATCAGTGATCGGACCGTCGTCAAGGAACCGGTGTCGCCTGCCAGGATTCCTCCCAGCAGGTCACCGCTGTGCCGGCTCAGAAGGATCTTGGCGTAGCGGTCGGATCCCTCGGCGAAGACGGCTTCGACCGCGGGGCCGTCGTCGGGACCGGTGGTGCCGAAGGTGGCGATCTCCACGCCGAGAAGCTTCAGAGTGGTCGAGGCGTCGGTGCCGTCGAAGGGCTCAGGGGTCTGCCCCGTCAACTGGCGTGCCACGCTGTCGGCCATGCGGTATCCGGGAGCGACCAGGCCGTGGCAGCGTCCGTTCACGGCAGCGCATTCACCGATGGCCCATACCCGCTCGTCACCGGTGTGGCAGAGATCGTCGACGGCGATGCCGCCGCGCTCGCCGCGCTCGAGGTCCATGGTGCCGGCCAGTTCGTCCCGTGGCCGGATGCCTGCGGCGAAGAGCACCACGTCGGCCTCCAGGACGGTCCCGTCCGAGAGCGTGACAGCACGCACCTTGCCATCGGCGCCGGCGTCGATCGAAGCTGTGGCCGTGCCGCAGTGCACCCGCAGGCCAAGCCTGGTGACATGGCGGAGCAGCACCCGTGCGGCGCCCGCATCGAGCTGCGCCGGCATCAGGTGAGGGCCCGTTTCCACGACATGGGGGCGCATACCGAGCAGACGCAGGGCGTTCGCTGCCTCCAGGCCGAGAAGCCCGCCTCCGACGACGACGCCCGGGCGCCCGGGACGCGCGGCGGCGCGTAGGGCATCGAGGTCGTCGAAGGTGCGGTACACGAAGCAGCCGCTCAGGTCGCGTCCGGGAACCGGGGGAACGAACGGACGCGAGCCGGTGGCCAGTACCAGGGCGTTGTAGGGGATGCGGTCGTCGTGGGCTGTCCGGGCCGTACGGGCGGCTCGGTCCACGGAAACGACAGGGCAGCCCAGAAGGAGGTCCACCCGGGGGTCGTTGAGGAGATCCGCCCCGGCAAGGGTGAGGTCACTCTTGCTCTTGCCGTCCAGATAGGAGGAGAGGCCGACGCGGTCATAAGCGGGGTAGTGCTCCTCGGCCGCGATGACGATGCGCCAGGTACGGTCGGTGTCCAGGGCTCTGAGCTGGTCGACGAGCCGGTGGCCGACCATGCCGTGCCCGGCGACGAGGAGCGTCCGCGTCACGATGCCTTCTCCAGTTCGCTTCGGGTTTCCCGCGCCCAGGCGCCGCACAATTCCTCCACGGACCGGCTGCAGCCGCCGCAACCTGTTGTGGCCCGGGCCGCCTCGGCGAGCGCCGTGACGGTGTGAGAGCCGGCCTGCCATGCCTGGAACAGCGTCTGCCTCGAGACGTTGTTGCACAGGCAGACCGGCGCGTTCTCGTTCACTTCGGCGCTGTGCGACGCCGGCCTGGGAGGCAGGCCCAGCAGCAGGCCGAGCCGGTCGGAGGGAAGCCGCTGCCCCTGCCGGTGGAGCAGTCTGATCGTGGCGATGGCCTGCGGCAGGCCGAACAGCACGGCGGCAATGACGCGCTCGTCACGCAGTGCGAGACGTGCATAGCGCCGGTTGGCCCGGTCGGTGAGGCTGATCAGCCGAGTGCCGGGCTGGTGCAGATCGGCGAGTGAGCCGATGGTGCACACGTCGGCCACGTCGGTGCCCAGGCGCAGCGCGGACGGGCGAGGCCTGTACGCCGCAGCGCGGCCGGTGAGGATCTCGGCGAGGGTTTCGGCCTGCTCCCAGGCGGCACCGACGCCCGCCATGAGGTGGCCGTCGTACTCGGCACAGTCACCGATGGCGTGGATACGGGGGTCACTCGTACGTAACTGGTCATCGACCACGATGCCGTCGTGTACGTCCAGATCGGCGTCGAGGGCGAGCCGGGTGTCGGGGGCGGCTCCGGTGCACAGGGCGAGCGTGTCGGCGCGGAGCGTGGTTCCGTCCTCCAGACGGAGGTGGCCTGGCACGCGGCGCACAGCGGTCTTGCCGCCGATCACGGTGACCCCGGCCTGCTCCAGTTGTTCGGAGAGCATTGCGCTGCAGGTTTCGCCCAGCCGCGTGTACAGGGGATAGGGGGAAGCGCAGACCAGGGTGGTGTCGACGCTGCGAGCGGCGAGCGTGCTGGCGGTTTCCACCGCGAGGGCGTCCTCGCCGAGGACGACCACGGTGTCGCCGGTGATCCGGGCCCTGCCGGAGGCCGTGCCCAGTGCGACAACTCCCTCCGTCAGGTACCCCTTTGCGCTGACCAGACCAGGGATGCCAGGGATCAGGGGTCTTGCTTCCGGTGCGAGGACCAGCGTGTCGTAGGGATACGCGGTCTCCGTCCCGCTCACGTGTGCCAGTACCCGGTGCCGTTCCCGGTCCAGGGCAGTCACCGTGCGGGTGCCGGAGGGGAACGGCGGCCGGCGGCGGGAGTCCGCGGGTTCAGCCGCCAGCGTGGTGAGGGTTCCCTCGTAACCGTGGTGGCGCATACGTTCCGCGAGCCGCTGGGCCACCGCCCCGTTGTCGACGATCAGGACGTTGTTCAAGGCGTCACTCCTGGTAAGGGGCGATCCGCACGGCGCACACCTTGAATTCGGGCATGCCGCTGCGCGGGTCCAGAGCCGGGTGGGTGAACAGGTTCGCCCGGCCTTCGTCCGGAAAGTGGAAGGGCACGAACACGGTGTCCAGACGCATCGTCGCGTCCAGCCTCACCCGGGCCGTCATACCGCCGCGCGCGGAGGTGACCCGCGCGAGGCTCCGGTCGGCCAGCCCGCACCGGGCCGCGGTGTCGGGGTGGACTTCGAGGAACGCCTCGGGAACCGGCTCGTTCAGCTCCGCGACCCGGCGTGTCTGGGCTCCCGACTGGTAGTGGGCCAGAACCCTGCCGGTCGTCGCGTAGAGGGGGTACGAGGGGCTGATCTCTTCTGCCGGTCCTCGATAGTCCACGTCTGCGAACCGGGCCCTGCCGTCGGGGTGGGCAAACCGGTCAAGGAAGAGCCGAGGTGTGCCCGGATGCGGCGCCCGAGTGTCCGGGCAGGGCCAGTGCAGGGTCTCTCCGGCGTCCAGACGCTCGTAAGTGATGCCTGAATAGTCGGCCCTTCCGCCGCGGGACGCGGCGCGCAGCTCCTCGAAGACCTCGCGCGGATCAGCAGGGTAGCGGCCGGCCCGCTCGCCCAGCCGCACGGCCAGGTCGTGCAGGACCTGAAGGTCACTTCGCACCTCCGGCGGAGGCGGCAGCAGCGGACGGCGGCGCAGCACCCGGCCTTCGAGGCTGGTCAAGGTTCCCTCCTCCTCCGCCCACTGCGTGACGGGCAGCACCACATCGGCCATGCGGGCTGTTTCCGAGGGCACGAAGTCGGCCACGACCAGGAGGTCGAGTGATGCGAGCCGCTCGGTCACGTGCGAGGCGTGCGGGGCTGAAACGGCCGGGTTCGAGCCGAAGACGAGCAGTCCTCGCGGTCCTTGCTCCCTGCCCAGCACGTCCAGAAGCTCATAGGCGCTGCGCCCGGGACCTGGCAGGCCGGTCGGTGCCACGCCCCATACACGAGCGACGTGGGCCCGCGCCGTCGGATCGCTGATGGAGCGATAGCCAGGCAACTGATCGGCCTTCTGCCCGTGTTCCCGGCCGCCCTGACCATTGCCCTGCCCGGTCAGGCACCCGTACCCGCTGCCGATCCGCCCCGGCAGTCCGAGGGCGAGTGCGACGTTGATGAACCCCGCGACGGTGTCGGTCCCCTTGCTGTGCTGCTCGACGCCTCGGCCGGTCAGGACGTACGCGCTCCGGGATTCGGCGAGCATGCGAACCGCTCGGCGCTGAGTTCTCGCGGCAACACCGGTGATCTCCTCGACTCGCTCCGGCCACCATGCCATGGCGCGTTGCGCTGCGGAGTCGAAGCCGTAAGTGCGCTTGCGGACGTAATCCTGGTCGATCAAGCCTTCCACGACGGCGATGTGCAGCAGGCCGAGGGCGAGTGCGAGGTCGGTGCCGGGTGCGGGCTGCAGGTGAAGTGCCGCGCGCTGGGCCGTGGCAGTGCGCCGGGGATCCATGACGATCAGTTGGCTCTGGTCGAGGTGCTGCATCAGCGGCGGCATGGTCTCGGCGACGTTCGCCCCCGCCAGCAGTACGGTCTGGGCGCTCCTGAGGTCGGCGACGGGGAAGGGCAGGTCCCGGTCGAGCCCGAATGCCGCGTTGCCGGCCGTTGCGGCGGACGACATGCAGAACCGGCCGTTGTAGTCGATCTGGCTCGTGCCCAGGGTCACGCGTGCGAACTTGCCCAGCAGGTACGCCTTCTCATTGGTCAGGCCACCGCCGCCGAAGACGGCTACGGCATCCGGCCCGTGCTGAGTGCGGATCCGGTTCAGGCCCTCCGCCACAGTGTCCAGCGCGGTGTCCCAGGAGGCTGGCTGGAGACGACCGTCTGCTCCGCGGACCAGCGGCCGCGTCAGCCGGTCGGCGGTGTTCAGGACCTCGGTGGCAGTCCAGCCCTTCTGGCACAACCGGCCCAGGTTGACCGGGAAGTCCCTCGGCTGCACCTTGACCCCGACAGCGGCGTCACCACGCAATTGTGTGCCGCACTGCAAGGCGCAGTAAGGGCAATGGGTGTTCGCCTCGGGTATGGGAGCGGGCAGTTCAGACACGGCTGGTTTCCTTCGCAATGTCTGGGGCCTTGACTGCGGTCGGAATGCGGTGGAGGTAGACGACCCGGATCACGGTCAGGCACAGCGCGTAGTAGGCAAGGAAGGCGACGAAGGCGGGAGCGCCGGAGCCGGATCCATCGGTGTAGGCGAGTTTGAACGCGAAGTCGATGGCGGCACCGCCGAGCGCCCCGATGGCGCCGGCGATCGCGATGACTGCGCCGGACAGGCGTCGGGCACGGGCGAAGGCATCGCCGGCGTCGCGGCCGGAGGCGATCTCGTCCTCGGCCTTCTTCGCATAGACGGCCGGGATCATCTTGTACGTCGAACCGTTGCCCAGGCCGCTGAGGACGAACAGGGCGGTGAAGCCGACGATGAACATTCCGAACGAGTTCAGCCCGGCCGCCACGATGAGCACAGCAGTGCCCGCACCCATACCGAGGAAGTTCCAGAAGGTCACGCGTGCGCCGCCCATGCGGTCGGCCAGCCGGCCGCCGAGCGGGCGGGCGATGGATCCCAGCAGTGGGCCGAGGAAGGTGTAGCCGACGGCTTCCCGGGGCGAGGCGCCGAACTCGTTCTGCAGGACGAGGCCGAAAGCGAAGCCGTAGCCGATGAACGAGCCGAAGGTGCCGATGTAGAGAAGGGAGATCCACCAGGTGTCGTGGTCTCGGGCCGCCTCGCGTTGGGCGCCGGGCTCGGCTCGTACGGCATCGACGTTGTCCATCTTCCACGCCGACAGCAGTGCGACCACCACGATCAGAGGCAGGTAGACGGCCGCGACGTACGAGGGATGGGTGTCGCCCGCGATGGAGATGACCAGGAGTCCGATGAGCTGGACCGCCGCGACGCCGAGGTTTCCGCCGCCCGCGTTGAGACCGAGTGCCCAGCCCTGGTGGCGCTGTGGGTAGAAGGCGGTGATGTTCGTCATTGAGGAGGCGAAGTTGCCTCCCCCGACGCCCGCCAGGGCACCGATCGCCATGAACACCCACAGCGGAGTGCCGGGCCGCTGAACGAAGTACAGGGCCAGCAGCGTGGGCACCAGCAGGATTCCGGTGGCGAACACAGTCCAGTTCCGTCCGCCGAAGCGGGTCACGGCGTAGCTGTACGGCAGGCGGAGGAGCGAGCCGACGACGGTAGGTGTGGCCACCAGGAGGAACTTCTCGCCGGGGCTGAAACCGAGACCGATCTCGGGAGACATGAACAGAACGAGGACGGACCACAGAGTCCATACCGAGAATCCCACGTGCTCGGAGAGGACGGAGAGGACGAGGTTGCGGCGGGCGATCCGACGACCGCCCTTGTGCCAGGCATCCTCGTCTTCGGGATCCCAACCGATGAGCCAACCGTCTTGTCGGGCAGATGTGTGAGCCATGTTCACTCCGAGTGCGTTACGGGCTTTGTGGGCACGAACAGGCCCCGGCGAGGGTTGCTCGCCGGGGCCCGGCGTTTCTGTTGAGCACCGCTGTTCCGGGGGAGCGGGTGAACCGTGTCTCAGGCCGGGGACATCGGCGGGGAGGCGGCCTGGAACGCGACTCTTGGCACTGTGCGGCTCAGAAGCTGAGGTCCAGCGCCTTGACCTTGTCCCGCTCGCGGTCCGGGTGACTGTCGGGGAAGACGAAGCAGCGGGTGTTCTTGAGCTTGTTGTTCTCGACCTTGGCCGTGGAGAAGATCACTACCGGAACCCGCTCCCCCTTGTTGAGGAAGTCCGCGCGGAAGTCGATGATCGGCGCGTCCTCGCCCCACCGGCCCAGGAAGTCCTCCACGACGTGCTGGTCGGCGTAGATGTGCCGGATGTGGTGTCCGACGTAGGTGTCGGGCTGTTCGCTCGCCCCGACGATCGCGATGTCCTTCCAGTTCGCGTGGGCGACCGTGCCGTCCTCCTCGATGAGGTGGATGGCGACCGGGCAGTGGTCGTAGTACGCCTGGATGAACTTGACCGCGTCTTCACCGACCGGCGTGTAGGGCTCGCTGGACTGGTCCACCTGGTTGATCCATGTCTGGGCGGTGGAGGGGCCCTCGCCCGGTGCGGGGGAGGGAGTCGGATGGGTGGTGACCGGGCGCAGGGCCCAGAAACCGTAGGTCTTGCCGTTGACCTCACCGAAGCCGACGTTGGCGTACCCGGAGGCAAAGTCGGGGTTCGTGAAGGCCGCCTTTTGGTTCTCCACCGGCTTCCCGGCCGTCAGAAGGGCGTCGTAGTCGTCGATGCCCAGGACACCGGCGAGCTTGCTGCCGGCCGCAGCGTTGTCCCTCAGAAGCTCCGTGGCGGCCTTGTTGGCCAGCACCACGGCGCCGTCGGCGTCGGTGACCAGCATGCCGGGAGAGGCCCAGTTGAACAGGTCGAGCAGCTGCTCGGAGGAGGGGTAGTTCGACATGGGTGTCTGTCTGCCTTTCTCTGGGTTACAGAACCTTGCGGCTGTAGTTGAAGACCTGGCCGGTGGGTCCGTTCGGCGGGAACTCAGCGATGGCGACGATCCACTCCGCCACAGTGCGCGGCGACTTGAGCCAGTCCGTTCCGAATCCCGCGTTGATGGCGCGGATGATCTGTTCGTTCACCTCGCCGTCCAGCCCGGCCATCGTCATGGCGGTCGCCACGGGGCCAGGACGTACCTCGTTCGCCACGACGCCGTCGTTGGCGAACTCGACCGAGCACGCTCGCATCAGGGTGGTCATCGCAGCCTTGCTGGCCGCGTACGCCCAGCGTTCGGGCTTGTAGCCGTTTGCCAGACTCGCCCCGACGAACGTCAGTGAGCCGCCGCCACTCTGCTTGAGCAACGGAGCCGATGTCTGGATGAGGTTCAGCGCCGTGCGTACGTTCGTCTCGTAGGTGTCCGCTGCTACCTGCCACTCGACCTTGACGAGGTCTGCCGGTTCCGGCGAGGAGCCGGCGTTGAGCACCACGGCCCTGACCCCGTTCACGGTGGCGTCGCCCGCGGAGGTGAGGGCGGCGCGCACGGCTTCTTCGTCACGCAAGTCGGCGATGAGGTCGACGTAGCCCTCTTCCTTCGCGAGGGCGGGGTTGCCGCGCCGGGACAGGCCGATGACGGTGTACTCCCGGCGCAGGAACTCCGTTGCCACGGCCGCGCCGATCCCGGACGAGGTTCCGGAGACCACCGCCACGCGGGAGACGTCCTCTTTCATCAGGCGGCCTGGAAGACGGTCGCGTCGATGGCCCTGAGCGTGCGCATCGACTCTATGTTGATGACACCCGGGTCCAGCTTCTGACCGTGCAGGCGCTCGATCTCGATGACCATCTGGACGAACTGGAGGCTGGTCACCGTACCTGACTGGATCAGGTCGGTGTCGTCCTGGATGTCGAGCGGCCCCTCGTGCAGTCCGTCGAGCCACTTGCGCAGCGACGCTATCTTGCTTTCCACTGTGTCCTCTTTCTCTTACCTTGTCCGGAACTCGACGGAAAAATCGGCGGGATGGGAGAACGACTGGCTTTCCATGCCGAGGCGGTCGCGGGTGACGACCACATCCGAGCAGCGCTGGATGATCTGCTCGATGAGCAGCGAGAACTCAGCCTTGGCGAGCATGGCCCCAGGGCACGCGTGTGCTCCGACCGCGAACGGGATCGAGCCCTTCAGGCTCCTGCCGATCTGGAACCGGTCAGGGTGGTCGAAGACCCGCGGGTCACGATTGGCGCCGGCGATCGAGGCCAGCACGGCCGAGTGCCGCGGCACTTCCACACCCTGTACGATCAGGTCCTCGCTCGCGAACCGAACGATCGTCTGCACAGGCGGATAAAGCCTCAGGACCTCTTCGACGTAGCGGTCGCGGACCGTCTCGTCGCGAAGCTCGTCCAGGCTGAAGATGCCGCGTCCCATGCAATACACGAGTGAGGTGATGAATGCGCTGCTGGTCTCCGTACCGGCCAGGAAGAACAGCAGCGCCGTCGACCGCACTTCGCTGTCGGTCAGTGAGATGCCCTTGAGATCCCTGGTCCGCTCGATGGTCTCCAGCAGAGACCGCGCGCCTGCGGTCTTGGTCGCCCGCTGTTCCTCGATCATCCGCAGCAGCGCGGTGACGTTGGCGTGTGTCTCGTCGGTCTCCTCGGTCGGGTAATCCAGAAGCCGTGCCAGAGGACGGGTCAGCTCGTGGAACCGGTCTTCCAGCGAGGCGTCGATGCCGAGGATCGTGGACACGATTCCGTACGGCACCTTGTGAGCGAAGGAGTTGTAGAAGTCGTCGGTCTCGATGCCTGCGATGCTGTCGACCAGGTCGTGGACCAGTCCGGGCATCAGTGCCTGTTTGTACTCCGCGATGCGTCCGGCGGACAGAATCGGAGCCAGGAGGGCACGGAAAGCTCGGTGACTCGGCCCGTCGGCGTCGAGCACGTTGGGGCCGAAGGCGCGCGCGCTGGCTTTGAGCGGATGCTCGGCCACGATCGAGGGGTGGGCGAGTGCTTCCTGCACGGCCGCATTGCTCGTCACGGCGAACAGCCCCTCGTCCAGCTGGTGCACATCCGCCGCTGCCGGCAAGTGCCGGTACCAGTACGGCTGTGCCAAGAGGCTCGTCGGCGACTCCACGGTCGCTACGCCGGGCATGTCACATGCCCCCCGACGCCCAGGCCGGCGATGCCGGCAAGCAGACGCATCGCCGCGAGCCATTCGGCGTTGGTCAGCCCCATGGAGCCGGGTTCCGTGTAGAAGGCGGTGAGCGAGCCGTTCCTTCTGTCAGGTCCAAAGATTTTGCAGTGGAAAACTGTCTGACCTCGAAGGCCTCCAGGTGGTACAGGAGGAACGGCCTCCGTCCCGGCAACACCGACCAGTCCGTCGGTGCCGAGCGCCAAGCTCCCGAAGACGACGGCTATTTCCGGGGTGAAGTTTCTCCGGATGAGTTCGAAGACGAGTTTCAGGCGCTCTTCGGGGTCGGGCTGTGCCGCATACCGATCGAGGAGCGCGTTCGCCGCCTCCATGACGCACTCTATCCGGCGTTTACTCTGGATGGATTCGAGCGCAACGGAGAATTTCTCTTCCGTGTGGTTCTGTGTACTCAAGTGTCGATTCCTTGCCTGTGCACGGGGTCTGGCACTTGTGGTTGGGGAATCTCGGCGGGCACTCAGGAGGTGTAGCCGAAGCGCACCGAAAGCTCCCTCTTGTTGACTTTCGTGTTTTCCAGGAGCGGCATTGAGGAGACGAAGTGCACTTTGGAAGGCACCATGTAGGCAGGCAGCGTTTCCCTGAGGCGGCCTTGCATTTCCAGCTCGGTCATGGACTTGTGGGGCATTTCGGCGAACAGGATGATGCGGGGCGTTCCGCTGCGATCCGGGATGGGCATGATGACAGATCGCGTACTGCCCAGAGCGTGAACAGCCGACTCGATCTCTGCCGGTTCAATACGATGCCCTGCAATTTTGATCTGTGCGTCCGTGCGGCCGACAAAATGCATGACGCCGGAGTCGTCCATCCAGCCCTGGTCACCGGTCAGATAGACCGGGATTCTGTCCGCGTCGACCGTGATCTGCTGAAAAACGGCGGCTGTCTGGTCGGGTGCGTTCAGATAGCCGAGGGCGAGCCCCGCTCCGCCGATCGCCACCTCGCCTGTCTCACCCCGCTGAACCGGGGCGCCGTCGCGCGTGACATACAGCTCTGTGCCAGGCACGGGAAGTCCGGCCGGGATTCCGGCCGTCGCATGCGTGTCGTCTTCGGCGATTCGGTGGACCGTGGCGAACACGCATGACTCGACGGGGCCGTAGCCGTTGTACAACTCGATGTGCGGGTAGGCGTTGAGAAGCTTCCGGCAGTTCGCCGCAGGCGGCTTGTCCCCTCCGAGCAGTACGGCGCGCAGACCGCCGAGGCAGTCGATGTCGCCGCCCGCGATCACGTCGAAGAGCGATGGCGTGAGGAAGAGGTGGGTGGCTCCCAGATCGCGCACGTAGGTGCGGATCGCGGGCGGTAGAAGGAGATCGCCCTCGTGTACGACAACGGTTCCGCCGCTGAGCAGCATGCCCCACAGCTCCAGGGTGAAGGCGTCCCAGGCGACCGCCGCCGCGTGGATCATCACCGGATGCTCGCCGAAGTCCATGAAACCCTTCGGGGCGAACAATCTCGTTGTGGCCCGGTGCGGAGACAGAACCCCCTTGGGACTGCCAGTGCTCCCCGATGTCCAGAAGAGGGTTGCGCAGGCGTCCGGCGGGACATGCGGCAGGTCGGCCGGCGCCTCAGGGGGCGAGGCCGTTCCCTGCAGGTCTTCGAAGGTGGTGTGGCTGATCTGCGCCTGGTCGAGGTGAGCGGAACCTGCGGCGTCCGCCAGTACGACCGGGGAGTGCATGGTGCGCAGCAACTGGGTGATGCGAGGGATCGGCCACCTTACGTCCAGGACGCCGTAGGCCCCGCCGGACATGAGAATGCCGAGGAGGGCGGCGGCTAGGTCCGGTGACCTGCGGGCCACGACGGGGACGACGCTGCCGGGCCGCACGCCGTGGCCGATCAGGTGCTGAGCGATGCGACGCGACTTGCTGGCGAGCTCCGCGTAGGTCACCGCTTTCTCGGCGGTGACGACGGCATTCCGCTCCGGGAATTCCCACGCCACCTGCTCGAATGCCTCATGGATGGTTATCTCTGAAATGTCCCTGCCGTATACACTGCTACGCACGTTCGATCCCCCATCGGCGTGGTCGCTGACAAGCGGCGAGTCTTTCCGGCAGGATTTAGTCGAATTTCATCGAGGATGGGAGGATCGAACCGGGGGCGAGGTCGAGTCGCGGAGGAGCGGAGAACTCTAGGAGAACGGCGCCCTCCTTCCCGACGAAGGTGGCCGTGTGGCGCTGGCGGGACGGGATGTAGGCTACGTCACCGGCGTTCAGTTCGTATTCGGTTTCGTCGCAGACGAAGCGGATGGAACCCTCGGTGACGACGACCCACTGCTCGTTCTCGTGCCAGTGCGGCGGCAGGTTGAGGTCTCCGGACTGGTCGGCGACCACCTTGAGGCAGGACATCTCCTGGCCGAACGCGAAGCGCCGGGACAGCGCTATCCCTTCGGCCTTCAGTTCCTCGTGGTCATTCCAGTTTATCTTCATCAGACTTCTCCTAGCTGACGCACAGGTTTCATGGCTCGGGACCTTTCGGGTCCGTGGTGCCGCTACTTGGTTGGACGGAACGTTTCCCGGCCTGCATCAGACGCTACGTAACGGTGAAGTTACTTTCAATGGCCATCTCATATTTCGGGCGTCAAACTGTGGCGCGAGGTGATGTTCCCTGTTGCGAACTGGCCGAGATTCCTATTGCGTGCTGCCGGTATTCGCAGCCCCGACAGGTTCCGGCGCTTGCGGGCCGGGTGAGTCCAGAACGCGGTCGGGAAGGCGCATCGCCATGGCGACGGGGATGACGAATGCGATGAGCAACGCGTAGAAGGCCGCTCGCAGGCCGCTCGAATCAGCCAACCACCCGAACGCGGGGGAACACAGACCGCCGGCAGCCATGGCCAGCCCCAGGGTCAGCCCACTGGCCGTGCCGGGGCGATTGGGCAAGTAGTCCTGGGCGAGCGTGACTTGAGCGGCGAAGGGCAGGAACATGGCGGCGCCGAACAGCGCGGCACTCGCCACGAGGACCGGGAACGCGGGGGCCCAGGCGATGCCCAGCAGGGCGGGGAACGCCACCAGGTACCCGACGCGCACTGAGGTCATCCGGCCGTACCGGTCGCCGACCCAGCCACCCAGCAACGTACCCACCGCGCCGGCTGCGGTGTAGACGGTGAGAACGGCGGCACCCGCCCCCGCGGACTGGCCCAGATCACGCTGCGCATGCAGGGACACCAGCGAGGTGACTGTCACGAAAGGGATGGACCAGCCGATGATGACGGCCACCAGGCGGCCGAAGGCGCGCCAGTCGTCGGCTCGCCGTGTGCTGTCCTCTGCGGACTTTGCCGATGTGGCGGTCACCAGTGGAGCCGTCTCCGTGTAGCCCCGCCATCGCATCCAGGGACCCTTGATGGCCCACAGGGCTGCCATGATCAGGGCGGGGGCGGCCAGCAAGTAGCTCCCGTCGAATCCCGCTGACCCGATGACGAGGGTGACCAGCGCTGGTGCGGCGGCGCCGCCGACCGTCCCGCCAACGGAGAAGACGCTCATCGCCTTCTGTGAGGAACCGCCGGCGGCACGGGCCTGGCTGGTCGCGGGCGGATGATAGGCCGCGATGCCGATCCCGGCCAACGCGACACAGAGCCAGGTGAACACATAATTTCCGGACAGCCCGGCTGCAACCACGCCCAGGGCGGCGGTGATGAAGCCGGCAGGGACGAGCCAGGTCCGTGGCTTGCGGTCGGAGAGAAGGCCGAACAGCGGTTGGAACAGACTGGAGACGCCGCTTGCCGCGAACGCCAGGCCGGAGACCGCGGCATAGCTGTAGTGGCGTTCGGACATCAGGAACGGCAGCATCGCGGGGATCGCGCCCTGGTACAGGTCGTTGACCGCGTGCGTGCTGGTCAAGAAGCCGAGTTGTCCTTTTTTCATAGAAAAATCTGTCCTGTTCGCTGTATGTAGATGCGCAACCGCTCAGGTGCTCAGGTCCTCTGAGGTGTTACCTTACCGAGTGCCACGGGACGCGGAAAGCCCTTCCCGTCAAGGGTGTTGGCCTCGGAGTTCGTGCCGCACGCCCTCAGCGTCCCCGCTTCCCTCGCGAAGAGGAGCCGCAGCCTGCCGGGCACCTGACATGCCGCCCCGACGCTGCCGATGGGGCTTCCTCTGTCAGATGAGGCGTTCACACAAAGGAGCTTCAGATGAGCATCAAGACCGGTGTACGGGTGTCGGAAGGACTCGTCGCACTGGAGGATGAGCCGACGCGGCTCGCCGAGACGCTGGACCGCATCTTCACTCGGTGGGCCAAGGGATCGGGTGCCGTCTCACTGACCGTGCCGCCGCTGTTGCCGGTGGCTGACCTCGCTCTGCTCGACGTCTACCGAAACTTCCCCCAACTCGCCCTCGTCTCCTCGGCCCTGAATGTTTCCGTGGCCGGGATCGAGCAGGTCGGGCAGGAGGCCGTCGCGGGAGAGTTCGGTCCTGGTTCACTGCACGCGGCAGGTCTCGCACTTCCCTCCAGCGCCTGCTACGGCGTGTACCTCCACTACCGGAACCGGCAGGTCCCTCTGGGAGGAGAACTCGTCACCCTGGTGGGGCAGTGCTTCCGCAACGAGGACCACTTCGACGGACTCCGCCGGCTCAAGGCGTTCAGGATGCGCGAGGTCGTGGCGCTGGGAACCCCGGATCAGGTAACGGACCACCTCGGTCGCTCGGCACGCTTCCTGGACGCCCTCGCTGGAGAGATCGGTCTGCCGCTGGAACGCCGCGCGGCCTCCGACCCCTTCTACGACCAGTCCGGAGAGCGCGCCGCCTTCCAGCAGATCGTGCCGGTCAAGCACGAATACCTCTACAGGGGTATGGCGATCGCTTCCGTGAACACCCACAACACCTTCTTCGGGGAGCGGTGCTCCATATCGCTGTCCAGCCACGGGCCGGTATCTACCAGCTGCGTCGGCTTCGGTATCGAGCGGTGGCTTCACGCTCTGGCGGATCACTTCGGCGGGGACTGGGACCAGGCCCAGGGCACCGTCGAGAAGGCTGAGACGTCGCTGGCCTGACGGACCGGGTCGCGGTGGTGCACGCCGGTGGGTGCACACCACCGCGACCACCGCGGGGCCTCAGCCGACTCGTGGTCTGACCGGGCGGCCGGCTCGCACGCTCCAGCGTCCATCCGCGCGCGCGAGGCGGATGGGATGGTCGAAGCACTTGCTGACCTGGTCGCTCGTCAGGACCTCATCGGCAGGACCGGAGGCCAGACAGTGCCCGTCGCGCAACAGCATCACGTGGCTCGTCCTGGGAGGAAGTTCCTCCAGGTGGTGAGTGACCAGGACGGACGCGAGTTCGGCGTAGGTGTGCTGCAGCGTGTCGATCCGCTCGATGAGCTGTTCGCGGCCGGCGACATCCAGGCCGGTCGCGGGCTCGTCGAGGAGCAGGAGCCGCGGGCTTGGCATGAGCGCCCGGGCGATGAGCACACGGCCCCGTTCTCCCTGGGACAGGATCGGCCACCGTGCCCCGTGGCGATCGCTGAGGCCGAGCAGACCGATGAGGCGGTCGGCCGTCGCGATCTGCTCAGGTGCCGGGCTCCAGCGCGGAACAGGCTCGATGGTGTTGGTCAGCCCGGTCAGTACGACGTCTTGGACCTTGAGCGGTGAGCGCAGATCGTGCCGTGGGTTGACGTGGCCGACGTAGGAGCGCAGCTGACGCATGTCGACCCGGCCCAGACGGTGGCCAAGCACCTCGACCGTGCCACGGGTGGGGTGGGCGAGCGCCCCGAGAAGACTGAGCACAGTGCTCTTGCCGGCCCCGTTGGGGCCGAGCAGCGCCCAGTGCTCGCCGGCTTGTACGGTCAGCGACACCTCACGCAGGATCGGATTGCCGTCGCGGACGACATCCACGTCTTCCGCGCGGAGTACGGGGGTTGCGTTCACGAGGAGGCTCGCCCGGAGCGGTTGACAGCAGCCATGACCGCATGGACCGATGCGGTCAGGACGGAGGTGTCCCAGCCCGCGCCCCAGCAGATGACATCGTTCACGCGGCATTCGGCGTAGGCGACGGCCGGGCTGCCCGGGCCGGTTGTGGTGGAGTGCTCGTTGTAGCTGAGGATGTCGACGGCGATGCCGACGGTACGCAAGGCGTCGGCGAGAGCGGACAGCGGCCCGTTTCCGGTGCCCTGGCAGGAGCGCTCCTGTCCGTCGGTAAGCAGCGTGCAGGTGAAGTGGTGCTCGCCGGGAGCCGGTTCCGTGGTGTTCCAGGAGGCCAGGGTGACCGGGCCGTCCAGGGCCGGGGTGACGTAGGCCGTGCGGAAGAGCTCCCACAGTTCCTTGGGGGACAGCTCCTGACCGGTTGCGTCGGTGACCTGCTGCACCGCGCGGGAGAGGTCCGGGCGCATCGCCCGGGGCAGGTCCAGGCCGTGGTGGGTGTGCAGGAGGTGGGCGATGCCGCCCTTGCCGGACTGGGAGTTGATGCGGATGACTTCCTCGTACGTGCGGCCGATGTCTCCCGGGTCGATGGGCAGATACGGGACCGCCCACGGTGCCTCGCCGGCGGGGACGCCCTGCTCGGCGGCCTGCTTGGCGTGATGGGCCATGCCCTTGGCGATGGCGTCCTGGTGAGTGCCGGAGAACGCCGTGTGCACGAGGTCGCCGCCGTAGGGGTGGCGGGGATGGACCGGCAGTCGGTTGCAGTGCTCCACCGCCTCGCGTACCGCGTCGATGTCGGAGAAGTCGATCATGGGATTGACGCCCTGCGCGTACAGGTTCAGGGCCAGGGTCACCAGGTCGACGTTCCCGGTGCGCTCGCCGTTGCCGAACAGGCAGCCCTCCACGCGCTGCGCCCCTGCCAGGACGGCGAGTTCGGCGCAGGCGACGCCGGTGCCGCGGTCGTTGTGCGGGTGCACGGAGAGGATCACGGCGTCGCGGCGCGCGAGGTGGCGGTCCATGTACTCGATCTGGTCCGCGTACACGTTGGGAGTGGCGATCTCCACTGTCGCGGGCAGATTGTGGATCACCGGCCTGTCCGGGCTCGCCTCCCACAGCTCCGTCAGGCTGTTGCACACCTCCAGGACGAAGTCCGGCTCCGTCAGATTGAAGACCTCGGGGGAGAACTCGAACCGGATGTCGGCACCCGGCTGTTCATCGGCACGGCGTACCAGGTAGGTGGCGGCGTCCCGGATCAGTTCATGGACTTCCGCACGGGACCGGCCCAGGACGACGTCCCGCCAGGTGGGCGCGGTCGCGGTGTAGAGGTGGACGAGTGTGCGGGGCAGTCCCTCGACGGAGGCGATGGTCCGGTCGATCAGATCCCGGCGGGCGGCAGTGAAGACGGAGATGGTCACGTCGTCGGGGACGGCGTCGCTGTCGGCCAGGTGCCGGACGAAGTCGAAGTCGGTCTGACTGGCGGAGGGGTAACCTACCTCGATCTCCTTGAAGCCCATGGTGACCAGGAGATCGAACATCCGGCGCTTGCGCTCGGTGTCCATCGGCTCGGCCAGCGCCTGGTTGCCGTCGCGCAGGTCGACCGGCATCCACAGCGGGGCCCGCTCGATCCGTCGCGATGGCCAGGTCCGGTCCGTCAGCGGCAGAGGGACCCGCTGGTGTGCGGGCTGGTAGCGGTGATGCGGCATCGCGCTCGGGCGCTGGGGGTTCCAGCGCGGCGCATCCGCTGGGACGCGACCGGCGGGGGTGCGCAGGGTGGGAAACACCGTGCTCTGGAAAGAGGAAGCCATCGTGCAGAACTTCTTTCGGTCGGCCATCCGGTGACCGGCGCAGCCCGACACCCCGCTGCGGGGTGCCGGTCGTGTCAGGCCCCGCAGCGGCAGCCGAGGAGAAGGAGCTCGTGCAGCAGCATGCGGGGTACAGTAACGACAACTCAGCTCCTCAGACAACCCGAGAGGTGTAGGAAGGTGAACCTCACATGTCACTAGGCGCCTTGCGGCCGTCCCCCTTGGTCGAACAGGCCACCGAGCACCTGCGCGAGCAGATCACCGGCGGTGACTGGTCCGTGGGGACGAAGCTCCCCGGCGAGACAGCCCTGGCCAAGTCCCTCGGGGTCGGGCGCTCGACCGTCCGTGAGGCCCTGCGGGCACTGGCCGGCGCCGGGCTGGTGCAGGCACGTCAGGGATCCGGCGTCTTCGTCATCGCGACCAAACCCAAGGAGGACTGGCCCACCCAGCTCCGCCAGGCGGCCATCACCGACGTCTACGAGGTCCGCATGCTCGTCGAAGTGGAGGCCGCGCAGCTGGCCGCGCAACGCCGGACCGACGACGACACCGCGGCCCTCCACGAGGCCCTGGCCAGACGACGTGACGCCGCGAACGCCGGCAACGCCGAGTTCGTCGAGGCTGACATCGCCCTGCACGAGACTGTGGTCGCCGCGGCGCACAACCCGGTCCTCACCGGCCTGTTCACCGAGTTCGTACCCGTGCTGCAACGACGGCTCCTGGACCTGGTCGAGCTGGTCGGCCTGCGCTCCGACAACCCGAACCACGGCGACGAAGGGCACGCCGTACTGGTGAATGCGGTCGTGCAGGGAGATGCCGCGGCGGCGGGACGCGCGCTGCGGGAGGAACTGGAGCAGACACTCGCCCTGCTCCACTCCCTCTGACCTGCGTCGTTCCTTTTGGAAACGGGTGGCCATGCTCGATACCGAACCCTGGATGCGGCGCTTCCCTGCCGCCGTATCGCCCACTACACCCTGGACAGTCCTGTTTTTCCCGCATTCAGGCGGCTCCGCCGGTTCCTACCAGGAGCTCGCGGCGCGGGTGGCCGACCTGGCCCGGACGGCGTGCGTCCAGTACCCGGGGCGGGCGGAACGCGGGCGAGAGCCCCTCTTCACCGATGTTCACGTCCTCGCGGATCAGGTGGCGGGGGCGCTCATCCGGAGGGGCGAGGCCGGACCGATGATCTTCTTCGGCCACAGCCTGGGGGCGGCGGTGGCCTATGAAGTCGTCCGGCGCATGCCCGACCAGCGGCGCATCGTTCTCGTGGCCTCCGGGCACCCTGCCCCGTCCCGCCTCAAGCTGCCTGCCCTGGACTGTGTCAGCGATGTCCGCGATGACTCGGAGGACCGCGACAAGCCGCTGATCGAGCTGATCAAATCGCTGGGAGGCCCCGACGCCGGCCTTCTGGACCATCCGCTGCTGCGCCGTATGTTCCTGCCCGTCATACGCGGGGACCTCATGGCGCACAGCCGCTACCGCCCCGAAGCGGACTCGGCGGTCGACTGTCCCGTCATCGCCCTCATGGGCACTGCGGATCCCCTCACCAGCACCCAAGACGTACGGGCGTGGGAGCGGCACACGTCCTCGGGCTTGCGCGTCCATGTGCTTCCCGGAGGCCACTTCTTCACTCAGCAGCACACCGGCGACGTGGCGGACATCCTGCGCCGGGTCATGACAGCGCACGCGGGGTCGTCGCGGCAGGGGCCGGCGAGGTAGACCGGGCTGCCCGGACCTCGAGGACCAGCCGCTTGCCGCGCAACTCTCCCCGTTCCATCCGTCGGTGGGCCTCGGAGGCGGCGGACAGCGGCCGGGCATCGACGGCGCGGGGCAGCAGGCGGCCATTCGCGAGCAGCCGGTTGATGGCGCGGGCCGCCTCGGACAGCTCCGCGGCGGTGGCGTGGGAAATGACGAAGCCGACGATCGAGCCGTCCTTCATGTAGAGCGGGCCCGCCGGCAGGTGCGGGACGGAGCGGGCACCCGCCAGCAGCACGATCCGGCCGCGGTGGGCGAGCAACTCGACGGCGACGGCCAGGTCGTTGCTGCCTGACGTGTCGAGATGGACGTCGATGCCCTCGGGACTCGTCTCGCGTACCCGCTCGGTGAGTTCCGGATCCCGGTAGTCGAATACGGTTTCGGCACCGAGGTCGCGGCAGTACGCGGCGTCGCCGGTCGAGGCCGTGGCGATCACCCTGGCACCGGCGTCGGCGGCGAAGCGGACGAGCGCGCTGCCGACGTTGCCGGCCGCGCCGGCCACCAGTACGGTCTCCCCGGCCCGCAGCCGCCCGTGGGTGAACAGGGCCAGGTATGCGGTGGCCGCCGGATGCACGGCAGCCACCGCCGCCACCGGGTCCACCCCCTCGGGCAGGTGGTAGAGGCGGTCGGCCGCCACGGCCACCTGCTCGGCGGCTGCCCCCGGGCGTCCGCCGTGACCCGCGCTGTTGGTCCACACCCAATCGCCCTCGGCGAAGCTGGGAGCGCCCGCGCCGGCGGCGGTCACCGTGCCCACCAGGTCCCGGCTGATCACAGCCGGATACTGGAGCGCCGTCCGGAACACCCCGGAGCGGACGAAAGTGTCCACCGGATTGACCGTGGTGGCCAGTACATCGACCAGGACGTCGGTCGGGCCGGCCACGGGAGAGGGCAGCTCGCCGCAGCGGATGTTCTCCGCCGGCCCCAGCCGCTCGATGAATGCTGCTCGCATGGCCCGGATCATGGCAGAAGCCGAGCGGTCCACAGCCGAACCGGCTGATCGTTTGTCAACTCCGCGGGGTGCTGGGCGCCCTCTCCGGAGGGCCAACGCCCGTGAAGGGAAGGGCTTTCCGTGCTTCGTGGGACTTGCTAAGGTCACATCTCAGAGGACCTGAGAACCTGAGTTGTTCTGGGTCCGCGGCACAGCGAACGAGGCACACGTTCGATCACCCGGTCGTCCCAAGACGCGAGGTGGCTCACCTGGTCCCAGCCGCGCCGCCCAGCGTGACAAGGGAGCCCGGACGGATACCGCAGGCGATGCAGGGGGAGCCATGAGCACTTCCGTTGTGTACGAGTTCGTCGGCAGAGGGCGCGCCGAGGCCCAGGAGCACGTTTTCCGCGACGTGTGCTCGGCGCTGTTCGCCTCGCTGCCGCGGAGCGACCAGCGCCGGAGGGGGACCCAGTACGTGCGGGGACTCCTGGCGGTGGAGGGCCGGAAGTCGATTCGCAAGATCGCCGCTCTGGTGGGCGGCCCGGCGGCGGAGCAGAGCCTGCACCACTTCATCTCCAGCTCCACCTGGGACTGGGTGCCGGTCCGGCGGGCGTTGGCCCGGTACCTTGCCGGCACGGCCGCACCGCAGGCCTGGGCGGTCCGGCCGATCGTCATACCCAAGGCCGGAGAGCACTCGGTCGGCGTCGACCGCAGATTCGTCCCCGACCTCGGGCAGGTGCTCAATGCGCAGCGCGCGGTGGGGATCTGGGCCGCCGCCGAGGAGCTGAGTTTCCCGGTCACCTGGCGGCTGCACCTGGGCCGGTCCTGGCTGGACGACGTGCCGCGCCGCAGCCAGGCGGCGATCCCGGACAGCGCGGGCGCCGAAACGCTGAGCGACTGCGCGGTGGAGGCCTTCCTGGAGCTCATTGCGGACCGCGAGCTGCCCCGGCGGCCGGTGGTGATGGACGCCCAAGAGCTGGACGCCGCCGCGCTGCTGTGGCGGCTGCGGGCGACCGGGGTCCCGTTCCTGGTCCGGGTCGGCAGCGCACTGCCGCTCACACCGGCCGAGGCGCCGCCTGCCGGGCACGGGAGCGACCTGATGCCGGCACATCAGCTCGTCGGTGCGGCACGGGAGCTGCGCCGCCCGGTGCTGTGGTCGGACCACACCACCCAGCGGCGGCTGCGCAGCCACCTGGTGGCGGCGACGCCGGTCCGGCTGCCCTCCCGCGGCCGGATAGCAGCCCCGGCCACGGGCCCCGACCTGCTGCTGCTCGGCACGGGGCCGTGCGGTCCGCACTGGCCCACCGAGTTCTGGCTCACCGATCTAGCGGCCGTGCCCTTGCCCTCGCTGTTCCGGCTGAGCCGCCTGATCGGGCGGGTCGACCGGGACTTCGGCGCGATCACGGAGCAGGTGGGCATCCGGGACTTCGCCGGGCGCTCCTACAACGGCTGGCACCGCCACGTCACGCTGGCGTCGGCGGCGCACGCGGTGGCAGCCCTGAGCGACCGCGCCGATGCCAGAACGCGCTCCGCCTCCTGATTCCCGGCCCCGCGGGGGCGCGGGAAGCCCCCGGCCATGAACTCGTCGCCGACACCCGCCACGGCCGGTGTCGGCGACGAGTCCTGACGCATGTCTGCCCATCGGTGCGCGCGGGCGGTCATCCCGCCGGGTTCGATGACCGACGCGCCGACGGTGCGCACCACGCAGATCACTGACCGGCTCGAAGGCGGCCCGCGTGGTGTCTGCTCCGGCGCCGTCGGCTACTTCTCGTTGACCGGTACTGCCGACCTCGGCGTCGTGATCCGCACCGGGTGATCACGCCCGGCCGGATCCACTTCGGACGGACGGCGTCGTCATCGCTCTGTCGGATCCGGAGGCCGACACCGTGGAGAGCGCTGGCAAGGCCACCCCCCGGGCCGCCCTGACCGGGGAGCCGTCGCCGCTGTGGAGGGAGCCGCGGCCACGGCTCTGCGCAGCGGCCAGGACATCGGCGATCAGGTCCGCGGTCAGCCGTACCCCGTCCCGGGTGAGCACCGATTCGGCGTGGAACTGCATCGACGCGAAGTGCGGGCCGCGCAACCCGTGCACCTCGCCGGTGTCCGGGTCCCGGCTCACCTGGACGGCGCCGATCCCCGGGCAGTCCAGGGTCTCCCAGGCGCTGCGGGCAGCGAAGGTGTTGTAGAAGCCCACCTGCTCCGTGCGGCCGAAGAACTCGATCTCCCGCCGCACCCCCTGGTTCGGCACGTCACGCCGCACCAGGGGCAGGCCGAGCCGCCGGGCGAGCACCTGGTGGCTCAGGCAGACGGCGAGGAAGGGATGCCGCTCGGCCAGCAGGGCGTCCACGCCCCCCCGTAGGCACGCGATCTTGGGGTGACCGCTCTCGCACGGATCGCCCGGGCCGGGGCCCATGACGACCAGGTCGTACGCTTCGAAGGAACAGTCCTCGTCGTACCGGCGGACCGTCACCTCCAGGCCGAGGGAGCGCAGTTGGTGCCCGATCATGAAGGTGAAGGTGTCCTCGGCGTCCACTACCAGGACGTGGCGCCCGGCCAGCGCCGGCTCGGGGCGACGCCGCTCTTCCTCAGCGATGAGCCAGAACTCGGCCAGATCGGCGTTGCGGCCCCGCAGAGCGGCCCTGACCTCGGGGTGCCCGCCCAGGCTGTCCCGGTCCGCCGCCTCCAGTGCGGCGATCAGGCCTGCCGCCTTGGCCGCCGTCTCCGCCACCTCGGCACGCGGGTCGGAGTGCCGTACCAGGGTGGCGCCCACGCCGATTTGGACCCGGCCGGTCCGGTCGATGTCGGCAGTGCGGATCAGGATGGACGAGTCCAGTGTCGGCCCGCCCGCCGCATCGCGGTCGATCAGCGCGATGACGCCGCTGTAGTAGCCGCGTCCCTGGGGTTCGTACCTGGCGATCACGCGGGCCGCGCTCTCCAGCGGGCTGCCCGTCACCGTCGGGGCGAACATGGTCTCGCGCAGGATCTCCCGCGGGTCGAGTTCGGTGCGGCCCTCGATGAAGTATTCCGTGTGCGCGAGCCGGGCCATCTCCCTCAGGTGCGGTCCGGCCACTCGGCCGCCGGCCTCGCAGACCCGGGCCATCATCTTGAGCTCCTCGTCGACCACCATGTACAGCTCTTCGGTCTCCTTGCGGTCGGCCAGGAAGTCCATCACCCCGGTCAGCGTCGGCCCCGAGGCCGGGTAGCGGTACGTCCCGCTGATCGGGTTCATCACCGCCGTGCCCTCGCGCACGCTGACATGCCGCTCGGGCGTCGCCCCGACGAACGTGCGGTCCCCGGTGTGCACGACGAAGGTCCAGTACGCGCCCGACTCACGCACCATCAGCTGCTTGAAGAAGGCCAGGGCGCTGTGCACCGTGTAGTCGGTGATGTCGGCGACGAAGGACCGCCGGATGACGAAGTTGGCGCCCGCGCCGGTTCCTATCTCCTCCGTGATCACCCGCTGCACGATCTCGGCGTAGTCGTCGTCCGCCACGTCGAAGTGCTTGCCGGTCAGCCTGATGGGGCGGTCGGGTATCCGGCCGAGCAGCTCGGGCACCGGGGCCAGGCCGTGCTCGGTGACGGTGAGCGCGATCAGCGGCTCCCCGTCGTCGGGGCTGTCGAAGCCGCGCTCTGCGATGTGCCGGTACGGGACGAGCGCCAGCACCTTGCCGACCGGCGGGATCCGGTCGGTCGTGTCCGCCGTCGAGGTCTCGCCGAGGAGGACGTCGACGGTGCCGGGACTGGTGGTCTCCGGTCGGTGCAGCAGGGCGAAGGCCGGGGGGCTCGGCGCCAGGATCCGCGCCAGCGCCTCCTCGTACCGGTGACTCGGCGTCATCACGCCAGGATCTCCTTCGTGGTGACGACCATGCCGCAGCGGTCCGCCGCGTACCGCAGTGCCTGCCGGTGGTGCCGCTCGGAGAAGTCCGCCACGGCGTCGGCGACGAGAAAGACCTGGATGTCCCGAGTGAAAGCGTCGACGGCGGTCATCAGGACGCCGACGTGCGCGTATACGCCGCAGACGATCAGCTGGTCGCGACCGTGCGCGTGCATGCGCTCCAGCAGGTCGGAACGGTGGAAGGCGCTGTAGCGCCACTTGGTGAACATCCAGTCCCCGGGGGCTGGGGCGAGCGGGTCGACCACGGACCGGTCCGCGGGGTCGACCCGCATGCCGGGGCCCCAGAAGTCCCGCAGCAGGCCGCGATCCTCCTCGGTCATGCCGCCCGGTTGCGCGGTGTAGCCCACGGGCATGCCGAGCGCGGTGCAGTGGCTGCGCAGTGCCGCGATGTTCCGCACCAGCTCCGCCCGCGGAGCCTCCTGCGGGAGCGGGGCTACGAAGTAGCGCTGCATGTCGTGGATGAGCAGGACGGCGCGCGCCGGATCCACCGCCCAGTCGGCGGTGTTGGCGGGCAGGTCGCCCGCGGTCGGCATGCGGTACGGCTCGATGGTGGGTATGCCGGCCATCGCTTCCCTTCGGTCGGGCCGGACGTCGGTCAGGCGCCCAGCGCCGCGCCGCCGTCGACGGTCAGGTGGCTGAGGGTGATGTGGGAGGCCTCCGCGGAGAGCAGGAAGACGACGGCGTCCGCGATGGCGGAGGGCTGGGCGATCCTGCCGAGGGGGATGCCCACCCGGAAGGAGTCCGGGTCGCCGTGCACGGTGGCCGCGGGGCCGCTTTCGTCCTGCCACATCGAGGTGAGCATCGGGGTGTCGGTGGAACCGGGTGCCACCACGTTGCAGCGGATCCCGTACTGGGCCGCCTCCAGGCCCAGGCTCTTGGTGAACATGGCCGCGGCGGCCTTGGACGCCGCGTAGGCGGCCATCGCGCTGCGCGGCACGTACGCCGCGTTGGACGCGACCGTGACGACGGCCCCGTGCCGGCGCCGCGCCATGCGGTCGACCACTGCCCTGGAGGTGTGGAAGACCCCGTTCACGTTGACTGCGAACGTCGTACGCCAGTCTTCGTCGCAATAGCCGAGAACCGGGCCGAGGCGCAGCACGCCGGCGGCGTTGACCAGGTACTCGACGGGGCCCAGCCGCTGCTCTACCTCCTCGACAGCGGCCTCGACAGCGTCGGCGTCGCTGACGTCCACCGGGACACCGTGCACGGTCAGGCCCTCCGTGGCGAGCTTGTCGGCCAGGTCGGTCAGGCGCTGTTTGTCCCGGTCCATCGCGGCCACGACGGCGCCGCGCTTGGACAGGGCCCGTACCACCGCTGCGCCGATGCCTCCGGCCGCTCCGGTGACGATGGCAACCGTGTGTTCCACGTCCTCCGTGCCTCCCTGTCTCCCTGTCTCCGTGTCTGCGGGTGTTCTGCGGGGGTGTGCACTGGTGCCGCCGGGCTGCGAACGGCCGGACTCAGTCCTGCCAGGCGGCGACGACCGCCACCGCCTGCTCGGGGTTGAGCCTCGGATCGCACAAGGACGTGTCCGTGTGGCCGACCCGGGCGAGGTGCGTGTCGTCCTGGGCGCACTCGGTGACGTCGTCCGGCGTGGTCTCCAGGTGCAGTCCGCCGGCCACGCCGCCCGCGGCGCGCACCGCGCCCTGGAAGCCCTCCACTTCGCGCAGGACGGTCTCCACCAGACGGGTCTTGAGGCCGTCCGGCGTGGTGACGGTGTTGCCGTGCATGGGGTCGGTGAGCCAGATGACGGGGTGTCCCGCTCCCTTGACGGCGCTCACCAACCGCGGCAGCCGCTCGCGGACGTGGTCCGCTCCCATCCGGGAGATCAAGGTGAGCCTGCCGGGCTCCCGGGTCGGATCGAGCCGCTCGCACAGGGCCAGCAGTTCATCCGGGGTCATGCTCGGGCCCACTTTGCAGGCGACGGGGTTGGCCACCGTCGCGAGCAGGTCGACGTGGGCCCCTTCGACCTGCCGGGTCCGCTCTCCGATCCACGGCCAGTGGGTGGAGGCGAGGAGCAGGCCTCCGTCCTCCGTGGGGCGGGTCATGGGGATCTCGTAGTCGAGCAGCAGCGCTTCATGGCTGGTCCACACCTCGGGGCTGATGCCGGGCCAATGGGGCTCGCTCAGCCAGCCGAGGTGGGTCATCGCCTCGCCGGCGGCGGCGTAGCCGATCAGCAGCCGCTGCGGATCGGGGCGCCTGCGGGCGGGATCCGGTTCCGGGCCGTTCACCATGTGCCCTCGGAAGACTGGCAGTTCGATGCCCCCGACCATCTCGGTCGGATTGCTGCGCGGCTTGGCGAACTGCCCCGCGATCCGGCCGACCCGGAGCACCGGCCGGTGGGTCACCATCCTCAGCACGCCCGCGAGGACGTCCAGCAGACCTGCCTTGCGGGCGACGGAGCCCGGCTCGCATTCGGCCGGGTCCTCGGCGCAGTCGCCTGCCTGCACCACCATCGCCTCGCCGGCGGCGACCCGGGCCAGCAGGGCGCGCAGCCGGGCCACGTCGGTCGCGCTGACCAGCTGCGGCCGCTGGGCCAACTCGGCCGTGACGCACCTGAGTTCCGGCCGGTCTTCCCATAGCGGCTGATGCAGGACCGGCCGGTCGACACAGCCGTCCAGCAGAGATGTCAACAACGGTCCCCCAAGGGTGGGTTGGTGAGGGGCCCCGGCTTCTCGCGGGGGCACTGGAAAGGCTCGGCCTCGGCTGCCGCTTGCGACAACGTCGGTCCGCGCACTCCGTCAAGTGCCGAGGACTTCATCAAGTCGGCCGCGCCGTGCGTCTGAGATGGAGACTCGTCCGGCAGGTATGGGTAGTTCGTGTCCGTGCGGAAGTCGCAGCCGCCGGTAGTACGGGCAGTTCACGTCGCGGGCAGAAGCCGCTGCCGCGGCGGCTCGGGCATCCAGCGCCGTGACAGGCACGTTCGCCCCGTCGCGACGCCCGGCACGCTCCCCGCAGCTCTTCGAGCAGGAGACTGTCATGACGCCGCTCCTTGACGGGTGAACGTTGCCTGCCTCAACACGTCCTAGCGGCTCCGTTTCCCTTCGGTGGCTGAGCCGGCCGCAAGCAGCCGGGCGAGTTCCAGTCGCTTGATCTTGGTCGTGGCCGTCTGCGGCAGTTCGCCGTGCTGCCACTGCACCGGATCGCGCATGGGTGGCAGTTCGGCGGCGGCGGCGCGCCAGGCGGCCGGGTCGAGCGGCGTGTCGCCGCGGGTGCACACGACGGGCACCGGGCGGCCGTCCTGGTCCGGGACGATGATCACCTCGACCAGCTGCGGCAGCTGGCTGAGCAGCGCGTCCTCGGCGGCCAGGGTGCTGCCGAATCCCTCGATCAGGTCGACCTCCCTGTCGAGCAAATGGATGCAGCCCCACCTGCTGCGGTACCCGACATCGCCCATCCGCCACCAGCCGCCGGGCGAGAGCTGCCGGTCGTAACGTTCCTGCTCGCCCAGGTAGGTGACCACCCGTCCGTTACTGCGCACCTCGATGTAGCCCGGGTGGTCGGCTGACGGGGGGCGGCCGCCCCGGCTCACCACTCGCACATCGGTGAAGCCGGGGAAGGGGAAGCCGACGCAGCGGCCGTCGTCCTCCAAGGAGCGCCGCCGGGTGAAGCCGCGGGCCACCGCGGGGCCCACTTCGCTCTGCCCGTAGAGCTGGCCGAAGACCGGCGACCGGCGGCTGGTCGCGTGCAGCAGGCGATGCACGGTGCGCGGATGGATGGCGTCGAAGGTGCTGCTGAACAGCTTGACGTTGGACAGCGGGCCGCGCGGGTCGTCCGTCAGCTCCTCCCACTCCACGAAGGAGTTGGGATGCGCCTCCAGGATGCCGGGCTTGAGCCGGGCGAAGATCTCGGCGACGTGTGCGGCGTCCGCGTCGCGCAGCATCACTATCGGGAAACCCCGCAGGAGCGAGATGGCCAGCGCGGTGATCAGCCGGGAGTGCACGAACGAGACGTGCATGGCGATGGTCTCCCGCCCGCTGATCAGCGGGGCGAGGACGGATGCCTGGGGTCGGTAGCGCGACTGCAGGCTGAAGCCGGTGTGCACGGCCAGTTTGGGGATGCCGGTGGTGCCGGAGGTGTGGGTGATCAGCGTCGGATGGTCGGCGGGCATGGTGACGGGGTCGGCGCGGGCGGCACCCGCCAGCGAGCCCAGCCCGATGCCTGCCGGATGGCTGCCGGAGGTGAGCAGCACCTGCTCGGCCGCGTCGGTCGCGTCGCCCGGCAGTTCGCGCTCGAGCTTCGCCTGGTCCGTGATCAGGTGGGGCCGGCCGGTCCGGCGGACGAGCTCCGCGGCCGTCGCGCCGTCCAACATGGGTGAGAGCAGCACCGGCACGGCGCCGACGCGGGCGACCGCGCAGGCGAGCAGCGTGATGTCGAAGCCGTCGGACTTGTAGACCACCACGCGGTCACCCGGCCGGACATCCGCCGCCCACAGCCGCGAGGCGAGGTCGTCGATCAGGTCGGCGACCTCGGCGATGGTGGCACGGCGGCCCAGCTCCGGGGCGATGTCGAGGTCATGGTCCAGGATGAGGACGTTCGACGCATGCCGGGCGGCAGCTCGCTCGAAGAGCCTGCCCAGTTGGATACCTCTGTTCCCCACGCGTTGCAGAAGCACCTGACTGCCCTTCGGTTCAGTGCTGCTCGATGACGGCCTTGATCCGCTGGAGGGTGCTCGTCAGGTCGTGCTGGAGTTTGTCGGACCACTCCGTGAAGAAGCGCTGCCTGGCCTGGCCGTCCATCCCGGCGGTGATCCCTCGTATGCCCTCGGTGGCCCGGCCCATCCGGAAGTGGTGCACGAGCAGACTGCCCTCCGGCGCCGGAGCGATGTCGAAGCCCCAGACACTCTCCTGACGGCGGCCCGCACTGTCGCGCATGGCCCACCGGAAGGTGCGGCCCGGTTCGGCGGCCACCACCTCGGCGTACGTGGTCCACCTGCCGCGTACGACCGGTGCCCAGGCAACGACGTCCGCGCTGCGGACGTTCTCGCCCCGGAAGACGGCACCGGCCGTGGCCGGTTCGCCTTCCACCCAGATGCCGCCCTGGCATTCCGGACTCCACTCGGCGCTCCGCGGCATGTCGCTGATCAGCGTGTACACCTCGGTGGGTGCGGCATGCACCGACGTCTCGGCACTGACTTGGAAGAGGTCGGCGGTTTCGGAAGTCGTCGTCTCAGCCATGGCAGGAATCCTCGCCATGGGCCGGGAGGGGGGTCAAAGGCGTGCGGCCGGGTCTGTCAAGTCGCGGACTTGTCACGGTGCCCTGAACGCCGACTATCTGACGGCGCGTCACCAGACGCATCCCGTCCGGATGGAGTGGCGCGGAGAATTCTGGATAGTTAGTATCCAGGTATGCGCATGGGTGAAGGCGTGGAGTGGGGGCTGCACTGCTGCCTGACGCTGGCCTGGCTCGACAACGGGCCGGTGCCCTCGGCGAAGCTCGCCGCCCTCTTCGATATCTCGCCCACGTATCTCAACAAGTGCCTCCAGCGCTTGGTCAGAGCGGGGGTCCTCACCTCGATCCCCGGCCCGCGGGGTGGCGTGCAGCTCGCGCGAGCCCCGGAAGACATCACACTCATGGATGTCGTCGCCGCCCTGGAGGGACGCGAAACGCTCTTCTGCTGCACGGAGATCCGGCAGCAAGGGGCAGCGGGCGCGGAGACCTC
This sequence comes from Streptomyces sp. SM1, assembly GCF_002910825.1. Taxonomy (GTDB): domain Bacteria; phylum Actinomycetota; class Actinomycetes; order Streptomycetales; family Streptomycetaceae; genus Streptomyces; species Streptomyces okerensis. The sequence goes on along the minus strand of NZ_NEUB01000967.1, from coordinate 12,273 downwards.
CGCGCGTGAGTTCGCGCAACCGTGCGGCATCGCCACCGCGATGCGCCGAGCGGAACTGGCCTGGCGGCGCGAGCTCGCCGGGCAGACCATTGCCGATCTGATGGCCTTGGCGCCGACCAGCTCCGCGCGCCGGATCCGCCACACCTACGACCGCATCAGCGCCCGCCCCGGAGTATGACGCAGGGGCCGGCGGCCGTCGGCGTCCGCGGATCCCACCGCTTCCTGGAAGGGCCGCAACAGATGGAGATTCTGGATGTCCAATGTCCTGAATAGGGATTCGAGGGCCAAGCCCACACCACAGCAGACTCCTGCCGGGGACGGCGGGCTCGCGCCCACCTTCGTGCTCGCCCTGGGCACCTTCGCAGTGGGCACGGACGCCTTCATCACCGCGGGCTTCCTCCCCGCCATGGCCCACTCGCTGCACGTGTCCACCTCCGCCGCCGGGCAGTCCGTCACGCTGTTCGCCGCGGCCTACGCCGTCCTGTCACCCGTGCTCGCCACGCTGACCGCGCGGCTGCCCCGGCGGGCACTGCTCGTCGGCGCGCTGACCGTCCTGGGCCTGGCGAACCTGCTTTCCGCGCTCGCGCCGAACTACCCCGTTCTGATGGTCAGCCGAATCATCGCCGCCGCCGGAGCCGCCGCCTACACGCCCAACGCGGGGGCGGTCAGCGCCGCACTGGTCCGTACGGAACTGCGCGCGCGGGCCCTGGCCGTGGTGATCGGCGGACTGACCATCGCCACCGCCCTCGGTGTGCCGCTCGGCAACGTCGCGGCGCGCTGGACGAGTTGGCGCATCGCGTTCGGGGGAGTGGCGGCGCTCTGCATGCTGTGCGCGGTCGGCGTCTTCCTGGTCATGCCCCGGCTTCCCGGAGCCGGCCGGGTGCCGCTGCGCACCCGGCTGGCCATGCTGCGCAGGCCCGGCGTGCTGGCCGTGCTGCCGCTGACGACCCTCGGCATGGCCGCGTGCTACACCGCCTACGCGTACAGTGTCCCGGCCCTCGGGGCGGTGGGCGTGCCCGGTTCCGCCATGGTCCTGATGCTGTTCCTGTACGGACTCGGCGCCGTGGTCGGCAATCTCCTCGCCGGCCAGGCCACCGACAGGGTCGGCGCAGTGCGGGTGCTGACGGTCGGTTACGCCGTCATGGCGCTCACCTTCGCCGTGCTGGCCTGGATGGCAGCCACCTCCACCAGGGACCTCACGGCCCTGGTCGGCGTGCTCGCCTTCACCTGGGGAGCCAGCAGCTGGTGCCAGACACCCCCGCAGCAGCACCGGCTGATCGCCGCCGCCCCTCAGGAGGCCCCGCTGGTGGTGTCGCTGAACTCCTCCGGCATCTACCTCGGCATCGGCCTGGGTACGGTCATCGGCGGACTGAGCCTCTCGTCGGGACTGGGACTCACCTATGCGCTGGGAGCCGTGCTCGCCGTGGTCGCCCTGGTCTGGCTGGTGGTCACCGCCCGCGCGGCCGACGTCCGGACCACAGAGGAGGAGGGACGATGACCGTTCTGGACACGCCCACGAGTGCGGCTCCTGGCACCGTCCCGGAACCCGTCGGCCCACCCGTCACCGGCGCGGACTGCCTGATGCGCGCGCTCGAGGCGGCGGGCACCGACATCGTCTTCGGCATGCCGGGCGGCGCGATCCTGCCCGCGTACGACGCGCTGCTCGACGCCTCGGCCATCCAGCACGTACTGGTCCGCCACAAGCAGGGTGCCGGCCACGCGGCCGTCGGATACACCCTGGCCACCGGCCGGGTCGGGGTGTGCATGGCCACCTCCGGCCCTGGAGCGACCAACCTTGTCACGGCGATCGCCGACGCCCACGCCAGGAGCGTGCCGCTGGTGGCGATCACAGGTCAGGTCCCGCGCTCCCTCCTCGGCAGGGACTCCTTCCAGGAAGTCGACATTTGCGGCATCACACGGTCGATCACCCGGCACAACTTCCTGGTCACCGACGCACATGAGATCGCTGACCGAGTACTGGAAGCCTTTCGACTGGCCGCTGACGAGGAGGCCGGGCCGGTGCTGGTGGACATCACCAAGGACGCGCTGCAGCAGCAGGTGTCCGCACCCGCGATCCAGTACACCCCGCCGGCGCAGCGTCCTGGCCTCGTCCCCGCCGTGCCCGCGATCCCGGCAGGCAATCACACGGATGCCCCGTTGACTCCCGAGTCGGTGACGGCCGCCCTGGCCCGTGGTTCGGAGCGGCCCACGGCGTACGTGGTCGGGCCCGGCGGCCACGCCCTGTGGGCCGAGGAGTGCCCCAGCGCAACGGCGGGGCCGACCGGGTACGCCGTACCAGCCGCCCTGGGTGCCGCCTTCGGCCGCCCGGACCTGACGGTCTGGGCGGTCACCGGCGAGGACTGCTTCCTGGCTACGGGCCGGGAGCTGGCCACCGGGGCCCTGAACGGCATCCCCTTCAGGGTCGCCGTGCTGCGCCGTGACGCCGACCGTCCGCAGGCGGACTTGGTGGGCCTGGCCGAGTCGATGGGCTGCGTCGGCATGCGCTGCACCACCCCGAGTGAACTGGACGCCGCGATCCGGCGCTCCGGCACCGTCCAGGACCGGCCGGTGCTGCTGGACGTCGTCCTCCCATGACGGGGCACGGTCTTTGAGGCCGGGCGGGATCCTGCCCCGGGCCCCGCCCGGTCCTCCTTCGGAACGCCGGCCCGGCTGTCAGCGACCGTCCTGAGGCTGCGTCAGCAGCCGTGCCAGCTCCAGGCGTTTGATCTTGGTGGTGGCGGTCTGCGGCAGCTCGTCCAACCGCCGCTGCGCCGGCGCGGCGAGCGCGGGCAGGTCGGCCACCGCCCGGCTCCAGCGCGCCCGGTCGAGCGGCTGGTCGTCGCGCGTGCACACCACCGGCACGGGCGTGCCGCTCTCGTCCGGGACGATGATGACTTCCAGTAGTTCCGGCAGCCGGGTGAAGAGCTTGTCCTCGATCTCCAGCGTGCTGCTGATACCCGGGATCTCGTCCACCTCGCGGTCCAGTAGGTGCAGGCATCCCCACCTGGTGCGGTAGCCGAGATCTCCCATCCGCCACCAGCCGTCCGGCGAGATCTGCTGGTCGAAACGTTCCTGCTCGCCCAGGTAGGTGACGATCCGTCCGCCGCTGCGCACCTCGATGAAGCCGGGCGAGTCCTTGGCGGGCGGACGCCCGTTGCGGCTCACCACCCGGACGTCGGTCATCCCCGGGAAGGTCCGCCCCACGCACCTGCCGTCTGCGCCGAAGCGGTGGCGCCGGGTGTACGTACGGGCTGCGATGGCGCCGGTCTCGCTCTGACCGTAGGTCTGGGCGAAGAACGGCACGGCCCGCTCCGAGGCGGCCAGCAGGGTGGCCACGGTGCGGGGATGGATGGCGTCGAAGGTGTTGCTGAAACAGCACACCCTCGCCAGCGGCTTCGCCGGGTGGTCCGCGAGTACCTCCCAGTGCAGCAGCGTGTTGGGATGCGCTTCGATGACACCCGGCGGTACCCGTGCGAACATCTCGGCCGCGTCCTCCAGGGCGTCGTCGCGCAGCAGGATCAGCGGATGGCCGCGCAGCGCGAACAGCGCCGCCCCGCTGATCATGCGCGAGTGCGCGAATGAGACGTGGACGGCGATCGGCTCCCGTCGCCCCACCGGGGCCAGCAGCACCGACTGCGGACGGCAGCGAGCCAGAATCGTGTGCCCCGTCTGGACGGCCAGCTTCGGCAGGCCGGTCGTGCCCGAGGTGTGCGTGATCAGCGCCGGCAGGTCCTGCGGCATGGTCACCGCAGGCACGCGCTCGCACCCGGCCAGCGAGGCGAGCGACACCGCCCCCGGGAAGCTGCCGGCGGCCACCAGCACCCGTTCCGACAGCTCGAAGACCTCGGCCGGCAGGTCCCGCGTCAGCTTGGCCTCGTCCGTGACCAGGGTGGGCCGACCGATCCGCCGCAGCAGTTCGGCGACCGTGGCGCCGTCCAGCTTCGGGGAGAGCAGCACCGGCACACCACCGACGCGCGCGACGCAGTAGGCGAGCAATGAGATGTCGAACCCGTCCGACTTGTGGATGACGACCCGTTCTCCCGGGCGCACCCGCGCGGCCCACAACCGGGAGGCGAAGTCGTCGATCAGATCGGCCAACTCCGTGAGCGTCAGGCGGCGCCCGAGCACGGGCGCGATGTCGAGATCGTGGTCCAGATAGACGGGACTCGCCGGATGGCGGGCCGCCGCTCGGTCGAAGACCGTCCCCAGCTGGATCCCCTTGTTGGCGACACGCTGCAGAAACATGCCCAACATCCTGGGACGCAGGCAGCCTGCTGCCAACGCGGGCCTGCGCACTGTGTCAACTCATCGTCCGCGCAGGGAGCTGGCCTCATCCGATCTCCAGAGCGAAGTGGAACGCGCTGATCGCCATCGAGCGCGCGTGGTAGAAGCGGTGCGCGCCGTGGTTGGCCACTCCGGAATCGAGTTCCACGCGTGCGCACCCCGCCCTGCGGGCGCGTTCGACCAGTGCGTCCATGAGCCGCGCGCCGATGCCACAGGACCTGAGCTCCGGATCGATGACGAGGTCGTCGATGAAGAGTACCCGGCCGCGGCTGGTGGAGGTGATCCGGTGCCCCGCGACGCCGACGCACCGGCCGTCCTCCCGGTACACACCGGTGTAGACAAGACCGTGGGAGTACGCCTCGGCTGCGAGCCCGACGAACCGCTCGGGGGTGAGCCGGGGGCGCAGGGCGCAGATCAGCGGCGCCACATCGGCCACGAGGGCACGTTCACCCGGCATGACATCCACCAAGGTCAGCTCCATAGCCGGACTGTACGGGGCAGGCCCTGCGAGTGGTCCGCGATCGGGGCGAATACGTCAACTGCATGAGGGCGCGCTCTGCTGCCGCAACGGTGTTTGCTGTTCCAGGGCCGCTTCGGCCGGTGGGGATGACCAGCTCGTCGAGGTCCCTGTGAAACGAGACGAAGCGGGAAGCGGGAGCGGGCCCGGCGAGTTCGAGGAGCACGTCGCTGCCCGGGCGCAGCTGGAAAGGGCGACCCGCGCAGTCCGGATCTGGTCGGTGCCGGGGCGGACTTCGCTCGGCGGGGCTAAGACGAGGATCTCCAGTGGGGTCTCGCTGCCGCATTCGCTGCAGCGGCGGATGTCCGCGTCGGGGGCGAACCGCAGGTGGACCAGCTCGGCGCGGGGTGTGCCGCACGAGGTGCAGATGCCCTCGCGGACGCCGCGCAGTACCTCACCGTGGGCCTTGGCCATGTGTCTCTCCCTGGTTGCCTGGGCGGCGGGCTCGTCTGTCCGCCGGGCGCGTTGGCAACTCTTTAACTTGTTGCGAAGTTATCCCGTTGCTGGTAACTTCGCAACAAGTCAAAGAGTTGTCTGGCGGAGGGTGGACGGGGTGCTGCAGATCCAGCTGGGAGCCGAACGGCCCGCTGACGCGGACGACGGGCTGGGACGCACCACGATCGGATGGCATCCCGGAATGTCGGAGGAGGAAGCCTGGCAGGCGGGGCGCGGCATCTGGAAGTTCAACGCCGACCGGGCCCTGTCCCATGACGAGGTGCAGATCATCAACACCGACGGCACGGTGCTCGCCGTCGCGAGGATCACCGGGATCTCCAAGCACGGCGACCGCTACGCCCTCGAGGGCGACCTGCTGCGCGGTGATGCGCGCGTGGGCCGGCCCACGCCGAGCCCGCACCTGTCCCGCAACCCCGTCACCTACATCTGAAAGCCGCGGACCGATGAGCGACTTCGACGCGATCGACTCGCTGCTCGCCTCCCTCACTCCCCAGCCCGCGCTCCCTGAGGCGCAGGTACGCCGCGGGCTGCGCGAGCGGGCCGCCCTGTCGAAGGCCCAGGTAGCCCGGACCCTCGGGGTGAGCCCCGCCACGGTCACAGGGTGGGAGACCGGCCGGGACCCCTCCGGGGAACTCAGAACGAAGTACGCCTACCTCCTCGACGGCCTGGCCGCGAAACTCGCACCCTCCTCCCCACCGCCCACAGACGAAGCCACCGCGCCCCAGCCTGCACAGGACGAGAGCACAACGTTCCCGGCACCCGGGCCGACCGCAGGCGACGACATGGACGACGTCGAAGCTCTGGCCGCGCCCGAGCCGTGCGTCCTGTGCGGGCAGCCCGCCCGCCACCATGTCGCCGGTTTTCCCCAGCACCTCGACCCCGCCCAATGCGCCACCACAGCTCCCGCACCCGACACCCCCGCCCAACGGTCGGAGGGCCGCACGGCGAAGCCGGTAAAGGCCGTGCCCGCGGGCCGGCGTGTGAGGGCCGCGTCCGACGCCGAGCCGTCCGGTCCGATCGCGGTGGCCGTTGCCGAGGCGCTCGAGGCGCACGAGGGCGATGTGGAGGCGGCGACGGCGGCGCTGGTGAAGAAGGCGATCCCGGACGCCATGGCGCTGTTGGATGCGACGCGGATCGGCGGGCGTTACGACGTGATCGCGCACCCGTGGATGCCGGACATCCTCAAGAAACAGTCCGCGCACGGCGCCGACCAGATCTGGGAGGCCCGCCCGAAGTGGACGCGGGCCGAACTGCCCCCGGGCGAGCATCAGGTGACCGCCCTCGACATCAACGGCGCCTACCTCTCCGCCCTGAAGACCCACCTCCCGATCGGCCAGTTGGAACACTCCGCAGGCGGGGTCGGTCACGACCGGCGCCGGGCCGGCGTCCACCTGATCACCCCGTCGCACTGGGACCGTGAGGACGTGTTGCCCAACCCGCTCGGCCAGCGCGACGAGCCGGGACCGCTGTGGGTGACCGAGCCCACGCTCCGTCTGCTGCTGCGCCTGTCCGGTCCCAAGCACGGGCTGTGCGAGCCGCCCGAGATCCACGAGTCGTACACGTCCGGGGCGACCGAGGGCCTGCTGGAGAAGTTCCGCATCGTACTCAAGGACGCCCGTGACACCGCGATCGCCGCCGGCGACGAGGTGACGCTGGAGTACGTGAAGGCGATGTACTCCAAGTTCGTCTCCACGATGGGGACCTCGAACTACAACCGTCAGCTGTACCGGCCGGACTGGATGCACCTGATCCGCTCCCAGGCCTTCGCCAACCTGTGGATGAAGGCGCTGAAGGCCCACGAGGCGGGACTGACCGTGGTACGGGCGATGGGTACCGACGAACTCCACGTCATCGGCGACTGGCGGCGGGTCTTCGGTGAGGGCCGCGGCGTCACCGAGGTCAAGGTCAAGGACGTGTACACGGCCGGCAGCGCGCACGTGGCGGGAGGGGAGGGCTGATGCCCGAGCGGAACCATGACTTCGGGAAGTTCGGAGCCCGCGGCATCAGGGGAAGCGACCTGGTCGCCCGCCAACTCGACGCGCTGGCCGGCTTCATCGCCACTTCCGTCACCACCCGGCGCGGGCTGCTCGCCCGCCTGAACTACCTGACCACGTCCCCCACGGCATGGAAGGCCGCCCGCGCGGCCGGGCTGAGAGTCACCGACCGCACGCTGAAGGCATGGCTCGCCGGCACGCAAAAGCCCTCGAAGGCCAATCTGGAACGCATCGAAGGGGCCTATCGCACGGTGCGCCGCCACAACGTCGCCCGCCACCTTTTGAAGCGCCTCAACTCCGGCGGCGGCACCCGGGTGGAGATCCACCCTCTCAACCAGTCCCAGGTTCCCAGGCCGTACCAGCGCACTCTTGAGTACCGGCGGATCAACGTCCGTCGCTGGGAGGGCATGGTGACTGCCTGGGCCGCCGGCGACAGCCGCGCCCTCGACGACGCCTGGACCACCGGCGTCCTGCCGGACCTGGGCAGTCAGTGGGGCCAGTACGAGTACGTGACGAACATCGGCTTCGCGGCCTGAGGGCCGTCCTCACCGTCGCCAACGCCACCACGCCGGCCCACGCGCACCAGGCGCTCGCCGCAGTTCTTCCACGGCGGCTGACGAGGACGGCCTCGTCGTCAGCTCTCAGTGCGGTAGTGGGCGGCGGTCCCTGTGGCGTGCGGGTTGAGTTCGGGGCGCAGGACCAGGTCCTCGTCGTAGTCGCCGCGGTTCTGGTGGCGGAACGGCAGCGGTCCGGTGTACGGAAGGTCCTCGAGACGCTGGCACAGGACGTTCGCGTGGAAGGCGTACGCGGCCTCGTCCACACGGTCGGCTCCGTGGACGAGCAGCGGGGGCAGGACCTCGATCCCCGCGTACCACAGCGTGCCGTGCTGGAGAGGGAAGAGCAGGTCGTTGAGCTCACCGTTGACGCCGCGAGGGCCGAGGCTCGCCTCCCGAGCACCGGCACTGACGACGACCATCGCGCGCTTACCCGCGAGCGCCCCCTCGCCATAGCGCACTTGGCGCCCCCGGGCGTCGCGGACGCCGAAGGCGAACCCGCCGACGAAGACGCGGTCGAACCAGCCCTTGAGGATGGCCGGCATCCCGTACCACCACAACGGGAACTGCACGACGAGCGTGTCCGCCCAGGACAACTTGTCGTGTTCGACGGCGATGTCAGGGGACAACGCGCCCCGTTTGAAGGCCTGCTGGGCCGCGCTGCCGACGACGAGCCGCTCGCCGTCGGGGTGGGAGAAGTCACTGGCCCTGACGACCGGGTCGAACTTCATTGCGTACAGGTCGCTGGTGCGCACCTCGTGCCCCTGGTCCAGGAGGTGTTGGACACCGTCGCGGTACAAGGAGCCGTTCAGGGAACGGGGTTCGGGGTGGGCGGTGAGCCACAGGACTTTCACTGTAGGTTCCCTTCTGGCAGATCCATGATCGTGCGCACCTACCCGGCCCGTCCTGGGGCAACCCGCCGCCGGGACCGTCCCGGACGCGGTGACGCCGAGTCCCTGCCAGTGGCCTGGCAGGGACTCCAGGGATGCGCGGGTGTCGCGGCGCGGCCTACTTGGTCTCCACCACCTCGTCCGTCAGCAGCGGATAGACCCCGTTCTCGTCGTGGTCCTCACGGCCGGTGAGGGCCGGGGTGAAGATGCACAGGAACGTGCTGTCCTCGATCGGCTTGATCGTGTGGTTGTCGGCGTCGTCCAGGATGTGGAGGGTGCCGGGCGTGATGACGTGTTCCTCGTTCTCGTCGCGGTCGACCAGAATCATCTTCCCGGAGATGCAGAAGACGGCTTCCACGTGGTTCGCGTAGCAGATGTCGGTCTCGGTTCCGGCGTACACGACGGTCTCGGAAACCGAGTACCCGAATCCATCCGAAGCCAGCAGGATGCGCTTGCTGCGCCACGCGCCGCTCGCCGCCGTGACATCGCGGTCAGTACCTTCGATCTCCGAAATCCTGCGAACCTGCATGATATTCCTCCTGATCGTTCTCGAATTCTTGGCGCTATGACAAATGAGGTGAGGTCGATAGGGCTAGCGCGTTTTCAGCGACTTCAGGAGCTCGATGTAGAGGCGGTTGAACTGGGCCCCTTTGTCCAGGTAGGCCGCCCCGACGATCGTGCTCTCCCGCAGGTATGTGACGAGGACTCCGTCACCGGGGCGTTCGAGGTCGCCGCGAACGATCTCCATGGAGTCCGCGTTCCTGGAGTTCCCCGCGATCTGGATGCGAAGTCCGAATACTTCGGTAGCCATGCTGGGGAAGTACGCGATCCGGGTCATCTTCGATCCGTATCCCAGAGACGACGCTAGCGTCTTCCCAGCGATATTGCCGGTGTCAATCGCATTTTTCCAGAATTCCATGCGGGTTAGCTTTTCCGTGCCCCACGGGTCGGGATAGCGGGCGATGTCGCCGGCTGCGAAAACGCCATCGCACCCCAGTACGCGCATATACTCGTCGACCCGTACCCCGTCAGACAGGTCCAGGCCGTTCCCGTCCAGCCATTCCACGTTGGGAACGCTGCCGATGGCCTCGATGAAGAGCGGTCGTTCGGACGCCGCCCCGGGAGGCGACGCCGCATGTCCGCCTCCGGAGCGCCTTCCCGAGCGGTCGCAGAGGAGCTCCTTCGCCGCCTCGCCTGTCAGCAGGGTGACGCCGTTCGCGGTGACCCAGCGTCCGAGCGCTCGCGCGACGTCCTCGCCCAGGATGTTCTCGAAGGGCCCGTGCCTCATCGCTTCGAGCATGACCACGTCGCAGCCGTACTCCTTGGCCAACGAGGCCAGTTCGCACGCGACGAACCCGGCGCCCGCGATCGTAACCACCTCTCTCCTATGGAGCTCCTGGTGGATGGAGTGCGCGTCGTCCAGACCGCGCAGCGTCCTGTGCGCGTGCGAGGCGCACTCCTCGTCGTCACGGGCGGCGGTCCGTGGGCGTACTCCCGAGGCGACTACCAGGCTGTCGTAGGCGAACGTTCCGCCGGTGCTCAGGCGCAGGACCCTGCCGCGCAGGTCCGCCGCCTCGACGCGGGTGCCGAGGTGCCAGTCGAGCGCGCTGGTCTCGGCCCCCTTGACTCTCAGGTCCTCGGTGATGGCCGCCCTGAGGTCGGCCGACGGCGGGTACCGCTTCTTCGTGAGTCCCGGCCGGTTGTACGTGCGGTGGGCCTCGTCCCCGAAGACGGTGATCCTGGCACCGGTTTCGCAAGTGAGGACCGATTGGGCCGCCCGCAGGCCGGCTATGCCGGAGCCGACGATGCCGATGCGCGGCGCTGCGCCAGTCATGCGGCGTCACGGTCCATGACGATCGCCTGCAAGGGGCACGAGTCGATGGCGTCCTCGATCGCGTCGAGGTTTTCCTCGTCGAACGTCTCCCGGTACGCCAGCTTCCCGTCGGCGTCGAGCTCGAAGTGATCCGGCGCCGAGATGGCGCACAGGCCGTGGTTCTGGCACTTGACCTCGTCAACGGTGGATCTTCATGGTCTCCTCCGATCGGAAGCGCGGTTTAGGCCAAGGCCATGAAGTTATGGGCTGATGGGCCCTGTCAACAGGATGTCGATGCTGATGGTGGCCTTGTAGGTGCGTCGGTCCATGCGCAGGCTCTTGTACGCGTATCGGGACAGTGGTCGCTTGACGGCGCGGGGACTGACGCGGAGTCGGCGTGCTGTCATCGGCTGGTTCAGGACGGCGCGGCCGATGGTTCCGACGAGGTCGACGGCGGTGTCGGCGATCACGCCTGCGGCCTGGATGACCTGGTCGCGGGCGGTTTGGAGGGCGATGCTGGAGCTGGCCCGGTCGGGGTCCGCGTCGGGGAGGGTCGCGGTGGCGTCGGCGATGGCGATCCGGATCAGCTGGTAGGCGGTCAGCAGGGCGTAGACCTCCTGGGCGATGCCGGCCATGGTCCGGGCGCGCAGGACCCGGCGTCCGAGCATGGACTTCTTGATCGCGAAGAAGGCGGATTCCGCTTCCCACCGCTCGTGATACTGCTTGACCAGCTCGAATGCCGGGTGGCGGTGGTGGTCGAGCAGGGTGGTGGCCAGGCGGTAGACGCCGGTGGTGCGGCCGGCGGTGGTGGCGATGGTGATCTCGCATTCGATGATGCGGACCTCCAGCGTGCCGATCCGGGACAGGAACGAGCCGTCGTCGAAGCGGTGCAGGACCGGTGGCTTGCGGGTGGCGGACAGCCGGGCGAGGAACGCGGCGCCGGTGTCCGCGACCGTGGTCAGGAAGGCGTTGGAGGACAGGCCGCGGTCCAGCAGGACGATCATGCCCTCGTGCAGGGAGCGGGCCAGGCGCTTGCCGTGGGTGGTCTCGCCGCTGGTGCGCGGGCCGAAGACGGCGTCGATCACTGCCCGGGTGCCGCAGGCGACCAGGGTGACCAGGCAGATCTGCGGATAGCCCGAGGTGGCGTACTGGTTGGAGCCTTTGCCCAGGTGGGCTCGGGTGGCGGGACCGTCGGGGACATCGAGGTACGTGCCGTCGACGGCGACGACCAGCAGTCCCGCCCAGCGGGCCCCGGTGGTGCGGATCGCGCTCGCCGGGCCGCGCAGCAGGTCGAACAGGGCCCGCATGGGGCGAACGCCGAGCCTGGCGCGGGCGTGCCACAGTGCCGTCGCGGTGATCTTCGGGACAGGCAGGGAGCGCAGTGCGGAGGTCATCCTGGCCCACACGGCCGGATAGCCGCACTCCTCGAACAGAGCAGCAGCCAGGAGGAGGTAAACGACCACCCGGGCAGGGAGTTTCCGCAACCGCTGCTGGACGGCCCCGCACTCGGCCAGGGCGGCGTCGGCCATCTCGAACGGGACGATCTGCGTCAGCTCACCCAAGTGACCCGGAGCGAAAAGACCGTCGGCTACCGCGATCTCGCGGCTGATGACACACTGACCCGACAGCGGAGCCTCCGGTGCTGTGAACGGCTTGTCTTGGCGGACCAGCCAGTTCTACCGGGGCTCCGCTTCTCGCGTCCGGCGTTCCTCCAGATCAGACCCCACCTGCAGCCACGAACCCGACCCATAACTTCATGGCCTTG
>NZ_NEUB01000966.1:360-8642 GCF_002910825.1 Streptomyces sp. SM1 | reverse complement strand
TTGGTAAGGTTCTTCGCGTTGCGTCGAATTAAGCCACATGCTCCGCCGCTTGTGCGGGCCCCCGTCAATTCCTTTGAGTTTTAGCCTTGCGGCCGTACTCCCCAGGCGGGGCACTTAATGCGTTAGCTGCGGCACGGACGACGTGGAATGTCGCCCACACCTAGTGCCCACCGTTTACGGCGTGGACTACCAGGGTATCTAATCCTGTTCGCTCCCCACGCTTTCGCTCCTCAGCGTCAGTATCGGCCCAGAGATCCGCCTTCGCCACCGGTGTTCCTCCTGATATCTGCGCATTTCACCGCTACACCAGGAATTCCGATCTCCCCTACCGAACTCTAGCCTGCCCGTATCGACTGCAGACCCGGGGTTAAGCCCCGGGCTTTCACAACCGACGTGACAAGCCGCCTACGAGCTCTTTACGCCCAATAATTCCGGACAACGCTCGCGCCCTACGTATTACCGCGGCTGCTGGCACGTAGTTAGCCGGCGCTTCTTCTGCAGGTACCGTCACTTTCGCTTCTTCCCTGCTGAAAGAGGTTTACAACCCGAAGGCCGTCATCCCTCACGCGGCGTCGCTGCATCAGGCTTTCGCCCATTGTGCAATATTCCCCACTGCTGCCTCCCGTAGGAGTCTGGGCCGTGTCTCAGTCCCAGTGTGGCCGGTCGCCCTCTCAGGCCGGCTACCCGTCGTCGCCTTGGTGAGCCATTACCTCACCAACAAGCTGATAGGCCGCGGGCTCATCCTGCACCGCCGGAGCTTTCGACCCTCACAGATGCCCGTGAGGGTCAGTATCCGGTATTAGACCCCGTTTCCAGGGCTTGTCCCAGAGTGCAGGGCAGATTGCCCACGTGTTACTCACCCGTTCGCCACTAATCCCCACCGAAGTGGTTCATCGTTCGACTTGCATGTGTTAAGCACGCCGCCAGCGTTCGTCCTGAGCCAGGATCAAACTCTCCGTGAATGTTTACCCGTAATCGGGTGCACACATCACGAGAGCGGAACCACCGGAGGAATGATCCGATGGTTCACAGCGTCCTCGCTGTGTTTTCTTCAAAGGAACCTCGACCATCCGAAACCGGATGGTCGGGGTATCAACATATCTGGCGTTGACTTTTGGCACGCTGTTGAGTTCTCAAGGAACGGACGCTTCCTTTGTACTCACCCTCTCGGGCTTTCCTCCGGGCTTCCCTTCGGTGTTTCCGACTCTATCAGATCCTTTTCTCGACCTGACCCCCAGTCAGCGGGGTTCGTCTTCGCGGCTGTTGGGCCGTTCCGACGTCTCAAACCTTAGCGGGTCTCTCCGTCTTCCCCAAATCGGGGGCGGGAATTCGAATTCAGGCATGCCGAAATCGTTCCCACTGGGAGGTCGTGCTGAGGTTTTGAGTGCCGCAGTTGCGGCGGAAGATGCCGCCCAAGAACCGTTACGTCCCCGTGGCAACCCGGAGAACACTACGGATCGACAGGGTGACTGTCAACCGTCCCCGGCCAAGATCTTTCAGTCCAGGTCCGTGAGACGTCCGCCGGCGTCCGGCTGGGCGTCCTCCACCCGGCGCAGGAGACGGGTGAGGACCTCGCCGAGGGCCGACCGCTCGCCCTGGTCGAGGTCCTGGAGGAGGTCCCCCTCGAAGACGGTGGCCATACGCATGGCCTCCTGCCACTTCTCCCGGCCGGCCGGGGTGAGCTCCACGATCACGCGGACCCGGTTGGTCTCGTCCCGTTCCCGGGTGACCAGACCCTCGGTGACCATGCGGTCGATCCGGTGGGTCATGGCGGCCGGGGTCAGCCCCAGGCGCTTGGCCAGATCACCGGGGCCCATGCGGTACGGGGCGCCCGAGAGCACGAGGGCCTTGAGGACCTCCCAGTCGGCGTTGGTGATGCCGAGCTCGGCGGTCTGACGGCCGTAGGCGACGTTCATACGCCGGTTCAGGCGGGACAGCGCGTTGACGATCTTCTCGACCTGCGGGTCGAGGTCCTGGAACTCCCGCTGGTACGCGGCGATCTGCTCTTCGAGTGTCGGCTCGCCGAGGCCGGAGGTGTCGCCCATGCCCGCAGTATGGCACGCCCCTCCTTTGCCTTGAAGTCCTTCGATGTGTACTCTTTAGCATTGCATTTTAGCTTCTAAGTCTTCAGGTCTAACTAGTGAGTGAGGTGAACGTGACCAGGGCGATGGGCGCTGCGATGCGCCGGATCCATGTGGGCAACGCACTCAGCGCTTTCGGGCTGGGCTTCACGGTCCCGTATCTGTACGTCTACGTGGCGCAGGTGCGGGGTCTGGGCTCCATGACGGCGGGTCTCGTGCTCGCCGTCTTCGCCGTGGCGGCGCTGGTCGTGCTGCCGTTCGCCGGGCGGGCGATCGTCCGGCGGGGTCCGTTGCCGGTGCTGCTCGTCGCCCTGGTCACGGCCGCGGTCGGCGCGCTGAGTCTGGGACTGTCGAGCGGTGCGGTGACCGTACTGCTGTCGGCGTCGGCACTCGGCGCGGGACAGGCGGTGATGCAGCCGGCGCTCGCGACGATGATCGTGGACTGCTCCACCGCGGAGACCCGGTCACGGGCGTTCGCCATGCAGTTCTTCCTGCAGAACCTCGGACTCGGTGTCGGAGGTCTCATCGGCGGTCACCTCGTGGACCCGACGAAAGCCGGCTCCTTCACCCTCCTCTTCTCGATCGAGGCGGCGATGTTCCTGCTGCTGGTCGTGGTGATGGCGTCGGTGCGGATGCCGCACTCGCCGCGCGTCACGGGCGCACCCCAGCAGTCGGCCGGGGCGGGCTGGAAGCAGCTGCTCGGCAACCGGGCCATGGTGCAGCTCTGTGTGCTGGGCTTCGTGCTGTTCTTCGCCTGCTACGGACAGTTCGAGTCCGGGCTGAGCGCGTACGGCGTCGAGGCCGCCGGGATCTCCACCTCCGCGCTCGGGACGGCGCTGGCGGCGAACACGCTGGTGATCGTGGTCGCGCAGTTCGCCGTGCTGCGGTTCGTGGAGCGGCGCAAGCGCTCGAGCGTGATCGCGTCCGTGGGTCTGATCTGGGCCGTGGCCTGGGCCGTCGCCGGGTACGCGGGGCTGGGCAACGGCAGCCAGGCGATGGCGACCGCCGCGTTCGTCTCGACGTACGCGCTGTTCGGGCTGGGAGAGGCGCTGCTGTCGCCGACGCTCGCGCCGCTGGTCGCCGATCTGGCGCCGACCGGGATGGCCGGTCAGTACAACTCGGCGTTCGCCCTGGTGAAGCAGCTCGCGCTGGCCGTGGGTCCGGCGGTGGGCGGCCCGCTGGGAGCCTCGCTGCACGCGCCGTACATCGTGGTCTTCCTGCTGTTCTCGCTCGGCATCACCGTTCTCGCGGTGCGGCTGGGGCGGCAGCTCACCGACGTGCAGAACCATCCGTCGGCGGCGCGGAGCCGTGTGGTGGCGCAGGGCGTCCCGGAAGCGGGACAGGCTCCGGCGCACGCCTGAGCTCATGGCCGGGCCGGACATCCGGCCCGGCTACGGGCCGGTGCCGCGGGTCCTCGACCCCGGCGAATGCGGCGACTTCGTCGGCATGGACGGCTTCGGGGGCTTTGCCGCCTTCGGCAGGAGGAACTCGCACCAGACCGCCTTGCCGCCGCCCGGGGTGCGTCTGCTGCCCCAGCCGGAGGCGATCGTCGCGACGATGGCGATGCCCCGGCCGGACTCGTCGCCGGGCTCCGCGCGGCGGCGCCTCGGCAGGTGGTCGTCGCCGTCGGTGACCTCGATGATCAGGCGGCGGTCCGTGCGGCGCAGGCGCAGTCGCATGGGGGGTGTGCCGTGCTGGAGGGAGTTGGCGACCAGTTCGCTGGCGGCCAGGACACCCAGGTCGTGCAGTTCGGTGGGGAAGCGCCAGCTGGTCAGTACTCCTGACGCGAAGGCACGCGCGCGGGGGGCCGCTTCGACTCCGCCGAGCAGTTCCAGCGCGGCGTTGCGGAAGAGTTCGCTCTCCGCTCCCCTGCGGGCGGGGTGCTGGAGGACCAGCACGGCGACGTCGTCGTCGTGGTCGGGGGTGACGCCGGCCGAGCGGATCAGGCGGTCGCAGACGACCTGAGGGCTGCCGGTGGCCCCGGCCAGGGCGCGCTCGAGGGCGGCGATGCCCTCGTCCAGGTCCTCGTTCCGCCGCTCGACCAGGCCGTCCGTGTAGAGGACGGCGGTGGAGCCGGGGCCGAGGGTGATGGAGCCGGAGGTGTGCATCCAGCCGCCGGTGCCGAGCGGCGGTCCGGTCGGTTCGTCGGCGCGCTGGACGGTGCCGTTCTCGTCGCGGACGAGGATGGGCAGATGGCCGGCGGAGGCGTACACCAGGCGGCCCTCGTTGGGGTCGTGGATGGCGTAGGCGCAGGTGGCGATCTGGTTGGCGTCGATCTCCATGGCGAGGCCGTCGAGGAGCTGGAGGATCTCGTGCGGCGGGAGGTCGAGCCGCGCGTAGGCCCGTACGGCCGTACGGAGCTGCCCCATGACGGCGGCGGCGCGGACTCCTCTGCCCATCACGTCGCCGATGACCAGGGCGGTACGGCCGCCGCCCAGAGTGATCACGTCGTACCAGTCGCCGCCGACGGCGGCCTCGGTGCCGCCGGGGTGGTAGGTGGCGGCGACGCGCAGGTCGTCGGGCTCCTCGAGCTCCTGCGGGAGGAGGGAGCGCTGGAGGGTGACGGCGGTCTCGCGCTGCCGGCGTTCGCTGGCGCGCACGCGTTCGGCGGCTTCGGCGTGGTCGGTGACGTCGGTGGCGAAGATCAGCACCGCGCGGTCCCGACCCTCGCTGACGGGGGTGCAGGTGAACGTGTAGGAGCGGCCGTCGGGGGCCTTGCGGGACTTCACCGTGCGGGGCTTGCCGCTGCGCTGGACCTGGTCGAGGAGCGGGAGCAGGCCGAGCGCGTCGAGTTCGGGGAGCGCTCCGCGCGCGGGGGCGCCGACCGGACGGACGCCGAAGGCCGCCGTGTAGGCGTCGTTGACGTAGGCGATGCGGTGCTCGGGGCCATGGACGAGGGCGACGAGGGAGGGGACGCGGTCCAGGACCTCACGCACCCCGAGATCGTCGACAGCCGGGAGGGGCCGGGGGTCGTCGGAGAGGTGTTCGCCGCGGGCCGCGGGCACGGAGCCCTCTCCCCGCCGGTCCGTGGAGACCGCCTGCTCGGTCCGCGCTGCCGCGCGGCGCTGCGTTCCGGGGAGCCGGGCGCTCCAGCGCGTGAAGTTCACGAATCCTTGCCTCGTGTAGTTGTCGGCGGCCGGAAAACCGGGCCCGGCCGGGGCCCCGGGGGCCGCACCGGGGTGGGCCGGACCCGCCCGCGGTGGTGGACCAGTCTGGCAGGGTGCCGGCCGGGCCGGCATCCGTCAGACGCCGGGCCGGCCGCAGGAGTTCCTGGGTCCGGTCAGGACGACCCCTTCGGGGTGTCCGGGGGGTCCTGGGAAGGCTTTCCACCGGCCGCCAGTTCGAACTCCGCCCGGGGGTGTTCGAGTGACCCCAGGGAGACGATCTCCCGTTTGAAGAGCCCCGCGAGCGTCCACTCCGCGGCCACCCGCGCCTTCCGGTTGAAGGTCGGGACCCGGCTGAGGTGATAGGTGCGGTGCATGAACCACGCGGGGAAGCCCTTGAGCTTACGCCCGTACACCTGCGCGACCCCTTTGTGCAGCCCGAGGGAGGCAACGGAGCCGGCGTGCTTGCGGGCGTACGTCTCCAGCCGCTCTCCCCGCAGGGAGTGGACGAGGTTGTCCGCCAGGACCCGCGACTGGCGCAGCGCGTGCTGCGCGTTGGGGGCGCACTCCCGTCCGGCCTCCCGCGCGGTGACGTCGGGAACGGCGGCGGCGTCGCCGGCGGCCCACGCGTGTGCGGCACCGTCGACGGCCAGTTCCGCGGTGCACTTCAACCGCCCCCGCCCGTTCAGCGGCAGGTCGGTGGCGGCGAGTACCGGATGCGGCTTGACCCCTGCGGTCCAGACGACCGTACGCGTGGGGAAGCGCGAGCCGTCGCTGAGCAGGGCCACCCGGTCCGCGCAGGACTCCAGCCGGGTCTCCAGACGGACGTCGATGTTGCGCCGGCGCAGTTCGGTGACCGTGTACCGGCCCATCTCCTCACCGACCTCGGGCAGGATCCGGCCGGACGCCTCGACGAGGATCCACCTCATGTCCTCGGGCCGGAGGTTGTGGTAATACCGCGCGGCGTAGCGGGCCATGTCCTCCAGCTCACCGAGCGCCTCGACACCCGCGTAGCCGCCGCCGACGAAGACGAAGGTCAGGGCCGCGTCGCGGATCTCCGGGTCGCGGGTCGACGACGCGATGTCCATCTGTTCGAGGACGTGGTTGCGCAGGCCGATGGCCTCCTCCACGGTCTTGAAGCCGATGGCGTGCTCGGCGAGACCGGGGATCGGCAGCGTGCGCGACACGGAACCGGGCGCGAGCACCAGTTCGTCGTAGGCGATCCGCCGCCCTCCGGTGCCTTCCTCGTCCGTGGCGAGGGTGCCGACGGTGGCGGTGCGCTTCGCGTGGTCGATTCCGGTCGCCTCGCCGATGATGACGTGGCACCGGTCGAGGACACGACGCAGGGGTACGACGACATGACGGGGGGAGATGGCACCGGCGGCCGCTTCGGGCAGGAACGGCTGGTACGTCATGTACGGGTCCGGAGTGACCACCGTGATCTCCGCCTCGCCCCGCGCGAGCTCCCGTTTCAGCTTCCGCTGGAGACGCAGAGCGGTGTACATCCCGACGTAGCCACCGCCGACAACGAGAATGCGCGCACGTTCCTTCACCATCCCATGACGCACCCGTCGCGCGCGTTTGTCCACAGCCTCGACGCATTGTGTGACCGGACGGTTCCGTCCCCCGGGGTTGGCCGATTCACCGGCCCTGACCGCATACCCGCAGGTCACCTCGGGTACATTCACCTCCGTCGGGGGGAACATTCAGGACGTATGCGACCCGTGCTCCGATCGGGGGGCGCTCCGTGCGGAACGTGCCTCTTCTGAATTGCCCCCCTCTCAACTATGTTCGTGTGTCGACGGGGTGTAGGGGCTGTGCTCATCGGGTCCGCGACGGGCGGGACCGACAGGCCGGGCCTCTTCCACATGCCCCGGCGATCAATGGCGCGGAGAAGTCTCCGGGGGGAGACGTCATTACCGGGGGAATACATATGCATGTTCAGGACTCTCATTGGTCTTCCGCTCTCACGGCCGGCGGCGCGCTGAGCGCGCCCGCGGGCGGAGCACGCGGGGACGGCTCACGCACGGCACCGCTGCGGGTGGACGCGCAGCGCAATCTGGAGCACGTGCTGCGTGCAGCGCGTGAGGTCTTCGGCGAGCTGGGCTACGGCGCGCCGATGGAGGACGTGGCACGCCGGGCACGGGTCGGTGTGGGCACGGTGTACAGGCGCTTCCCGAGCAAGGACGTCCTGGTGCGGCGGATAGCCGCGGAGGAGACGTCCCGGCTGACCGAGCAGGCGCGTGCGGCGCTCGGCCAGGAGGACGAGCCGTGGTCGGCGCTGTCCCGCTTCCTGCGCACGTCGGTCGCCTCCGGCGCGGGTCGGCTGCTGCCGCCGCAGGTGCTGCGGGTGGGTGTGGCGGAGGAGCGCGGTCTGTCGGACCACGCGCGGCTGCCGCAGCAGCGGACGCAGACGGCGGGGGAGCTGCGGCTGGTGCCGGAGACTCCGCCGGTGGGCGGGACGGCGGACGACACGGGGGCCTCGGAACTGCTCGACGTCGTGGGGCAGCTGGTGGAGCGGGCGCGGACGGCGGGGGAGCTGCGGCCGGACGTGTCCGTGTCGGACGTCCTGCTGGTGATCGCCACGGCGGCGCCGGCCCTGCCGGACGCGGCACAACAGGCGGCAGCCTCGGCGCGACTGCTGGACATCCTGCTCGAGGGACTGCGCTCCCGCCCGGCCTGACGCACGCCTCACCTGCGCGGTGCGAGGCCGGCGCCGGGTGTCACCACCCGGGGCTGCCCCGTCGTACTGAGCAGGCGCCGGCTGCACGACCCGGCATGCCACCGCACTCATGCCGGCCAAGGACCGGTTGCCCAACCCGGTGCGTGCGGGGCGTCCGCGCAACCCGGCGTCGGCGGGGTGCCGCCACGCCCACCCTCCCCGCCGCGGCGGCACGTCTGCCGCGGAGGCGGCGGGAGCAACCGCGAGCACCGCGGGAGAGGGCCGCGGAAGCGGCGCGAGGTCGACGCGGACGGAACGGGTGAGCCGCGTACGGCGTGGCGCGCGGACGAACGGCGGGCGTGCGCGTGACGCCGACGGCATAGGCCAGACGCCGACGACGCGGCGGAGGACGCCGACGGCGGAAAGGGGACGGGG
>NZ_NEUB01000966.1:0-173 GCF_002910825.1 Streptomyces sp. SM1 | reverse complement strand
CCGACCCGGCACCGACCCACCCACCGACCACAGGCGCTGCACAAACCCCCACCGGACGGCCACAGGCGCCGCAGGCATGCGACCCCCACCCGCGCCCGGCCGAACACCCGCGCCCCGCGGAAGGCGGTCAGCGCGCACCCCGCGGAAGGCGATCAGCGCGCACCCCCCGCGGA
>NZ_NEUB01000965.1 GCF_002910825.1 Streptomyces sp. SM1 | reverse complement strand
CGTACAGCGCGCCCCGGCGCCCCAGCCGCCCCACCAGCCGCCCGGCGCCCGAGGCCGAGACCGTGCCCACCAGGTACACCAGGAAGACCGACCCGGCGATCCCCTGCGGCAGCGAGAACGGCGCCTCGGTCAGCCGGTACCCGATGACCGTGTACACGCCCCCGAACACCGTCATGAACAGCGCCCCGATCGCGAACAGCCGCCGCAGCAGCGGATCGGCCAGGTGACCGCGCACCGTACCGGCCAGCACGCGCGGCCGCAGCGACCCCGGACGGAAGTGCTCCGGCGCCGGCAGCAGCAGCCGGAACGCCACCGCGCACGCCACCGCGATCAGCCCGATCACCCCGACGGCCACCCGCCAGCCCCACTCCTGCGCCACCCAGCCGGTGATCACCCGGCCGCTCATCCCGCCCACGCTGTTGCCGGCCACGAACAGACCGATCGCCGTCACCAGCGCCCTGGGCGTGACCTCCTCCGCCAGATACGCCGTCGCCGACGCGGGCAGCCCGGCCAGGGCCGCGCCCTGCAGCGCCCGCAGCGCCACCAGCGCGCCCAGCGACGGGGCGAACGGCACCAGCAGCCCGACGGTCACCGCGACCGCCAGGGAGACCGTCATGACCGTACGCCGCCCGAACCGCTCGGACAGCGCGCTCATCGGCAGCACGAACAGCGCCAGACCGCCGGTCGCCGCCGACACCGTCCAGCTCGCGTCGCTCGCGCTCACCGCGAAGTCGCCGGAGATCAGCGGCAGCAGGGCCTGGGTGGAGTAGAGCAGCGCGAACGTCGCGACACCCGCGAGGAACAGGGCGAGACTCATCCGGCGGAAACCGGGCCCGCCCGGAGACATCCGGGACTCGGAGACGGGCGGCGGGGCGGCGGGAACGGATGCGACGGCGCCCACACTGGTGGACGCCCCGGTACTGGCGGGAGACATGCCCCGAAGCTACGTACGGCCCCGCTCATCCGTCCAATGCACGGAATCGCCATAATCGATCCCATGGAGCATCAGCGGAGGTCACGAGGACGGCTGTCACAGACCGGTGACACACGAGACACGGACGACATGTCCAGGGTGCTCGCCCCGCGCCTCGCCCACTTCGCCGGAGTCGCCCGCACCGAGCACGTGACGCGCGCCGCCCAGGAGATGCAGGTGCCGCAGTCGACGCTCTCCCGGTCGATGGTCCGCCTCGAAGAGGACCTGGGCGTCGACCTGTTCGCCCGCCACGGCCGCACCGTCTCCCTGACCCCCGCCGGCCGCACCTTCCTCACCTCCGTCGAACGCGCCCTCGCCGAGATCGAACGCGCCGCGGACGCGGTGCGCGCCGACGCCGACCCGGCCACCGGCAAGGTCGCCTTCGGCTTTCTGCACACCATGGGCGCCGAGACCGTACCCGGCCTGCTGCACGCCTTCCGCGCCGACCATCCGCGCATCCGCTTCAGCCTCGTCCAGAACTACGGAGAGGCCATGCTGGAGGGCCTCCGCGCGGGCGAACTCGACCTGTGCCTGACCTCTCCGGTGCCGGACGCCCCCGATCTCGTCGCCCGCCGCCTCGACGAGCAGCGACTGCGCCTGGTCGTCCCCGCCGACCACCGGCTCGCCGGCCGCCGCCGGATCCGCCTCGCCGAGGCCGCCGACGAGAACTTCGTGACCCTGGAACCCGGCTACGGCATGCGCCGCATCACCGACGACCTGTGCGCCCAGGCCGGTTTCAGGCCCCGTATCGCCTTCGAGGGGGAGGAAGCCGAAACGCTGCGCGGCCTGGTGGCGGCCGGCCTCGGCGTGGCCCTCCTCCCGCCACCGCCCTTCCCCCGCCCCGGAGTCGTCGAGCTGACGGTGACCGCCCCCAGAGCGGCGAGAGAGATCGGTGTGGCCTGGCTCGCCGGCCACCCGGACACACCCCCGGTGGCCGCCTTCAAGAAGTTCCTGCTCTCAAAAAGAGGCACACTGCTGCCCAGCTAGGGGCGCGGGGCTGCATCACCATGCGGCTCCGCCGCGTGAGCGCGACAAGCCACCGACGGCCGAGGTCGCGAACCATGACCCCAACGGCGCTACCGCTGCAACGACCTGCCGAACCCGGCAGCGAGCGGCATCCGCAACCCCAGCGGCGGAGGCGCCGCCAGGGCGTCCCGCACGGGCCGCGAGAGCGCCCGCCCGAACAACGCCCCCATCACGAAGTCCTCCGCCAGCGCCAGTACTTCGTCCCGGTACTGACTCAGCCCGTGACCGTCCGCGTGGACCTCGAACCGGCACACCTCCCGGTTCGCCTTCTTCGCCCGCGCCGCCAGCCGGAACGACAACTCCGGATCCGTCCGGGCGTCATGGGTGCCGTGCACCACCAGCACGCGCCGTCCGACGAGCTGTTTCACCGGCTCGGGCGGCGCCGCCACGTCCTCCCCGGGCAGCCAGGGGGCCAGCGCCACCACGGAGCCGACCGCCTCGTGGCCCCCCGCGCGGAGCGCCGCCCGGCCGCCCATACCGAGACCGACCAGGCAGACGGGGACGTCCCCGTAGCGCCGTACGGCCTCGTCGGCGGCCCAGGCGGCGTCCCGTGCGAGATGCGCCTCGCTGCCGTTCCAGCCCCGGTAGCGGTAGTGGACGACATGGGTGGCGAGACCGTGCTCGTGTCCCGCGCGGGCGAGACGCCGGCCGAGGCCCCGCACCGACGCGGCCGCCACCATGGGGGACGGTCTGCGGGTGGAGACCTCCTCGCCGGCCGGGAGCAGCAGCACCACACCGCTCACCGCCGCCGGCTCCGATCCGAGCGTCCTCCCCAGCCGGGCCGTGCGCACCGGTGTCGCTTGCTGTGCCATGACAGAACATTCTCAGAAGAGGCGGTGTACCCGCCCCGTCCGTGCGGTCACCGTTGCGTATCGACGAATTTCTCCCACCGGTGATCTACGCGCGTAGGAGTTAGAGTGCGGAAATGACGAGCCAGACCATCGCGAACACCCCGACGGCGGACCAGATCCGCCGGGCGCCCAAGGTTCTGCTGCACGACCACCTCGATGGCGGCCTGCGTCCCGGCACCGTCGTCGACCTGGCCCGGGAGAACGGGTATCCCCAGCTCCCCGAGACCGACCCCGGCAAGCTCGCGCTCTGGTTCCGGGAGGCCGCCGACTCCGGATCCCTGGAGCGCTACCTGGAGACCTTCTCGCACACCGTCGGGGTCATGCAGACCCGGGACTCCCTCGTCCGGGTCGCCGCCGAGTGCGCCGAGGACCTGGCCGAGGACGGCGTCGTCTACGCCGAGGTGCGCTACGCCCCCGAGCAGCACCTCGAAGGCGGGCTGACCCTCGAAGAGGTCGTCGAGGCGGTCGACGAGGGCTTCCGGGAGGGGGAACGGCGCGCACGGGAGAACGGCCGCCGCATCCGGGTCGGCGCCCTGCTCACCGCGATGCGGCACGCCGCCCGCTCCCTGGAGATCGCCGAACTCGCCAACCGCTACCGGGACCTGGGCGTCGTCGGCTTCGACATCGCGGGCGCCGAGGCCGGCTACCCGCCCACCCGGCATCTCGACGCCTTCGAGTACCTGAAGCGGGAGAACAACCACTTCACCATTCACGCCGGCGAGGCGTTCGGACTGCCCTCCATCTGGCAGGCCCTGCAGTGGTGCGGCGCCGACCGGCTCGGCCACGGGGTGCGGATCATCGACGACATCCGGGTCCGCGACGACGGCACGGTCGAGCTCGGCCGGCTCGCCTCCTACGTCCGGGACAAGCGCGTCCCGCTGGAACTGTGCCCGAGCTCCAACCTGCAGACCGGCGCGGCGTCCTCGTACGCCGAACACCCGATCGGCCTGCTGCGAAGGCTGCATTTCCGGGCCACCGTGAACACCGACAACCGTCTGATGTCCCACACCACCCTGAGCCGGGAATTCGAGCACCTGGTCGACGCCTTCGGTTACACGCTCGACGACATGCAGTGGTTCTCCGTCAATGGGATGAAATCAGCGTTCATCCCTTTCGATGAACGACTGGCCATGATCAATGACGTCATCAAGCCCGGATACGCCGAGCTGAAATCCGAATGGCTGTTCCGACAGACCGCCTCCACCAGCGGTTCCGCGGAAACGGAGCGCTGGGCGGCGCGTTCTCGGGAAACGTAAACACAAGCGGCGTTCACCATTCATCCGCATTTCGATGTTTGCGGCGGGCGGTGCCGCGTGTTTACCGTCGCAGCACCGCTCACTCCCCGTATCCCATTTCGAGGACGCATATACATGAAGCAGTCTGCTGCCAAGACCCTCGGTGTCGCCGCTCTCGGTGCCGCCTTCGCCGCCGCCGGTGCGGGTGCCGCCAACGCGGCCCCGGCCGTTCCGGACGCCGGCCAGGCGCTGGACACCGTCACCCAGGCCGTTCCGGCGGAGCGGCTGTCCGGTGCGGCGCCGGGCTCGGCCGAGGCGCTGTCCACGGGCCAGGAGCTGGCCGGCACCGGTGTGGCGGCCGTGCAGCCGGTGGCCGAGAAGGCGGGCCCCGCGGTTCCGGGCGCCGGTCTCCTCGGCGGTCTGCCGGTGAACCAGCTGCCCGCCAAGGCCCTCAACGTCAACGGCATCCCGCTCGGCAGCTGAACCACCCAGGCGTGAACCGCCGATGGGGCGCATCCCGGTTTCCGGGGTGCGCCCCATCGGCGTATGCGCGGGGAGACGGTGTTCTCGCGGACTACCAGGCCGGCGTCCGGGCCTTGTCCTCCGAGGGCAGCAGCACCCACAGCGCTATGTACAGCAGGAACTGCGGTCCCGGAAGCAGACACGATGCCAGGAAGATCACCCGCATCGTGGTCGTGGAGGTGCCGAAGCGCCGGGCCAGCGCGGCGCACACTCCGCCGATCATCCGGTCGTTGGTGGGGCGGGCGAGGCGGCTCATGACGGCTCCTTCGTCAGCGGTGCGAGGCCTCCCGGTCGGCTGCCTCATGCACTCCACGTTACGGAGACGAAGGGGGAAACGCGTCGCTCCACGGAGCGATCCCGACCCTCGGAATCGTCGGGGTCCGCCCCTGAGCCGGCTCCTCCGGGAGGAGGGCCGTCACGGGCCGCCGCTCGTCCCTGCGGCGCAGCCGGGCGCGGCCCGCCGGCACCACGGCCAGGTGCGCGAGCGCCGCGCCGGCCGTGTTCAGCAGCAGCGAGTCCACGTCGACGACCTGCCCCGGCACCGCGGTCTGCAGCAGCTCGACGGCCAGGGAGACGAGGGCGACCGCGGCCATGGTGCGGATCAGCGATCCCAGCCGGGACACCGCCAGCCGGCCCCCGGCCAGCGGCAGCAGCACGCCCAGCGGAGCCAGCAGCGCCATCGCCTCGCCGACCCGCCGTACCCCCGTCACCCAGCCCAGCGCGAAATCGCCCCGGATGCCGGCGAAGGGCCGCAGATTCGCGGGCATCACCCAGGGGACGTCCAGCGGGCGCAGCGTGTACCAGGCGACGAACGCGAGGTGCGCGGCCAGGAGGAGCCCTCCTGTCACACGGATACGGGACGCGGCGGTGCCGCCGGTGAGGCCTTGACGCTGCACGCCCCCCAAGACGCGGCGTCCGGCACGATCGGTTCCGGCATGTCACCCGTTCACCTCGTGAGGCATGCGCCACAGTCCGGACCGGTCACGTCACCCCGGACCACATCGTCGGCCCGCCCGCACCCTCACCCGCCCCGCACGGCCTCCGCCCTCCGGGCGGGACCCGCCGACGCGTCCCGCGGCCGTCACCGGCCGCCTGGCGTCCCGTGGCGCTTCCATCGGTGGCCGGGGGCCGCTGGGCTCGTCCTGTCGGGCGGCTGAGGTCGAGCGGGCTGCGCGCGTCGGCGGGCTGCCGACGTTTCCGGGGTGGTCACCGGCCGCCTGGCGTCTCGTCGCGCCTTCACCGTGGGCGGGGGCCGCTGGGCTCGTCGTGTGCGGGTGGCCGACTCGCGTGGTCTCCGCGCCTCGGCCGGGTCTGCCGACGTGTCGGTGGTTGGCCATCGGCCGCGTGGCGTCTCGTCGCGCCTTCCACTGTCGGCGGGGGCCGCTGGGCTCGTCGTGTGCGGGTGGCCGACTCGTGTGGCCTTCGCGCTTCGGCCGGGTCTGCCGACGTGTCGGTGGTTGGCCATCGGCCGCGTGGCGTCTCGTCGCGCCTTCCACTGTCGGCGGGGGCCGCTGGGCTCGTCGTGTGCGGGTGGCCGACTCGTGTGGCCTTCGCGCTTCGGCCGGGTCTGCCGACGTGTCCGGTGGTGTGCCGTCCGGCCGTCACCGGGCCCGTCCCGTCGGCCCCGCCCGCCCCGTCGCGGTCTCACCGTCCGGCGGCGGGGCGGGTCGGCCCTGGTCTGTCCCGGTGCCTTCCGCTCAGCCGCCGGTGGCCTTCGTGGAGGGCGGTTCCTCCTCGCCCGGACGGCTACGGACCGCGTCCGTGCACTTGTAGCGGCGCGGGCGGCTGTCGTCGGGACCGCCCAGGATCACCGACCCGTCCCCGTCGGCGGCCGACGAGTCGGAGAAGGTGCACACGACCTGCGCCAGCCCGGGGGAGGACAGGTTCCCCGGCTCGGTGCTCAGCCGCAGTGTGTCCTCCGGATCGCCGGGCCGCGGACCGCTCACCTTCGTCCCGCGCGGCACGCGCGTGGTGTACCCGGCCTTCCGCTCGGCGTCCGACGGCTCCTGCGACATCACGTCCAGCAGCCCCTGCGCCACCAGCGCCCGCCGCGCGTCCGCGGCTCCGTCCGGCACCCGTACCGTCCGGTCCACGGCCACCAGCGACGATTCGCAGAGCAGGAACACCTGTACCGGGAGCCCCCGCCCGGCCTGCGTCGGGACCTCCGGCTCGACCGGCGAGCAGAGCACCCGCGAGGGCGCCGGACCGAAGTCGGTCGGCACCTCCGTGGCCCGGATCCCGCACCCGGCCAGCAGAGTCCCGAGCGCCCCGACGGCCAGCAGCCTCCGCACTCCGCAGGCGGCAGCCTCCCGTACGGCCGTCCGCCGCGGGACGGCCCGCCGTTCGGTCATCCGGCCCGCACCCATCAGGCGCCCCCCTCGGCGCCTTCGTCCACGACGTCGCCGTCCCGCTCCGGCGCATCCTCCGCGGACACGTCCCGCGGCAGCCGCAGCGTGAACACGGCGCCGCCCTCGGGCGAGTTCGCCGCGGTGATCTCACCGCCGTGGATGTGCGCGTTCTCCAGCGCGATGGACAGCCCCAGACCGCTGCCCTCGCTGCGCGGCCGGGAGGCACTCGCCTTGTAGAAGCGGTCGAAGACATGCGGCAGGACCTCCTCCGGGATGCCCGGCCCGTGGTCCCGCACCTCGATGACCACCGTGCCCCCGCCGACGCCCCCGTCCCCGGTCCGCTCCGCGCCGTCCACACCCCCGGTGCCGGACTCCCGCACCGCCACCCGCACCGGCGAACCGCCGTGCTTGAGCGCGTTGCCGATGAGGTTGGCCAGGATCACGTCCAGCCGGCGCGGGTCGATCCGCGCGTGGATACCGCGCTCGGCGTCCAGGTCGACCGCGTCCAGCCAGGCACGCGCGTCGATGCAGGCGGTGATCTGGTCCGCGACGTCGACGTCGTCCAGCACCAGACGGGCGGTTCCGGCGTCGAAGCGGGTGACCTCCATCAGGTTCTCCACGAGGTCGTTCAGCCGCCGGGTCTCGCTCACCACCAGTCGTACCGCGGGCTCGATCATCGGGTCGATCCCGCCGCCCTCGAACTCGAGCTCCTCCTCCAGGACTTCCGTCACCGCCGTGATCGCGGTCAGCGGCGTACGCAGTTCATGGCTCATGTCCGCCACGAACCGGCGCGAGGCCTCGTCCCGTGCGGCCATGTCGGCCACCCGCTTCTCCAGCGCTTCGGCCGCCTTGTTGAACGTGCGGGACAGATCGGCGAGTTCGTCGGTGCCCGACACCCTCAGCCGGGTGTCCAGTCGGCCCTCGCCGAGGCGCCGCGCGGCCACCCCCAGCCGCTGTACCGGCTTCAGCACGGTCGTCGCGGCGGCGTGCGCGAGCAGCGCGGAACCTATCAGCGCCAGCGCCGTCGCGATCCCCAGCGACCAGGCCAGCGAGCCCAGGTCCTTGGCCTCCGGCTCCAGCGACTTCAGCATGTAGCCGGTCGGCCCGCCGCCGATCACCCGCGTCCCCGCCACCAGGTACGGGGTGTCGTCGTCCACCGTCCGCTGCCAGTACAGATGGTGCGGATACGTGTTGGTCGACGTGACCTTCTGCCGTTCGGTGACCGCGTCCCGCAGCGCCTTCGGCACGTCCTGCAGCGAGAAGCCGTTCAGCCCGCCCGAACTGCCGTACACCGTCCGTCCGTCGGGGTTCCGCGCGATCAGCAGCACGGTGAAACGCTGACTGCTGGTCGCCATCTGCCCCGCCGCGCGCTGCAGTTCGTCCTGCGTCGGATGCTCCGGCAGCGCGCCCGCACGGTTCTGCATCTCCCGTTCGAAGTCGCGCAGCACCGCGTCCTGGGTACGGGTCAGTACGGATTCACGGTTCAGCCAGTACGCGATCCCGGACGCCGACACCGCGGCGGTGAGCGCGACCATCCCGAACACCACGACCAGCCGCAGCCGCAGACTGGTGAAACGCAGCCGTGACCAGACTCCCTTGCGCGCCGCGAACCAGCCGCGGACCCCCCCTTGGTGCTCGTGTGTCACTGAGGCGGGTCCAGCCGGTAGCCGACACCGCGCACGGTGCGGATCAGGGTCGGGGACGACGGCACGTCCTCGACCTTGGCGCGCAGCCGCTGGACACACGCGTCCACCAGACGCGAGTCGCCCAGGTAGTCGTGCTCCCACACCAGCCGCAGCAACTGCTGCCGGGACAGTGCCTGCCCCGGCCGCCGGCTCAGCTCGAGCAGCAGCCGCAGCTCGGTCGGCGTCAGCTGGAGGTCCTCGCCGTTCTTCGTCACGGTCATCGCCGAACGGTCGATGACCAGACTGCCGAAGCTCGCCGAGTCACTGGACTCCCGTTCCCCGCGCCGCAGCACGGCCCGGATACGGGCGTCCAGCACCCGCCCCTGGACCGGTTTGACGACGTAGTCGTCGGCGCCCGACTCGAGACCGACGACCACGTCGATGTCGTCGTTGCGGGCGGTCAGCAGGATGATCGGCAGCTGGTCGGTGCGCCGGATACGACGGCACACCTCGAAACCGTCGATGCCGGGCAGCATCACGTCCAGCACGATCAGGTCCGGCCGCTGCTCGCGCAGCAGCTTCAGACCGTCCTCGCCACTGGCAGCGGTCGCCACTCGGTGACCCTGGCGCGTCAGTGAGAGCTCCAGGGCCGTGCGGATGGCGTCGTCGTCCTCGATCAGCAACAGGGAAGGCACGCGCTCATTCTGGCCCATGGAGTGCTTCCTGTTCGACCCGTGGGCGACAGATGCCCATTCGGCCCGGATACGTGCCGCTACGTGCGCCGACGCTTGTGAAGGATCGGTGCCCCCACCGTGACCGACCCCTGTGACACGTCTGTGACAGTCGGCTGACACGCCGATGAAGGTCCCCGGGCAAGCTTCTCGGCACAAGCACAACAGCACAACAGCACGACGGCAGGACCGCACAACAGCACGGCAGAACACCGGAACTCCACGACGGGGGGCGCGAGATGAACACGCTGCACGGCACCAGCTCCAGCGCAGTGATCACGCGGCTGCACGACGTGAACCGGGGTTCCGAGAGGTCCGGTGCCGCGAGCATGCGGGGGTGCGCTCGTGGCGCCGGGCGTCAGCACACCACGATCATGACGGTGGTTGACGCACCCACGGGGGACACGAACGGGGGAACCGCGTACGGGGAGGGCTCGGGGGAGCGCCGCTCGCTGTCGGAGGCGGAGTTCACCGCCTACGTCCAGGAGCGCCGCGCCTCCCTGTACGCCACCGCCTACCACCTGACCGGCGACCGCTTCGAGGCCGAGGACCTGCTGCAGAGCGCGCTGTTCTCGACCTACCGGGCGTGGGACCGGATCAGTGACAAGGCGGCGGTCGGCGGATACCTCCGCCGCACCATGACCAACCTGCACATCAGCGCGTGGCGCCGCCGCAAGCTGAACGAGTACCCGACCGAGGAACTGCCGGAGAGGGCCGGCGACACGGACGCGATGCGCGGCACGGAGCTGCGCGCGGTCCTGTGGCAGGCGCTGGCCCGGCTGCCCGAGCTCCAGCGCACCATGCTGGTCCTGCGCTACTACGAGGGCCGCACGGACCCGGAGATCGCGGACATCCTCGGCATCAGTGTCGGCACGGTGAAGTCGAGCATCTGGCGGTCCCTGCGCCGGCTGCGCGAGGACGAGGTCCTCAGCTTCGGCCGTGACGAGGAGAGCGCCTTCGGGGAGCTTGTCGCCTGAAGGCAGGGGGAGCCTGGAGGACGGGGGAAACCCTCCAGGC
This sequence comes from Streptomyces sp. SM1, assembly GCF_002910825.1. Classification (GTDB taxonomy): domain Bacteria; phylum Actinomycetota; class Actinomycetes; order Streptomycetales; family Streptomycetaceae; genus Streptomyces; species Streptomyces okerensis. The sequence continues at coordinate 7,627 of NZ_NEUB01000965.1, read as the reverse complement.
GCACGGGGGAATCGGGGAATCGGGGGATCCGGGATTCGGGGGAGTTCCGGTCGACCACGGCCCGCGGGGGGACGCACCAGGGGCCCGAGGGGGGACACGGGAGAAGCACGGGGGAGTGCGAAACAGCGGGACTGCGCAGGGCCGGGGGGCCCGTCACGCGGTCCCGCTTTTTCGTGCGCCCGTGCCCCTGGCGCGCGCCGGGGGGCATCGCGGCCGGCTGTACGCCGTACCCGCCACCCGTGTTCGCCGTCGCCTTCTACCTCGCCGAATGGTTGATCCCCGACGGCTCGATCCGAACCTGGTCCGCCGCGCCCGGTACCGGCGCCTGCGAACGCCCGGCGACCGCGGCCTTCGCCAGCCGGCCCAGCGCCTCGTCCCGGTCGCACGCGTACGCGCCCAGCGCCGTCTGGCGGGCGATGATCGACCGCTCCTGCCGCATCAGCCGCCAGCCGCGGCGCAGCAGGAACGGCACCGACTTGCGGCCCTCCCGCAGATCCCGCAGGAAGCGCCGCCGGAACGTCCGCACCGGGCCCCGGCTCAGGCACAGCGCGTCGGCCAGCAGCCCCAGTTCACGGCAGCGGGTGACGACCTCCGCGGCGAAGACGCCCTCCGCGATGAACAGCGGGGTCCCGCCGATGTCGACGACTCCCTCACCCGTACGGGCGCTCAGCGAGATGTCGTAGACGGGAACCTGTGTACGACGGTCGCGGCACAGCCGCTCGATCGCGTCGACGGCGACGTCCGCGTCCCAGGATCCGGGATGGTCCCAGTCGATGTCGGAGCTCCCCGCGACCAGGGGGAGGGTCGGGTCGTCGCCCTCCTTGTAGAAGTCGTCGAGACGCAGCACCGGAAGGCCGGAGCGGGCCGCGAGAAGGGACTTGCCGGAGCCGGAGGGGCCGCAGAGCAGCACGACTCGCGCGGATATGGGCGACTGGGAACTCACGGGACACCAGTCTGAGGCATCAGCGGGGCGGCGTACGACCCGGAGGCCCGGCTTTGAAGCGCGCGTCACATCTCAACTACGCTGCGCGATGAATCGATCACCGAGCGAAGGCAAGAGGTGGCAGACCGATGGCCCGACACAAGGCACCCAGGACGCCGACCGCCCGACGCGCCCTGGCGGTCCTCGCGACGGCGGGCGTGGCGCTCGGAGGCGCCGCGACGACGGCGGCGGCCGCCGGCTCCGAGGCGCTGCTCGACGATGCCGGGCAGGTCGTGGGCACGGTCGCGGACCTCAAGCCCAACCCCCTCGCCGGCACGGGCGTGGACCCGCTCGACAACGGCGTCGGCACCCAGGTCGCCGACTTCCGCTCGGTGGACTCCCGGGAGGTGACAGGCCCGGTCGCCCAGGCCCCGTCGGTCGGCGCCGTCCCGGTCGCCGGACCGGTGACGGACGCGCTGCGGAGCTGACCGGGCGGGAACGCGGCGAAGCGCCGTACCCCTCCCGGACGGAGGCGGAGTACGGCGCTCTGCCACGGGACGGCGTCGCCCGGACGGGGGGAGTGCGCGGCCGAGGGCCGTGCCGGTCCGGACGGGTCCGACCGGGCGATCGGACCCGTGCGGGTCCGGGTCCGTGCGGGTCCGAGCCCGCGCGAGTCCGTGTGCGTCAGTACGCGGAGCCCGAGGCGCCCAGGGAGCCCGTGGGGTGCCAGACGGTCTTGGTCTCCAGGAACGCCGTCATGCGGTCCGTGCCGGGGGCTGCCGACCAGTTGTCCACAGACTGTGGACGCAGGACGCGCTTCAGGTTGTCCGCGGCCGCGATCTCCAGCTCCTTCGCCAGCTCCTCGTCCGCGCCCGCGAGGTCGATCGCGTTGACGTCCTGGTGGGAGGCCAGCGGGGTGGCGATCTCCGCCGTGCGGCCGGAGAGGATGTTGACCACGCCGCCGGGGAGGTCGGAGGTGGCCAGCACCTCGCCGAGGGAGAGGGCGGGGAGCGGGGACTTCTCGCTCGCGATCACGACCGCCGTGTTGCCGGTCGCGATGACGGGGGCGACCACCGAGACCAGGCCCAGGAAGGACGACTTCTGGGGGGCCAGTACGGCGACCACTCCCGTCGGCTCGGGGGAGGAGAGGTTGAAGAAGGGGCCCGCGACCGGGTTGCCGCCGCCGACCACCTGGGCGATCTTGTCGGTCCAGCCCGCGTACCAGACCCAGCGGTCGATCGCCGCGTCCACCTGGTCGCCGGCCTTCGACTTCGACAGGCCCTCGGCGCCGGCGACCTCCCGGACGTACTGGTCCCTGCGGCCCTCCAGCATCTCCGCGACGCGGTAGAGGACCTGGCCGCGGTTGTACGCCGTCGCGCCGGACCAGCCACCGAACGCCTTGCGCGCGGCGACCACCGCGTCACGGGCGTCCTTGCGGGAGGAGAGGGGCGCGTTGGCCAGCCAGTTCTGCTTGGAGTCCGTCACCTCGTACACCCGGCCGCTCTCGGAACGCGGGAACTTCCCGCCGACGTACAGCTTGTAGGTCTTCAGTACGGTGAGTCGGTCAGACATCGAGGTACGCCTCCAGGCCGTGGCGACCGCCCTCGCGGCCGTAGCCCGACTCCTTGTAACCGCCGAACGGCGAGGTCGGGTCGAACTTGTTGAACGTGTTGGACCAGATGACGCCCGCGCGGAGCTTGTTCGCGACCGCCAGGATGCGCGAACCCTTCTCCGTCCAGATGCCCGCCGACAGGCCGTACGGCGTGTTGTTGGCCTTGGCGACCGCCTCGTCGGGCGTGCGGAAGGTGAGGACGGACAGCACCGGGCCGAAGATCTCGTCGCGGGCGACCGTGTGCGCCTGGGTGACGTTCGTGAACAGCGTCGGGGCGAACCAGTAGCCGTTCTCCGGGAGTTCGCAGGCCGGGGACCAGCGCTCGGCGCCCTCCGCCTCCCCCTGGTCGGCCAGCGCGGTGATCCGGGCCAGCTGCTCGGCGGAGTTGATCGCGCCGATGTCGGTGTTCTTGTCCAGCGGGTCGCCGAGGCGGAGGGTGGTGAGGCGACGCTTGAGGGAGTTCAGCAGCTCGTCGTGGATCGACTCCTGGACCAGGAGGCGGCTGCCCGCGCAGCAGACCTGGCCCTGGTTGAAGAAGATGCCGTTGACGATGCCCTCGACGGCCTGGTCGATGGGGGCGTCGTCGAAGACGATGTTGGCGCCCTTGCCGCCCAGTTCGAGCGTCACCTTCTTGCGGGTGCCCGCGACCGTGCGCGCGATCTGCTTGCCGACGGCGGTCGAACCGGTGAAGGCGACCTTGTGCACGTCGGGGTGGGCGATCAGCGCGGCGCCGGCGCGGCCGTCACCGGTCAGAATGTTGACGACGCCCTTGGGCAGACCCGCCTGGCGGCAGATGTCCGCGAAGAACAGGGCGGAGAGCGGAGTCGTCTCGGCGGGCTTCAGGACGACCGTGTTGCCCGTCGCGAGGGCCGGGGCGATCTTCCACGCCAGCATGAGGAGGGGGAAGTTCCAGGGGATGACCTGGCCGGCCACGCCGAGGGGACGCGGGTCCGCGCCGTAGCCGGCGTGGTCCAGCTTGTCGGCCCAGCCCGCGTAGTAGAAGAAGTGCGCGGCGACCAGGGGAAGGTCCGCGTCGCGGGTCTCCTTGATCGGCTTGCCGTTGTCGAGGGTCTCCAGGACGGCGAGCTCGCGGCTGCGTTCCTGGATGATGCGGGCGATGCGGAACAGGTACTTCGCGCGCTCGGAACCCGGGAGCGCCGACCACTTCTCGAACGCCTTGCGGGCGGCCTTCACCGCGCGGTCGACGTCCGCCTCACCCGCCTCGGCGACCTCGGAGAGGACCTCCTCGGTGGAGGGGGAGACGGTCTTGAAGACCTTGCCGTCGGCGGCCTCGGTGAACTCGCCGTCGATGAACAGGCCGTACGACGGGGCGAGGTCGACGACCGAGCGGGACTCGGGCGCCGGCGCGTAGTCAAAAACAGGTGCCATGGTGATCAGTCCACCGTCACGTAGTCGGGGCCGGAGTAGCGGCCGGTGGCCAGCTTCTGGCGCTGCATCAAGAGGTCGTTCAGCAGCGAGGAGGCGCCGAAGCGGAACCAGTGGCTGTCCAGCCAGTCCTCGCCCACGGTCTCGTTGACCAGGACCAGGAACTTGACGGCGTCCTTGGTCGTACGGATGCCGCCGGCCGGCTTCACACCGACCTGGACGCCGGTCCGGTCGCGGAAGTCACGGACCGCCTCCAGCATGAGGAGGGTGTTCGCGGGGGTCGCGTTGACGGCGACCTTGCCGGTCGAGGTCTTGATGAAGTCGGCCCCGGCCAGCATGCCGAGCCAGCTCGCCCGGCGGATGTTGTCGTACGTCGACAGCTCGCCCGTCTCGAAGATGACCTTGAGGCGGGCGCTCGTCCCGCAGGCCTCCTTCACGGCGGTGATCTCGTCGTACACCTTCCTGTAGTTCCCGGCGAGGAAGGCACCGCGGTCGATGACCATGTCGATCTCGTCGGCGCCGGCGGCGACGGCCTCACGGACGTCCGCCAGCTTCACGGCGATCGGGGCGCGGCCGGCCGGGAACGCGGTGGCGACGGACGCGACCTTGACGTCCGAGCCGGCCACCGCCTCCTTCGCCGTGGCCACCATGTCGGGGTAGACGCAGACCGCGGCCGTGGAGGGCGCCGTGCGGTCGGTCGGGTCGGGGCGGACCGCCTTCGCGCCGAGCGCCCGGACCTTGCCCGGGGTGTCCGCGCCTTCCAGCGTCGTCAGGTCGACCATCGAGATGGCGAGGTCGATGGCGTACGCCTTCGCGGTCGTCTTGATCGAACGGGTGCCGAGGGACGCGGCGCGCGCCTCCAGGCCGACCGCGTCCACGCCGGGCAGCCCGTGGAGGAAGCGGCGCAGTGTGCTGTCGGACGCGGTGACGTCGCTGAGAGCGTTCGGTGCAGTGCTGGGCATGGTCACCAGACGAGCATATCTACGCGCGTAGCGGCTGTACAGCCCCGAGGTGCATCTCGCACGACTTCGGGCGGGACGCGGCAGCGGGACCCGGCGGGGCGTACGCGCGCGGCCTCCACCGCGTACCGGGTCCGTCGCCGCGTCGTGCAGAATCGGGGGCATGACGAGCCCCGACCCCCAGTCGCCCGGCCCGGAGCCCACGAAGCCCTCCGGCCCCGCGACACCCCAGTACCAGGACCGGATCTACCGGTCGCCCGCCGGCCTGGTCGGCGGTGTGCTGCTGCTCGCCATCATCGGCTGGCTCGGCCTCGACGCGGTGATCGCCGGCGAGGGCCGCACGCCCTGGTTCGCCCTCGCCACGATGCTCCTCCTCGTGCCGCTGGTCGTCGCCTACACCCTGCGCCCCGCCGTCTACGTCAACGACGACCGGCTGCGCGTCCGCAACCCGTTCCGCGTGATCGTGCTGCCCTGGGGGGAGGTCGCCTCGCTGCGCTCCGCGTTCTCCAACGAGGTCGTCGACGCGTCCGGTACGAAGTACCAGCTGTGGGCGCTCCCGGTCTCCCTGCGGGCCCGTGGCAAGGCGGCACGGCACGAGGCCCGGGCGGCCGCGGCCGCCGCTCGCGCCGAGAGCGGAGAGCGTGCGGGCCGGGGCGGCGGCCGCGGGCGCATTCCGGGGGCCCCTCCGGAGGTGCCGAAGAAGGCCGAGGGCGACCGGGCCATGGCCGAGATGCGTGAGCTGCACGAGCAGCGGCAGGGTGTCGGGACCGCGCAGGGCGAGGTGACCGTGCGGTGGGCCTATGAGATCGCGGGGCCTGCCGTCGCGGGGGCCGTGCTGCTGGTGGTTCTGCTGGCGGTGGGGTGACGGGCGCTGGGCGCTGGGCGCTGGGCAAGCTGAGCGTCGGGTGCCAGGGTGCCAGGGTGCCAGGGTGCCAGGGTGCCGGGCGTCGGGTGCCAGGGTGCCCGGGTGCTGGGCGTCGGGTGACGGCTGACGGGCGTTGAGCGTCGGGTGGCGTACGCGGGGCGAGTGGCTCGCCCCGCGTGGGCGCCTCAGATGCCGGCGGCCCCGGACAGGTCCTGCTTGATCCGGGCGAGGAGCGCGGTCGCCTCCGCGCGGGCCGCCGGGAGGTCCGGCTTCGCGGCGACCGGGACCACCACCTCCAGGTAGCACTTCAGTTTCGGCTCCGTGCCGCTCGGACGGACGATCACCCGGGCGCCGTCCAGGGTGTAGCGAAGACCGTCGGTGGGCGGGAGCTTCTCCGTCCCCTCGGCCAGGTCCTCGGCCCGGGTCACACGCAGGCCGGCCAGCTCCGTGGGCGGCTTCTCGCGCAGGCGGCGCATCGCGGCGGCGATGATGCCGAGGTCCTGCACGCGGACCGAGAGCTGGTCGGTGGCGTGCAGACCGTGCTCGACGGCGAGATCGTCGAGGAGGTCGGGGAGCGTACGACCCTCCGACTTGAGCTCCGAGGCCAGCTCCGTGAGCAGCAGCGCCGCCGTGATGCCGTCCTTGTCGCGTACGCCGTCCGGGTCGACGCAGTAGCCGAGCGCCTCCTCGTAGCCGTAGCGCAGGCCCTCGACCCTTGCGATCCACTTGAAGCCGGTCAGGGTCTCCTCGTAGGGGAGGCCGGCCTTCTCCGCGATGCGGCCGAGGAGGGAGGACGACACGATCGACTCCGCGAACGTGCCGGTCGCTCCGCGGCGGACCAGGTGCGCGGCGAGCAGCGCGCCGACCTCGTCGCCGCGCAGCATGCGCCAGTCCTCGCCGGTGGGGCCGCCGTCCTTGACGGCCGCGGCACAGCGGTCGGCGTCCGGGTCGTTGGCGATGACCAGATCGGGGTCGCTCTCGCGGGCCTTCGCGAAGGCCAGGTCCATCGCGCCGGGCTCCTCCGGATTGGGGAACGCGACGGTCGGGAACTCCGGGTCGGGGTCGGCCTGCTCGGCGACGAGGACCGGGACGGGGAAGCCCGCGCGGGCGAACGCGGCGAGGAGGACGTCCTTGCCGACGCCGTGCATCGCGGTGTAGACGGTGCGGGCCGTGCGGGGGGAGTTCTCGGCGAGGACCGCGTCCGTACGGGCGAGGTAGGCGTCGAGGACCGAGTCGTCGAGGGTCTCCCAGCCTTCGGTGGGGCGGGGGACCGTGGTGAGGGAGGCCACGGCTTCGATCTCCGCGGCGATCTCCGCGTCGGCCGGGGGGACGATCTGGGAGCCGTCGCCGAGATACACCTTGTAGCCGTTGTCCCGGGGTGGGTTGTGGCTGGCGGTGACCTCCACGCCGGCGACCGCGCCCAGGTGCCGTATGGCGAAGGCGAGGACGGGGGTGGGGAGGGGGTGGTCCAGGACGGCCGCCCTGAGGCCGGCGCCGGTCATGACGGCGGCGGTGTCCTCGGCGAAGTCGCGGGACTTGTGGCGGGCGTCGTAGCCGATCACGACGAGGCCGGCCGTGTCGTCCCCGTGGGGGGTGCCGTGCTTCTTGAGGTACGCGGCGAGGCCGGCGGCGGCGCGGATGACCACGGAGCGGTTCATGCGCATCGGGCCCGCGCCGAGTTCGCCCCGGAGACCGGCGGTGCCGAACTGGAGGGTGCCGGCGAAGCGCGCGGTGAGTTCGGCGTGGTCGCCGGCGTCGATGAGGCGGGCGAGTTCCTCGCGGGTGTCCGGGTCGGGGTCCTCGGCGAGCCATGCCCGCGCCTGTGTGATGAGGGCGTCGTCTTCCACGGTTCGGTCGGCCTCTCTCGGTCGTGGTCTGTCAGG
>NZ_NEUB01000964.1 GCF_002910825.1 Streptomyces sp. SM1 | reverse complement strand
GGGCGGGTCTCGTCCGCGGTCACCGCGGGATGCCACCCCGTCCGGCCGATCGCCCGTACCAGCGCCCCCACCATCCGCGGGTCGAAGTGGGTCCCCGCGCAGCGGCGCAGTTCCTCCAGCGCCACCGGGACGGGCCGGGCCCTGCTGTAGGAGCGGGTGGAGGTCATCGCGTCGAAGGCGTCGGCGACCGCGACCACCCGCGCGGACTCGGGGATCTGACCGCCCGCCAGCCCGTAGGGGTAGCCGGAGCCGTCCAGCCGCTCGTGGTGGTGCAGCACCGCCGCGCGGGCCTCGCCGAGGAAGGAGATCCCCCGCACCATCTCGTGCCCGTACTCGGGGTGCAGTTCGATCACCCGGCGTTCCTCGGGGGTCAGCGGACCGTCCTTGGTGAGCAGCCGGGTGGGCACCCCGAGCTTGCCGACGTCGTGCAGGATGCCGGCGAAGCGCAGCACCTCGACCCGTGCGTCGTCCAGGCCGAGCTCCCGCGCGATCATCATGGACGCCCGGCCGACGCGCTCGCTGTGCCCGCGCGTGTAGCCGTCCTTGATGTCGACGGCCTGCACCAGCGCGCGGATCGTCGCCCGGTGGGCGGCCCGCTCGCGGTGGTACTGGGCGAAGGCCCACCAGGAGACGCCCATCGGCAGCAGCACGAACAGGGCCGCCACGGGGCCGTACGCACTGCGCCACAGCAGCGCCATCATCAGCCCGGCGGGACCGTGCACGGCGAGCGGTGCCAGCGACCTCACGAACCGCCGCCACCAGGCGGCCGGCCGCCCCTCACGCGGGAGCGCGCCGGACGCCGGCGCCAGGACGCCGCCGTCGAGCAGGGTGAGCACCAGGCAGAACGCCACCACGGCGACCGCGGCCGCCGCGAGCGCGCCCGGTACGTCACAGGCCGTTACCGCGGCCCGGCCCCCGGCCGCACCGTGGGCACCGCTCGCGGCCCATACGGCGAGTACCAGCTGACCGGCCCGCCAGAGTCTGCGCGCCGGGTACGGCCGCTGCTCCACGGGAAGCAGCAGCGCCCCGGGCAGCGCGACCAGTGCCGCGGCGTGCGGCGGCAGCAGGAAGGCCCCGGCGAGCAGGACGGGATGGAAGGTGCCGCCCGGGTGCGGGCCGGCGACGAGGCGTGAGGCGGCCAGGCGCTCGCAGCCCGCGTACAGCGCGGCGAGCAGGACGACCGGCCACCAGGGGACCCGGGCGTCCTGCGGGAATCCCGGCCGGGGGAGGTGCGCGACGGGGAGCAGACAGAGCAGGGCCAGCAGGGTGACCACGGCGACGTACGCCCGGGCCCGTGCCGGTAACGCATCCATGAGCCCCTCCCCCGCCCGTGCCCGCCGCACGCGAACCTGCCGACTGCCAGGCTCCGGAGCCTAGGACCGCGGGGGGTGCCTCCACGGGCCGATAACCCGCGGATTAGCACGTACGAGTGACAGGAAGGACCGGGGAGGGGCAGGATGCCCGGTACGTCAGGACTCCTGCGGGGTGGCCGTGACGTCCTGGTCGGGGACCGCCTGACCGGAACGGATCAGGTCGAGCCGGCCCATGACCTTGGAGCGCAGGTCGCCCGGCACGTCGTCCTGCCCGCAGCAGCGCTTGACCAGCTTCTTCACCGCCTGCTCGAGCCCGTACTTCTCCAGGCAGGGCGAGCATTCCTCGAAGTGGTGCTCGAACTTCACACAGTCGGAATCCGGCATCTCACGGTCGAGGAACTCGTAGAGATGATCGAGGATTTCGCTGCAATCCGTCTCGTGCGGCTCTCCGCAGCTCATGACCCCGAGCCTTTCGCTTCGTTCGACTCTCCGGCACCGGCCGGGACCAGTCCGCGCTCGCGCGCGTAGTCCTCGAGCATGCCGCGCAGCTGACGGCGGCCACGGTGCAGCCGGGACATCACCGTACCGATGGGTGTCCCCATGATGTCGGCGATCTCCTTGTAGGCAAAGCCCTCGACATCGGCGAGATACACCGCGATGCGGAACTCCTCGGGGATCGTCTGGAGCGCTTCCTTGACGTCCGAGTCCGGCAGGTGGTCCAGCGCCTGCGACTCCGCGGAGCGCAGACCCGTCGACATGTGCGACTCGGCGCGCGCGAGCTGCCAGTCCTCGATCTCCTCGGCCGCACTGCGCTGCGGTTCACGCTGCTTCTTGCGGTAGGAGTTGATGAAGGTGTTGGTGAGGATCCGGTACAGCCACGCCTTGAGGTTGGTGCCTTCGCGGAACTGGTGGAAGGACGCGTACGCCTTGGCGTACGTCTCCTGGACCAGGTCCTCCGCGTCGGCCGGGTTGCGCGTCATCCGCAGGGCGGCCGAGTACATCTGGTCGAGGAACTCGAGCGCGTCCCGCTCGAAGCGCGCGCTGCGCTCCTCGGCCGACTCCGCGCCCTTGCCGCCCTGGGCCTCGGGCTGCTCCGCCTGGCCGTGTTCGGTCCCTGCGTCGGTACCGGGAACCGGACCCACCTCCTCCAGTGTTGTCGTGAGACCACGAGCGGTCTCACCCGAATCGGAGGATAGACGACGATCCGGTCCGCCCGCCGCCCGAACAGGGGCGGTCTTGGCCGCGTGCAGCACCGTCCAGTCCAGATCGGCGCGGGCACTGCGGCTCGGGCAGAACGTGGAACCCATGCGGCGGACTTCCTCTCCTACGGCGGTGGTGCCGTCGACCGGCACATACGTCCCTCCCAACAGCGGGCGCCCTCCGGGCATTCCCGGCACGTCAGCCGAGGGCGGCGGTCCACCGCGCGACGGCGCGGGTCACGACCGCCACCGCCTCCTCCTGCGTGATGTCCGCCCGCCTGGGCACGGCGAGGCCGTGATCGCCGTGCGGAACCTCCACCAGTTCGTAGGCGCCCTCCGGGAACTCGCCCGGCCTGCCGAACGGGTCGTTGCCGCCCTGGACGACGAGCGTGGGCACACCCGCGCCCAGCAGCTCGGCGGCGCGGGACTTCTCGGGCCTGCCCGGCGGGTGCAGGGGGAAGCTCAGGGCGAGCACCGCGCGGGCGCCGAGTTCGGTGGCGGTGCGGCAGGCGACGCGGGCACCGGCGCTGCGTCCGCCCGAGATCACCGGCAGCCCTGGAGCCGCCAGCGCGGGCCAGATGCCGCGCCAGCCGGTGTCCAGGGTCTTCGGCGCGGGGGCGACCTTCTTGCCGGCCACCCGCCAGGGCTGTTCGACGAGGGCGACGGTCACACCGTGCGCGGGGAGCTCGGTGGCGAGCGCTCCGAGGTCCCGGGCCTCGATGCCGCCGCCGGCACCGTGGCTCACCGCGAGGACCAGGCGGGCACGGCGGCGGGCGCGGTGCCAGGTGATCCGGGCGGTGCCGGCGCCGGTCTCCACGGTCTCGGTGGTGCCCGCCGGGTCCGCCGCGCCTGACGGGTCCGTCGCGCCTGACGGATCTGTGGTGTCTGACGGGTCCGCCGCGTCGGCCGCGCCTGCCGCGTCTCTCGTGTCGGGGGTCACGTCAGAAGAGTGTGCCCTCTTCCGGTGCGGCCAGCTCCTTCAGCAGCTCCGGTCCGTTGTTGCGGACGTTGCTCACCGCCGTGCCGACCGGGTAGGCGCGCATCAGGCCGGGCGGCGGCGGGGCCAGCAGCCCGCGCAGCTCGTCGGTGTCGGTGCGGGACGGGTCCAGCCAGGCGTCCCAGTGGTCCGGCGTCAGCATCAGCGGCATCCGGGGGTGGATCTCGGCGAGGGTGTGCGGGCCGTCCGCCGGGGACACGGCGAGCGGGCCGCTCTCCGCCTCGGTGGTGATGACGGAGCAGGTCACCCACCACGCCCGGGGATGGTCGTCCGGCAGCGTCCCGTCCCGCCAGAACTCGTACAGCCCGGCCATGGCGAACACCGAGCCGTCGGCCGGCGTCACGAAGTAGGGCTGCTTGCGCGGCCGCTTCTTCTTCCCCTCGACCTCCAGATCCCGCTCCTCCCGGCCGGTGACCCACTCGTAGTAGCCGTCGGCGGGGAGGATGCAGCGCCGGGTCGAGAACGCGCGGCGGTAGGACGGCTTCTCGTGGACGGTCTCCGCGCGGGCGTTGATCATCCGGGCGCCGCCCTCGGGGCTCTTGGACCAGGAGGGCACCAGTCCCCACTTCAGTTTCCGCAGCTGCCGAACCGGGCGCGGGTCGGGCACGTCCTTGAGGGCACGGTCGAGGACGGCGTAGACCTCCTTGGTCGGCGCCACGTTGAAGTCGGGCTCCAGGGTCTCCTCCGGCTCCCACTTCTCGATCCCGAAGATCCCCGCGAGATCCTCGGGCCTGCGACTCGCTGCATACCGTCCGCACATACGTGCAACACTGCCAGACTCCGTACGTACAGAGGGAGCGATCCGAAACACATGGAAAGCATGGTCAGCACCGCGTCCGCGTCGCTCGGCTCTCTCTGGGACGAGGTGTCCGGCACCCAGCCCGACCCCGATGTGTGGGTGGTCGTCGCCACCCTGGTCGCCGCGGCCGCCGTTGTCGTACCGCACGGGCTGTGGCGGCTGTCCCGCAACGCCGTCACCATCGCCCACGAGGGCGGGCACGGGCTGGTGGCGCTGCTCACCGGCCGCACGCTGACGGGCATACGTCTGCACTCGGACACCAGCGGCCTGACCGTCAGCCGCGGTAAACCGACCGGCATCGGCATGATCCTCACCGCCGCCGCCGGCTACACCGCTCCCCCGCTGCTGGGTCTGGGCGGCGCCTCGCTGCTCGGTGCCGGGCGCATCACACTGCTGCTGTGGCTGGCCACGGCGCTGCTGCTGGCGGTGCTGGTGATGATCCGCAACGCCTACGGGGCGGTGTCGGTGCTCGTCACGGGCGGCACGTTCGTGCTGGTGTCCTGGCTGACCGGACCCCAGGTGCAGGCCGCCTTCGCCTACGCCGTGGTCTGGTTCCTGCTGCTCGGCGGGGTGCGCCCGGCCTTCGAGCTCCAGGCCAAGCGGTCCCGCGGGGGTGCGGGGGACTCCGACGCGGACCAGCTGTCCCGGCTGACGCACGTACCGGCGGGGCTGTGGCTGTTCCTGTTCCACGCGGTGTCGCTGTGCTCGCTGCTGGGCGGGGGCAGGTGGCTGCTCGGGCTGTGATCCGGCGGCGCCCCCGGACGGGTCCGCCACCACCCGGGCGCAGGCGACGAGCGGCCTCGGCACAGGTGGCGCAGGGCCTCGGCGTGCCCCTCCTTATAGAGTGGCCCCATGGCCCCGAACCCCGCGCACACCGCCCTCTGGCCCGCCCCGCACGCAAGCGGAGCCGTCGACGCGACGGTCCACGTGCCCGGGTCCAAGTCGGTCACCAACCGTGCCCTCGTGCTCGCCGCCCTCGCCTCCGAGCCGGGCTGGCTGCGCCGCCCGCTGCGTTCCCGCGACACGCTGCTGATGGCGGGCGCCCTGCGCGCCATGGGGATCGAGATCGAGGAGGGCGTGGGGCCCGACGGCACCGGCGAGGCCTGGCGGGTACTGCCCACGGGTCTGCACGGTCCGGCCACCGTCGACGTCGGCAACGCCGGCACCGTGATGCGGTTCCTGCCCCCGGTCGCCACGCTGGCCGACGGTCCCGTCCGCTTCGACGGCGACCCGCGCTCGTACGAGCGTCCCCTGAACGGAGTCATCGACGCGCTGCGGCGTCTGGGCGCCCGGATCGACGACGACGACCGCGGCACGCTGCCGATGTCCGTGCACGGCGGCGGCGCGCTGGACGGCGGGACGGTGGAGGTCGACGCGTCCTCGTCCTCCCAGTTCGTCAGCGCCCTGCTGCTGTCCGCGCCGCGCTTCAACCAGGGCGTGGAGGTACGGCACACCGGTGCGACGCTGCCGTCCCTGCCGCACATCCGGATGACGGTCGACATGCTCCGCGCGGTGGGCGCCCAGGTGGACACCCCCGAGTCGGGCGGCGAGCCCAACGTGTGGCGGGTCACGCCCGGCGCCCTGCTGGGCCGGGATCTGACCATCGAGCCGGACCTGTCCAACGCCCAGCCGTTCCTGGCGGCGGCGCTGGTGACCGGCGGCAGGGTGGTCGTCCCGGACTGGCCGGCCCGTACCACCCAGCCCGGTGACCGGCTGCGGGAGATCTTCACCGAGATGGGCGGCTCCTGCGAGCTGACCGAGTACGGGCTCGTGTTCACCGGCTCCGGCTCGGTGCACGGCATCGACGTGGATCTCGGCGAGGTCGGCGAGCTGACGCCGGGCATCGCGGCCGTCGCGGCGCTCGCGGACTCCCCGTCCACCCTGCGGGGCGTGGCCCACCTGCGGCTGCACGAGACGGACCGGCTGGCCGCGCTCACCAAGGAGATCAACGAGCTCGGCGGTGACGTCACCGAGACCGCCGACGGGCTGCACATCCGCCCGCGCCGGCTGCACGGCGGGGTCTTCCACACCTACGAGGACCACCGCATGGCCACCGCCGGAGCGGTCATCGGCCTGGCGGTCGACGGCGTGCAGATCGAGAACGTGGCGACGACGGCGAAGACCCTGCCGGACTTCCCCGACCTGTGGACCGGGATGCTCGGGGCGTAGGGGTCCGCCATGCGCCGCTACGGCAAGCACACCGACGAGGACGACATCCGCTCGCGTCCCAACCGCAAGGGCAACCGGCCCCGTACCCACATCCGGCCCAAGCACGAGGACGCCGCCGGGGGGCTGGTCCTCACCGTCGACCGAGGCCGGCTGACCTGTCTGGTCGGGGACCGGGTCGTGATGGCGATGAAGGCCCGCGAGCTGGGCCGCAAGGCGGCGGTGGTCGGCGACCGGGTGGCGATCGTGGGCGACCTGTCCGGGAAGAAGGACACCCTCGCCCGGATCGTACGGATCGAGAAACGCGCGTCGGTGCTGCGCCGCACCGCTGACGACGACGACCCCTACGAGCGGGTGGTCGTGGCCAACGCCGACCAGCTCGCCGTCGTCACCGCCCTCGCCGATCCCGAGCCCCGTCCGCGGCTGATCGACCGGTGCCTGGTCGCGGCCTTCGACGGCGGGCTGACCCCGCTGCTGGTGCTGACCAAGTCGGATCTGGCACCGGCCGACAAGCTGCTGGAGCTGTACGGCGACCTCGACATCCCGTACGTCGTCACCAGCCGTGCGGAGCTGGAGAGCGGTGCCGCCGTCGACCGGGTGCGCGAGCAGCTGGACGGCAGGATCACGGCGTTCGTGGGGCACTCCGGGGTGGGTAAGACGACCCTGGTGAACGCGCTGGTGCCGCTGGAGCGACGCCGTTCGACCGGGCATGTCAACGCGGTGACGGGGCGGGGGCGGCACACCACGACCTCCGCGCTGGCGCTGCCGCTGGCGGGTGCGGAGGGCTGGGTGATCGACACCCCGGGTGTGCGCTCCTTCGGGCTCGCCCATGTCGACCCGTCCCGGGTCATCCACGCGTTCCCCGATCTGGTGCCGGGCACCGAGGGCTGTCCGCGCGCGTGCAGTCACGACGAGCCGGACTGCGCACTGGACGCGTGGGTGGCCGAGGGGCACGCGGATCCGGCGCGGCTGTACTCGCTGCGGCGGCTGCTGGCGAGCAGGGAGCGCACCGACGGCGACTGACCTTCGCGTGTTTGCCGTGGCCTTCGGACGGTAAGTGCATAATCGCACCGAGCCGAACCCGAACCCGCCGAACCCCGGCGAAGCGGTCACCGTACGTGGCACTGCGGGAGGACGACACATGGCGTGGCTGCTGGTCATCGTGGCCGGATTGCTCGAGACCGGCTTCGCCGTGTGCCTGAAGCTGTCGCACGGCTTCACCCGGCTGTGGCCGACCGTGGCGTTCTGCGCGTTCGCGCTGGGCAGCTTCGGGCTGCTGACGATGGCGCTGAAGAAGCTGGACGTGGGTCCCGCGTACGCGGTGTGGACGGGCATCGGGGCGGCGGGGACGGCCATCTACGGAATGGTGTTCCTCGGGGACCTGGTGTCGACGCTGAAGATCGTGTCGATCACGCTGGTGATCGTCGGTGTGATCGGGCTGCAGCTCTCGGGGTCCTCGCACTGAGCGGGGTGGCGTCCACGGCGTCGGCGGCCGGCTCGCGTGGAGACCGGCCGCCGGTTCCGCGGGTTCACGGCACCGGCCACCGGGGGCTCCGGGGTCACGGCACCGGCTGCCGGTGCAGGGCGCCGCGCACCAGGTCGGCGACGCCGTTGTCGGCCGGCGGGGCGGCGACGCAGGACAGGGCCAGGCGGATGACGAGCTCACAGGTGCGGGCCAGATCGGCGGTGTCCCTCCTGGGCGTACCGGGGCCGGCCAGGAGGTCGACGGCGCGGTCGCGGACGAGGGCGACGAGGTCGGCGGGTGAGGGCAGCGGTCCGTCGGCGCGGCGCTGGGCGGGCACGGCGGAGCCGGACGGCACGGCAGAGAGGGCCGGTGCGGGCAGGCGTTCGCTCCAGCAGCCGGTGAGCATGGCGCGGACCAGGGCGTTGTCGCGGGCGCCGGCGGTGGTCCACTCGGCGACCGCGGTCAGCCGGTCGCGCGGGTCGGTATGCCCGGTGAGGGCGCGGTCGACGCCGGCGAGGTAGCCGTCGGCCTCCCTGCGGACGAGGGCCCTGGCGAGGCCGTCCTTGCTGCCGAACTCGTTGTACAGCGTCTGCCGGGAGACTCCGGCCGAGGCGGCCACGTCCACCATCCGCACCGCGGACCACGGACGACGTGCCAGGGCCGTGTAGGCGGCGTCCAGCAGGGATTCCCGCGCTGCAGGCATCTTCGCCTCCCTCGGGGCGAGCGGCCGGTCCTGCGGTTCAGACTTGACGCGCCGTCGGACACTGTCAAGGGTTCGCGGGCCCCGCCCCCCCGGTGGCCCCGCACCGACCTCGGCGGATACCGTTCGTCGCATGCCCGACTACCTTGACGACCTGCGCCTCGCCCATGTCCTCGCGGACGCCGCCGACGCCGCGACGATGGACCGGTTCAAGGCTCTCGACCTCAAGGTCGAGACCAAACCGGACATGACACCGGTGAGTGAGGCGGACAAGGCGGCCGAGGAGCTCATCCGCAATCACCTCAAGCGCGCCCGCCCGAGGGACGCCGTCCTCGGCGAGGAGTACGGGGTGGAGGGCACGGGGCCGCGGCGCTGGGTGATCGACCCGATCGACGGCACCAAGAACTACGTGCGCGGGGTCCCGGTGTGGGCCACGCTGATCTCCCTGATGGAGGCCGGTGAGGGAGGCTTCCGGCCGGTCGTGGGCCTGGTGTCCGCCCCGGCCCTGGGCCGCCGCTGGTGGGCCGCGCGGGGACACGGCGCCTTCGCCGGACGCAGTCTGTCCTCGGCCTCCCGGCTGCACGTCTCCCGCGTCTCCAGCCTCTCCGACGCCTCCTTCGCGTACTCCTCGCTCACCGGCTGGGAGGAGCAGGGGCGGCTGGACGGGTTCCTCGACCTCAGCCGCGAGGTGTGGCGCACACGCGCGTACGGCGACTTCTGGCCGTACATGATGGTCGCCGAGGGCTCGGTCGACCTGTGCGCCGAACCGGAGCTGTCGCTCTGGGACATGGCGGCCACCGCGATCGTGGTCACGGAGGCCGGCGGCTCGTTCACGGGTCTCGACGGCCGCCCGGGACCGCACAGCGGCAACGCGGCGGCGTCGAACGGGCTGCTGCACGACGAGTTGCTGGGGTACCTCAACCAGCGCTACTGAGCGAGCGGAAGATCTACGCGCGCCCCCAACCCGCCGCGCGCGCCCTCTTGTTGACCACCGCTTTGCCTGCCACTCTGAGAGTCCCCCCACTTGTGAATTTGTGAAATCGCGAACTAGCGGGTCACCGTGCCCATGACCTCGCGTTTTCCGGTAGGAGGTGGCTCCATCCATGCTCGTCCGTGACGCCATGAGCACCCTGGTCCTCACCATCGGCCCCGCCCACACACTCCGACAGGCCGCCGCCCTGATGTCCGCCCGCCGGGTGGGCGCGGCCGTGGTCCTCGACCCCGACGGCACCGGCATCGGCATTCTCACCGAGCGCGACGTCCTCAACTCCCTCGGCCTCGGCCAGGATCCGGACACCGAGCGCGCCCACGCCCACACCACCACCGACGTCGTCTTCGCGACCCCGTCCTGGACCCTGGAGGAGGCCGCGGTCGCCATGACGGACGGCGGTTTCCGCCACCTGATCGTCCTCGACCGCGACGGGCCCGCCGGCATCGTCTCGGTCCGCGACATCATCCGCTGCTGGGCACCTCAGCGGCAGCGGGCCGAGCACGCCTCGGCGTAGCGCCACGAGAGACGGGCCGGACCTCCGAAGGGAGTCCGGCCCGTCGTTCGACAAGCGGTCCGGCGCTGGAATCAGCCGCGCAGGACCCCGATCCCACAATGGACCATGTCTAAGTCAAGCGAGGATCCAAAGTCACATCCATTCGGGACGCGGCCCCCTGCTGTTAGGCTGGTGCCATGAGTGACCTTCTGGAACGGCTCCGTGGACGTGGATGGCGGATGACCGCACAGCGCCGTGTCGTGGCCGAGGTCCTCGACGGCGAGCACGTCCACCTGACGGCCGACGAGGTGCATTCCAGGGCTGTCGCCAAGCTGCCCGAGATCTCCCGGGCGACCGTCTACAACACCCTGGGCGAGCTGGTCTCGCTCGGCGAGGTGCTCGAGGTCGCCACGGACAAGCGGGCCAAGCGCTACGACCCCAACGCCCACCGCCCACACCACCACCTGGTGTGCGCGCGGTGCGGGGCGATCCGCGACGTCCACCCCACCGGCAACCCGCTGGCCGACCTCCCCGCCACGGAGCGTTTCGGTTTCACGGTCTCCGATGTGGAAGTGACCTACCGCGGCGTCTGCCCGAACTGCGCGTCGGCGTAGGCACGCCGGATTTTCCCGGACGACCGAGAGAAAGCCCCGGCACTGACCAGTGCCGGGGCTTCTCCGTACGACATACGACCGAGGGCCGGAACCCTTTCGGATTCCGGCCCTCGGCCTTCAGTAGCGGGGACAGGATTTGAACCTGCGACCTCTGGGTTATGAGCCCAGCGAGCTACCGAGCTGCTCCACCCCGCGGCGATGAATGGAACACTACGTCAAGAGCGGAGACAGAAGCAAATCCTGCCCCGCGCCCCCCTCGCGGGCAGTCGTGCCGCTGGGGCGATGGGGGTCCCCCCGCTCGAGCGAAGCCGAGAGT
>NZ_NEUB01000963.1 GCF_002910825.1 Streptomyces sp. SM1 | reverse complement strand
CGGGCAGTCGTGCCGCTGGGGCGGCACGGGTGGGCGCGACGGCACCCCGCGAGCGCCGGGCCGCGCAACCACCCCCCGCCCAGCACCGACCCCGCTAACCCGAGAACCCCCGTAACCGCATGCAACCGCAACCGCAACCGCAACCGCAACCGCAACCGCGAGCGCCCGGATCAGGACGGGACCCGCACCTCCGCGGCCCGGGCCGAACCCGACGCCGTGGGAATCGCCCGACGCCCCGGCACGGTCGTGCCCCACAGCGTGCGAGCCGCCAACAGGCCCGCCGCCACCAGCAGCCCATTGCGCACCACCAACAACGAGATCCCCAGCGCATCGCTCGCCACCACATGGGCGAACCACACGGGAAACTCCAGCACCGTCACCAGGCAGGCCACCAGCACCATCCCCACCGGCACCCCCATCCGGCTCTCCCGGAAACAGAGGCAGACCGCCGCCAGCCCCACCAGCCACACCATGTACTGCGGACTGATCACCCGACTCGTGACCGTGAACATCAGCACCCCCACGAACGCCGCGTCAGCGACCGTGTGCGGCTCGAACCGGCATGCCAGCACCCGCCACAGCACCAGCCACGCGAACGCCGCCCCCGTCAGGAACAGCGCCCCGGTGCTCACCCAGCTCACATACGGCCCGAGGAACTCCACCGACCCGTAGTTCAGCAGCACCTCGCCCTCCCAGCCGTGATGCCGCGCCACGTGGAAGACCAGCGCCCCCAGCGACTCCACCTCCGTGCCCCGGTCCCGCTGGGACCCCAGGAACGCGAACGCCCCCGGCATCAGCACGGCGAACAGCGCGGCCACGCCAACCCCCGTCACCACCGCCGACACCCACGCCCCGCGCCCGCGCACCGCGAGCAGCAGCAGCGCCGGCCATACCTTCACCAGCGCCCCGAACCCCACCAGCGCCCCCATCAGCCGCGGGTGCCGGGCGCCGGCCAGCAGCGCGGCCACCGCCACCGCCGTCACCATCACGTCGTAGCGCGCGTACACCGTCGGTCCGAGCAGCGGCACGCCCGCCACCCACACCCAGGCACCGCGGCGCGTCCGTCCCGGACCGCGGCCGGCGTACAGCAGCAGCGCCAGCGTGACCAGGTCGGCGACGAAGGCCAGCACGAAGAACGCGGTGGCGTACTCCAGGAACGGCAGCAGACCGGGGGAGAGGACCGCCAGCGCGGCGGCGGGCGGATACTGCCAGGTCACGTCGTCCAGCGGGAACGTTCCGGTGCTCAGCACGTCGTACCAGCCCCGGTAGATCACCGACACGTCACTCGTGACGTCCGGCCCCGGGAAGACGATCACCTTGAGCACGCACAGCAGCAGTGCCGTCCTCGTCAGCCCCCAGATGACCAGGAGCCCCGGGAGGGACCCTCGTGCGGCCGTCGTCTTCACGTGATTGCCTGCCCGTCCGGTGTGCCGTCGTCGCTGTCGTGAGGGGCCATGATGTCCCGGACCCCGGTGTACGTGCCACCGACCACCGCCGTGGCGGATGACGGAACCGCCGTTCGGTAGGGTCTGCGACGATGCACCAGACCCTGATCGTGACCAACGACTTCCCGCCCCGGCCCGGCGGCATCCAGGCGTTCCTGCACAACATGGCGCTGCGGCTCGACCCCGAGCGCCTCGTCGTCTACGCCTCCACCTGGAAGCGCTCCCGGGAGGGCGTCGAGGCGACCGCCGCCTTCGACGCCGAGCAGCCCTTCACCGTCGTACGCGACCGTACGACGATGCTGCTGCCGACCCCGGCGGCCACCCGGCGGGCCGTCGGGCTGCTGCGCGAACACGGGTGCACCTCGGTGTGGTTCGGGGCGGCGGCGCCCCTCGGCCTGATGGCACCGGCTCTGCGCCGCGCGGGCGCCGAGCGGATCGTGGCCACCACCCACGGCCACGAGGCCGGCTGGGCCCAGCTGCCCGCCGCGCGCCAACTGCTGCGCCGTATCGGGGAGTCCACGGACACGATCACCTACCTCGGCGAGTACACCCGTTCCCGGATCGCCTCCGCGCTCAGCCCCGAGGCGGCCTCCCGGATGGTGCAACTGCCGCCCGGCGTCGACGAGAAGACCTTCCACCCCTCCTCGGGCGGCGACGAGGTGCGGGCACGGCTCGGCCTGACCGACCGCCCGGTGGTGGTGTGCGTCTCCCGGCTGGTGCCGCGCAAGGGCCAGGACACCCTGATCCGGGCGATGCCCGCCGTTCTGGCCGCCGAGCCGGACGCCGTGCTGCTGATCGTCGGCGGCGGCCCCTACGAGAAGGACCTGCGCCGTCTCGCCCACGACACCGGCGTCTCCGCGTCCGTCCGCTTCACCGGCTCCGTCCCCTGGTCCGAACTGCCCGCCCACTACGGCGCCGGTGACGTCTTCGCGATGCCCTGCCGTACCCGGCGCGGCGGCCTGGATGTCGAGGGCCTCGGCATCGTCTACCTGGAAGCCTCCGCGACCGGCCTCCCGGTCGTCGCCGGCGACTCCGGCGGCGCGCCCGACGCGGTCCTCGACGGCGAGACCGGCTGGGTGGTCCCGGGCGACGGCCCCGCCCCTACGGCCGACCGTCTCACCACCCTCCTCGCCGACGGGGAACTCCGCCGCAGCATGGGACAGCGGGGCCGCGCATGGGTCGAGGAGAAGTGGCGCTGGGACCTCCTGGCCGAGCGCCTGAAGAAACTGCTCTGAGGAGGTTGCACTGAACAACGCCGCCGAGGACGGCCCACCGAGGGGCGCGGGGAACTGCGCGAGAAACCACACATGACCGGCACCCGCCGACGGCGCTCACGAGGCACCCGAAAGCTGCTCCGGCGAGCCCGCGTTGAGCAGCGCCGTCCGGAACAACCCCCCAGGGGCGCGGGGAACTGCGCGAGAAACCACGTACGACCCGCACCCGCCGACACCGCTCACGAGGCACCCCCCCCACAACGCCCCACAACGCCCCGCCCCGCCCCGCCCCGCCTACTTGGCGTAGATCGCCTCGATCTCGTGCGCGTAGTCCTTGGCCACGACATTCCGCTTCAGCTTCAACGACGGAGTCAGATGCCCGGACTCCTCGCTGAACTGCGCCGGCAGCACCCGGAACTTCCGCACCGACTCCGCCTTGGAGACCGCCGCGTTCCCGTCGTCGACCGCCGTCTGGATCGCGGCCAGCAGATCCGGGTCCTGGCTCAGCGACGCCACCGTGGACCCCTCCGGCTTCCCGTGCTCCGCACACCACCGGCCCAGGAAGTCCTCGTCGATGGTGACCAGCGCGCCCACGAACGGCCGCCCGTCGCCCACCACCATGCACTCCGCGACCAGCGCGTGCGCCCGGATCCGGTCCTCGATGACCGCCGGGGCGACGTTCTTGCCGCCCGCCGTCACCAGTATTTCCTTCTTCCGGCCGGTGATCCGCAGGTAGCCGTCCTCGTCCAGGGTGCCGATGTCCCCGGTGTGGAACCAGCCGTCGGCCAGCGCCTCGGCGGTCGCGGCCGGGTTGTTCCAGTACTCCTTGAAGAGGTGCTCGCCGTGCAGCAGCACCTCGCCGTCATCCGCTATCCGGACGACCGAGCCGGGCAGCGGCTGCCCGACCGTGCCGATCTTCTGCCGGTCCCAGGGGTTGAACGCGGTGGCCGCGCAGGACTCGGTCAGCCCGTAGCCCTCCAGCACGCTGAAGCCGATGCCGCGGAAGAAGTGGCCCAGCCGCTCGCCCAGGGGCGCGCCGCCGGAGATCGCGTACTCGCCGCGCCCGCCCAGCACCGTACGCAGCTTGCCGTAGACCAGCTTGTCGAACACCTTGTGCTTGATCTTCAGGCCGACCGGCGGCCCGGACGGCGTGTCCAGCGCCTGGCTGTAGGCGATCGCCGTGTCCGCCGCCTTGTCGAAGATCTTGCCCTTGCCGTCGGCCTGCGCCTTGGCCCGCGCCGAGTTGTACACCTTCTCGAAGACCCGCGGCACACCGAGGATCAGCGTCGGCCGGAACGAGGCCAGCTCCTCGGTGAGGTTCTTGATGTCCGGCACGAGGCCCAGCTTGATCGGCGCCACCATCGGCGCGATCTGCACCATCCGCCCGAAGACGTGGGCGAGCGGCAGGAACAGCAGCACCGAGCACTCACCGGTGCGGAACAGCGGGCGCAGCCGCTCCACGACGTTGCCGCACTCGGCGAAGAAGCTGCGGTGGGTCAGCACACAGCCCTTGGGGCGGCCGGTGGTGCCGGAGGTGTAGACGATGGTCGCCGGGTCGTCCGCCTTCGCGACGGAGCTGCGCTCGTCGACCGTCTCGTCGGTGACGCCCTTGCCGAGCCGGTTCAGCTCGTCCAGGCCGCCGGCCTCGATCTGCCACAGGTTCTTCAGCCCCGGCAGCCGGTCGCGTACGGACTCCACGGTCGCCGCGTGGGCGTCGAGCTCGACGAAGCAGGCGGTGACGCCGGAGTCGCTGAGGATCCACGCCACCTGCTCCGCCGAGCTGGTCTCGTACACCGGCACGGTGACCGCGCCCGCGCTCCAGATCGCGAAGTCCAGCAGCGTCCACTCGTAGCGGGTGCGGGACATCAGGGCGACCCGGTCACCGGGCTGCACACCCGCGGCGATCATGCCCTTCGCGGCAGCCCGTACCTCCGTGAGGAAGGTGGTGGACGTCACGTCCTGCCACGTACCACCGACCTTGCGGGCGATGACGGCGACGTCGGGATGCTGCGCGGCGTTTCGGCGGACGATGTCGGCCAGATTGCCGTCCGCGGGGACCTCGTACAAAGCCGGAAGGCTGAACTCGCGCAAGACTGCTGCTCCTCTTAGGGCGCCGGCGCCACGACGTTGTGCGATGCGACGGTGCGGTCCAAGGCTCGGGCGGGTGCTCGCGAATTCACAAGGTGAAATCCCGAGCATGACTGGACTGCCCGGACGTTACCCGCCGGTATGCCTTCTACGACAGGGGGTCCCCGCCAGATGTTCGCTGCGTCACACAGGTTGGTGTTCCATTGCGCACAGTAGTCCACCCCTGAACCGACGAGCCAGTAACCGCAGGTAGGCCCGCCATTGTTCACGCGTGCCGCGCACGATTACCCTTGATCGCCATGGCATCCACACCAGGCGGGAACCGGCGCGCACGCGTCCACGTGGTCAGTGACGTGCACGGCAACGCCCGCGACCTGGCGCGCGCCGGCGACGGCGCCGACGCGCTCATCTGTCTGGGTGACCTGGTGCTCTTCCTCGACTACGCCGACCACTCGCGCGGTATCTTCCCCGACCTGTTCGGCACGGAGAACGCCGACCGCATCGTGGAGCTGCGCACCGCCCGCCGCTTCGACGAGGCCCGCGACTTCCAGCGGCGGCTGTGGGCCGGCATCGGCATGGACCGGGCGACGGCGATCAGGACGGCCGTGCGCAAGCAGTACGCCGAGCTGTTCTCCGCCTTCCCCACCCCTACCTACGCCACCTACGGCAACGTCGACGTGCCGCCCCTGTGGCCGGAGTACGCGGGCCCCGGCACCACCGTCCTCGACGGGCAGCGGGTGCAGATCGGCGGCTGGACCTTCGGCTTCGTCGGCGGCGGCCTGCGCACCCCCATGCGCACGCCGTACGAGATCGGCGACGAGGAGTACGCGGCGAAGATCGAGGCCGTCGGAGAGGTCGACGTGCTGTGCACGCACATCCCCCCGGAGGTGCCGGAGCTGGTCTACGACACCGTCGCCCGCCGCTTCGAACGCGGCAGCCGCGCCCTGCTGGACGCCATCCGCCGCACCAAGCCCCGCTACTCCCTCTTCGGTCATGTGCACCAGCCGCTGGTCCGCCGGATGCGGATCGGCTCCACCGAATGCGTCAACGTGGGGCATTTCGCGAGCACCGGACGGCCCTGGGCGCTGGAGTGGTGAGGCCGGAAGGGGACGGATGCCCCAGGTCGGGTGAGTTCGGCCGGCCCGGCGCACGGTAGCCTTCCGCTGCACGCGCGTGAGCTGTGCGGCTGACGCACGGCATGACGATGACCGGCCCGTATCCGGAGGAGCCACGGCGATGGCGGAACACACCAGCTCGAGCATCACCATCGAGGCGGCACCGGCCGACGTCATGGGGGTGATCGCCGACTTCGACCGCTATCCCGACTGGACGGGTGAGGTGAAGGAGGCGGAGGTCCTCAAGACCGACGAACAGGGCCGCGCCGAACAGGTGCGTCTCGTCATGGACGCGGGCGCCATCAAGGACGACCAGACCCTGGCGTACACCTGGACCGGCGGCCACGAGGTCTCGTGGACCCTGGTCAAGTCCCAGATGCTCCGCTCCCTCGACGGCTCCTACATCCTCACCCCGGCGGGCACGGGCACGACGGAGGTCACCTACCGCCTGACCGTCGACGTCAAGATCCCCATGCTCGGCATGATCAAGCGCAAGGCGGAGAAGGTCATCATCGACCGGGCCCTGGCCGGCCTGAAGAAGCGCGTGGAGTCAACCCCGAAGTAACGCCCCCCGGCCGCGGGCACCCGCCCGTCCCACTGCGGGCAGTCGTGCCGCAGGGCGGCACGGGTGGGCGCGGCGGCACCCCTCAAGCGCAGGGCAGCGCGACCCACCCCCGCTCAGCCCCCGCTCCGGTGCACGTCCGTACCCACCCTCCGCTACGGTTCACCCCCATGCGCACCCTCCTGATCACGGGCCCCGGCGGCAGCGGCCGCACCACGACCGCCGCCGCCACCGCCCTCACCGCAGCCCGCGAGGGTACGCGCACCCTGCTCCTCGGCACCGACCGCACGGACACCCTGACCCCCGTCCTGGGGGACACGCCCCCACCCGGGCTCACGGTCCGCCGCGTCGACCCGGACGCCGGCTTCCGCACCGACCTCGCCGCCCTCCAGACCCGCGCCGGCTCCGCCCTGGACTTCCTCGGTGCCTCCCGCCTCGAACCCGACGAGATCGCCCCCCTCCCCGGAGCCGAGGAACTCGCCGTCCTGCGCGCCCTGCGCGACGCCACGCTCTCGGACGAGGCATACGGCCTCGTCGTCGTCGACCTCCCGCCCACCCTCCGCGCCCTGGCCCTCCTCGCCCTCCCCGAAGAGCTCCGCCGCTACCTCCGCCGCCTTCTCCCGCCCGAGCGGCAGGCGGCCCGCGCCCTGCGCCCCGTACTCGGCCGCCTCGCCGGAGTCCCGATGCCCGCCGAGTGGCTGTACGAGACGGCGGCCCGCCTCGACCTCCAGCTCGCCGCCGTGGAGGCCGTACTCGCCGACCATGACACCGTCGTACGCCTGGTCGCCGAACCGGGGCCCGCCGGTGCCGACGCAGTCCGCACCGCCGCCCTCGGCCTCTCCCTGCGCGGACTGCGCACCGACGCGCTGATCGCGACCCGCGTCCTGCCGGAGAGCGACGCGGACAGCTGGCTCGCCGGCCCCGTCGCCCAGCAGCGCAAGACCCTGGAGGAGTGGCGCGAGTCCTACGACGTCCACCAGGCCGCCCACCTGGGCCGTGACCCGCGCGGCGCCGACGACCTCGCCGCACTCGCGGTGCCGGGCCTCACCCCGCGCCCCGCCCCCGTCGCCTGGCCGGTCACCGACCACCTCGCCGAGGACGGCGTCCTCGTCTGGCACCTCCCCCTGCCCGGTGCCCACCGTGACGGACTCGACCTCATCCGACGCGGCGACGAACTGATCGTCACCGCCGGCCCCTTCCGCCGCATACTCCCGCTGCCCTCCGCACTGCGCCGCTGCACCGTCGACGGCGCGGCCCTGCACGAGGGCGAACTGCGCGTCCGGTTCCGGCCGGATCCGGGCCTGTGGCCGCGCACCCGCTGAAGCGACGCGCGCCGTTCGGGTACCGTCGAGAGTGCCCACCCGCAGTCAGGAGTCCGTCATGAGCGAACAGCTCCCCCCGCCCGACGACACCGGGGACGAGATCGTCGACAAGCCGGCGGACGACGTACGGACGCCCGCCGCGGAAGCCGACGCCGACGCGTGGGCGACCGCCGCCGCCGAGGACCTGGAGGCGGAGAAGGCCCGCCGCCGCGCGCAGTACGGCCCGCCCCCCGGCTCCGCCGCCGAAGAGCTGAAGAAGCTCGTCGACGCGGTCACCGACAAACTCTCCGGCCTCCAGTCCCCGCTTCTCGGCGCGGTCGCGGGCCCCGCCGCGCAGCAGGTGGTCCGCCAGGTCGTCCAGCAGGCGAAGGCCGCCGTCGAACCCGTCATCGAACGCAACCCCGACGTGTTCGACCACCTCGCCGTCGCCGGCAACGAGATCCTCGCCGCCTACCGCTCCGCGGTCCAGGACCAGGAGCGCCGCTGGACGGCCCGGGACGCCGACCGCCGCGACGCCGACGACCGCCGCGACCGCGGCGACGACCCGGGCACCGCCCCCGGCGAGCACATCGACCTCGACTGATCTCCCCCACCTCACGGCCCCGGCGGGACACCCATGGTGTCCAGAGGGTCGCCCACCGTACGGACGCCGGGACTTCTCGGGCGGCGCCTCGGGTACCGTTGGCGGTAGCGGGGCTCGACCGAAACTGAGGGATTCATGGGACTCACCATCGGCGTCGATATCGGCGGCACCAAGATCGCGGCGGGCGTGGTCGACGAGGAAGGCACCATCCTCTCGACCCACAAGGTGCCGACCCCGGGCACGCCCGAGGGGATCGTGGACGCCATCGCCTCCGCGGTGGAAGGAGCACGCGCCGGACACGACATCGTCGGCGTGGGCATCGGCGCGGCCGGATACGTCAACCGCCAGCGCTCCGAGGTCTACTTCGCCCCCAACATCCACTGGCGCAACGAGCCGCTCAAGGAGAAGGTCGAGGCCCGTGTGGGTCTCCCGGTCGTCGTGGAGAACGACGCCAACGCCGCCGCCTGGGGCGAGTACAAGTTCGGCGCCGGCAAGGGCCACCGCAACGTCATCTGCATCACGCTCGGCACCGGCCTCGGCGGCGGCGTGATCATCGGCAACAAGCTGCGCCGCGGCCACTTCGGCGTCGCCGCCGAGTTCGGCCACATCCGCATGGTGCCGGACGGGCTGCTGTGCGGCTGCGGCTCGCAGGGCTGCTGGGAGCAGTACGCCTCCGGCCGCGCCCTGGTCCGCTACGCCAAGCAGCGCGCCAACGCCACCCCCGAGAACGCGGAGACGCTGCTCTCCCTCGGCGACGGCACCCCGGAGGGCATCGAGGGCAAGCACGTCTCCATGGCCGCCCGCCAGGGCGACCGGGTGGCCGTCGACTCCTACCGCGAGCTGGCCCGCTGGGTCGGCGCCGGCCTCGCCGACCTGGCCTCCCTCTTCGACCCCTCCGCCTTCATCGTCGGCGGCGGACTCTCCGACGAGGGCGAACTGGTCCTGGGCCCGATCCGCAAGTCCTACAAGCGCTGGCTGGTCGGCGGCAACTGGCGCCCGGTCGCCGACGTCCTCGGCGCCCGGCTCGGCAACAAGGCGGGCCTGGTGGGCGCGGCGGACCTCGCCCGCGAACCGGACCCGATCATGTAACCCCCTTCCCATCGCACGCACGACTGCGCCCGCCTGCCCCCCTCGCCGGGGACGGCGGGCGCAGCCGTGTCTCGTACGACCTGTGACCGGCAGGCTGAGTGCCTGCCGGTCACAGGCGTCAGGCTCAGCGCGTGGCCCTGTCGCGTGTCAGCTGAATGCCTGGAAGGCGAGCCAGCCGCTGGAACCGACGGTGACGGGTGTGCCGTGACCACTGGTGGTGACGGTGGGATAGAAGTACAAGCCGCTGCCGGTGTCGGGGCTGTTGGCCCAGAGGTCCGGTGTGCCGTCGTTGTCGGCATCCGCAGGGGAGGTGATCAGCGGACGGTTCGTCGGGTACCAGTTGGAGCCGACCTGAATGCGACTGGGGCCGGTGCCGAGACCTTCCATCCGCGACCGTACCTTCGCCGAGGACGCCTCCACCGTCCACGCCGGCAACGCACCCCGCGTCATGGCCACCCTCCGCAACCTCGCGATCGGAGCCCTCAAAGCCCTCGGAGCGACCAACATCGCGAAGACCACCCGCGCCATCCGCGACCAACCCGAACGAGCCCTCCCCATCCTGGGCATCACCTACAAGCACGACCTCAACGGAACTTGATCAAGCCCTGTCCGCGCACTCGTCGAGCAGGCCATGGCCACCCTCAAAGCCTGGCGGCTCCTCCGCAGGCTCCGGTGCTCGACCACCCGCATCACCAGCCTCGTCCAGGCAGTCCTCGCCCTGCATCTGGCCAGCTCAGAGTGAGGATGGAAAGGGCTCAGTCATGCTCGGACTCGCAGCCTGAGAACGCGCCACCCCTGATCAGCTTGTTGCCCGCCGCCAATACTGACACAGCAAGGCGTACTTCGCTTCGAACTTGGGGTCGTATCCATTGCTCGTGAAGGCTCCCGGAACTGTCAAGGGGCGCCCGTTGGCACGCACAAGGCGCAAATCCCACCACTGGTTACTTCGTGCCGTATGATGCCGCTTTTCGATATCAATAACATCCGACCACGGGATCGACCTTCCCCTACTCAGAAGCCCACTGAACGATATCCCTTCAGGAGTGAGCAGGGCTCGACCGTAACCGCGGCTGATTATGTAGATCATCGAGATAAGCCATGCGAAGGAAATCGAGACCATCCACCAGAGCGAGGCACCCCTCTCGGATATCACCACTGCAACTGCCACTCCTACGCAAATTGCTGTGAAGTATGCCACCGCCCTCCAATTCTTGCGCTTCTCTGCCGCATCTAGAGCAATCCAAGCTTCAGTCATGAAATCTCCAAAATCGCCCTCGCGGCACTCATCGCCGGTGATTTAGATCGTCTCCGACGATAGTGAGTCTTTGTCAGTAACGGATCATTACGTTGCGTGACTAATCAGATGGTGCGGTCGTACTCGAGCTGGAGCAGGACGAGGGCTGCGGCGGCGATCTTCGTGATGCGGCTGGGGTCGAGGCTGACCCGGCGTAGTGCCTTGAAGGTGGTCTTGAGCAGGGAGTTGGCGCGCTCGCAGACGCCGTGGACGCCGCGGATGACCTTGTTGTAGGTCTGCTGGGCCTCGGTCAGCTCGCCTCCGGCGGGCTTCTTGTGCGGGTGGCGAAAACCGTCGCCGGCGTTCTCGTAGCCGAGGTCGACGAGGGTCGGCATGTCCAGCTCGGCAGCGATCCGGTTGAGGGCATCGATCAGGCCGTGGTGGCGGGCGCAGGTGGTGTCGTGCTCGCGGCCCGGGCGGACCGGTGAGACCCAGAT
>NZ_NEUB01000962.1 GCF_002910825.1 Streptomyces sp. SM1 | reverse complement strand
CCCGCCCCATCGACCTCGCCACCGCCATCCGGGGGCACTGGGGAATCGAAAACTCCTCCCACTACATCCGAGATGTCACGTTCGCCGAGGACGCCTCGACCATTCACACCGGCACCGCACCCCGCGCCATGGCCACCATCCGCAACCTCGCCATCGGCACCCTGAAGATCCTCGGAGCCGACAACATCGCCAAGACCACCCGCGCCATCCGCCACGAACCCGAACGAGCACTCGCCATCCTGGGCATCACCAACAACCCAGACACTCACGGAACTTGATCAAGCCCTGGCTGACGCCAGGTTGTGATCAGCGACGAATATAGGCCCTCGCGCCGCAGCAAGGCGCCCTTGGCCTGCTTGTCGATCCCTTCGTACTCGGCCAAGATCCGCGCCTTGTACGCCGCCGAGTACCGGCGATGACCGGCCGCGCGGGGTGTCACCTGCGGATCCGGGGTCCCGTGGTCGTTGGTGCTGGCCACTACGAGCACTACTCCCTCTCCGCCCTCGACTCAATGAATCATCCAGTATGCCTGCCTCGTCCTACGTTGCCAGAGAGGGACCGGTCCTCTTTCGGGCTGTGGGCTGCGTTGTAGACCTGGTTGCCGGGGTTGTAGGCGAAGACACGCTGGCCGCTCTTCGCCGGGAGCGTCTCCAACTGGGTGTGCCGGTCGAAACCCGAAGCCAACACTTCGGGGATTGCCGCAGTGATGGTCGCTGCCTGACGGCTGAGGGATTCGGGGATGATGAGCCGCACCGGGTGCGTTTCCGGTGACTTGCCATCCTGGGCCACCGGGGTGTAGCGCCGTCCCGTCGGATCGAGGACCGGCTGTTTTGCAAGGAAGGTCTCATTCACGACGAGCACCTCACCCGGCGGCAGTTGCGCGCTCTGAGCAATGCTCTGGAGATCCCGGCGCCCAGCCAGGATGACCTTTCCTTCCCTGTCGGCGCGGCGCAGCCACGGACCCACCTCCTTGATCACCTGGTCCGTTTCGCTGGGCAGGCTGCCGTTGAGGCGGATGGTGACAGCATCGCCCGCATCGGCGTAGGCCGTCCGGCTCTCCTGGCGTGCCAGCACATCCTGGCCCGCCGCTGCGACGTCCGTGGCGATGCTGAGAGCGAGCAGCAGCGCGGGAATACGCACCAGGTAGACGCTGATCGTTGCCGCCCGGGCAGGCAGTTCGCCCTTGAGAGCACGCAGTACGTCAACCTTGAAGGTGAGAGCGAGCACGGCCGCATGGGCGGCCAGCACCAGGAGAATGAACAGGCCGGCAAGACCCCCGGCCACAGTGGCGAACATCCCCAGCCATGCAAGACCGTTGTAGAAGCCGAGGAAGGCAAGCGTCACGGCTGCCACAGCACCGACCGGCACCGACCAGGACACCGCTAGCTGCCGCAGATCACGGACAAGGAGGCCCACGAAGGACATGCCCTGCAACCGCAGAATCCCGTATGCCTTCGCGCTGAGCAGCACGCTCGCGCCGGTCATCGTCACTGCGGCGAGGGCAACCACCCAGAAGGATCCCCACAGGACGCCACCGGTATAAGCGGCGGCGAGTGTCGTGTAGGAGAGAGGGTGGGTCACGCCTGCACGCAGACCGAGGTCGGCGAACTCGGCAACCAGCGCATCAGCAGCGGCAGGTGACCCGAACACGTAGTACTCGCCCCGCGGATCACGCTGTCCGATCTCGGCGATCGGATGCACGTCCGTCGTGTAATTCCTGCTGAACGCCGGATAACCCTCGTCCAGCCACGATCCCGCACCGGACTGCCGGTCGCCAGGGGCCAGATACAGATGACCGTCGGGGTCCCTCATGTCAGGCACCTCGCGAGCTACCGTGACTCCGTGGTCGGCCGAGAACGACGCGATCGCCTGGGCGACTTGAGCGCCGCTCGTCGAATCGTCGGAGTCAAACACCCAGATCAGAGCCGAGTTGCCCAGCACCCCGTCCTCGTCCAGCCCCCGCACGAACAGAAACGCCAAGACTGCGGAAAAAGCCAACACGGCGGCGTGGACGAACTTGATACCTCGGTGCAGCATTGGCTTCCTAGATCAGGGCACGTGGGGGGAACAATGAGTCTTTGTCAGTAACGAATCATTACGTTGCGTGACTAATCAGATGGTGCGGTCGTACTCGAGCTGGAGCAGGACGAGGGCTGCGGCGGCGATCTTCGTGATGCGGCTGGGGTCGAGGCTGACCCGGCGTAGTGCCTTGAAGGTGGTCTTGAGCAGGGAGTTGGCGCGCTCGCAGACGCCGTGGACGCCGCGGATGACCTTGTTGTAGGTCTGCTGGGCCTCGGTCAGCTCGCCTCCGGCGGGCTTCTTGTGCGGGTGGCGAAAACCGTCGCCGGCGTTCTCGTAGCCGAGGTCGACGAGGGTCGGCATGTCCAGCTCGGCAGCGATCCGGTTGAGGGCATCGATCAGGCCGTGGTGGCGGGCGCAGGTGGTGTCGTGCTCGCGGCCCGGGCGGACCGGTGAGACCCAGAT